>JAQWQH010000105.1 GCA_029244805.1 Flavobacteriales bacterium
GTTGTTTCTACTTCGTTTGCTGATATAGGATTTGACGTTGATATTGGGCCTTTGTTTCAAACACCAGAAGAAGCGGCGAAACAAGCTGTAGAAAATGACGTTCACTTATTAGGAATTTCCTCTTTAGCTGCTGGTCACAAAACACTTGTTCCGCAAGTAATCGCAGAATTAGAAAAATTAAACAGAGCAGATATTATGGTAATTGCTGGGGGTGTAATTCCGCAGAAAGACTACCAATTTTTGTTTGATGCCGGAGTTGCCGCTGTTTTTGGGCCTGGAACAAAAATTAGTAAAGCGGCACAGGATATATTACAAATTCTGATTAAGGGAGCTAATTAAATATGGGGTTGTTTAGTAAAAATAAGAAATCTAAAAATAAAGCTGAAAAGTCTTCAATTAAGCCAATTAATTATCCTCCAAAGATATTAATTGCCTGGGGGGAAGCTATTTCTGGAAATTCAAAAATACTGGATTGGTTAATGAAAAATGGTTATCCTGAGCTCGGTATTTTTTGTCATGCACTAAAAAACGATGTAAAGGGAAAAGATTGGTTAATGAACAACGGTTATCCCCATTTATTGGCAATGATTTCTGCTGGTGAAGGAGACGAAATAGCTATAAAATGGTTAACTGAATTTGATTTTGATTTATTAAAATATATGGGATTAGCTATTGACAACCATCCGGGTGCTAAGAAATGGTTGAGAGAATATGATATGATTTATGCGACCTTAGCTTTTAAGATGGCGGAAGTAAAAAACCATATTGAAATGAGAAATAATGACCCACACACCTTAAATATTTAATGAAAACACTTGGCATCATACCAGCTAGATTTGCGTCCACTCGACTTGAAGGAAAACCTTTGAAAAATATTTGTGGCAAAACAATGATTCAACGCGTCTATGAACAAGCAGCACAGGCCCTGGAACACGTTTATGTTGCAACAGATGATTCTCGAATAGAAGCAGAAGTGAATAGATTTGGAGGAAATGTGGTAATGACTTCCGCAGGGCACACCACAGGAACAAATAGATGTGTTGAAGCATACAACATACTTCAAAAAAAGTTAAATATAGATTTTAATGCTGTGCTAAATATCCAAGGAGATGAGCCTTTGCTCGAACCCGAAATTCTAATAAAATTAGCAGATTGTTTTAACGATCCTTCAACTGAAATGGCAACACTAATAAGACCTGTGCATGATAAAAAAGAACTTCTATCTTCAAGTGATATTTGGGTTGTAATTGACAAAAATGATTATGCCTTATACTTCAGCAGAGAGGTAATACCGCATGTTAGAGGTGTGCAAAAAGAGGATTGGACAGAACACCATGCTTTTTATAAACATATTGGAATGTATGGCTTTACTCCCAAAGCAATCAAACAATTTGCTTCAATGAATGAAACAAGTTTGGAAAAATCCGAATCTTTAGAACAGTTGCGGTGGCTAGAAAATGGAGGTAAAATAAAAGTAGCTCATACTACCCATCACGCTATATCTGTAGATACTCAAGAAGATTTAGATGAAGTGGTTGAAATAATTCAAAAAAGAGGTATAAAATTTGATTAAGTGGAATTGCATGAAATTAGCCTTACTCCGGTAGTATTTTTTAGTCAAAATGACTTAATTCCAAATTCAATTGAAACTTCTGGATATGTTGAGTTTTCAATTGATTCAATAAATAAAGGAGCAAATATTAATTTTGAATTCATAACAGAATTCAATAAGCAGGTTAGCTTAAAACTTTATTCATTCGAAGGTGTGTTGATTAGCACAACATTAATCGATGTATTTTCTGTTAGAGGATTAGCATTAGCAACACGAAGTTTTGAAGTGGGAACTTACTTTATGTGTTTAAAATTAAAAACCAAGACGTTGATTAAAAAAGTAACAATAAGCATCTAATGCGTTTTGTATTTTTTTCTCCTGCTTCAATTCTTAGATCTAAAAAATTTTCTTTCGGAGGAATTGGACAATTATATCCGGTTGTATAATGGCAATATGGGTTAAAGCTGTAGTTGAAGTCTAAGTTAAGTACGTCTGAATCAGGTTTTGTAGTCTCAATATATCTTCCGCCTCCATAGGTTTCTTTTCCATTCGTTAAATCTGTAAATGGAATAAAGATATAATTTTGATAAAGAGGATTCGTCATTAATTTCAAATTCTGGTAGACTGGAAGAACATAATCAATACTATCTAAACTAAAGTATAGCTTTCCATACAAACGAAATTTTTTCAACTTTCCAGAAGATGTTGACATGTCGAATGTTGGCCCAAATTCTTTTATAAATTTTGCTTGAATATTAAATTTTGGATTCGGCAGAAAATAGTTTAAGCTATCAAAATTAGCAATCTCCTTATGAAAAGGAGATGTTAATGAGTCTTTGTATTGAATGTTTTTCTTTTTCCTGTGTTCTATTACTTTTTCGATGTACTCGTTTTGAGAGTGCATTATGAATGGAAGAAGTAACAGGAATTAATAGCCATATAATAGAAAGTATTCTTTTCATGTTTTCAATATTCTTAAATCTCTTCAATCAAACTCAGAAAAAGTTTCGTTAGCTGCTTTTCTGCTTTTCCTGCCACCGCAATAATATCCTCTATTTTAACTGGCTTTAAGTTCTCGGGGTCACATTCATCCGTTAACACAGAAACAGCGCAACATTTCAATCCCATATGTCGAGCAGCAATAACCTCAGGAATAGTGCTCATACCAACTGCATCTCCTCCTAATATCCTGAGCATTCTATACTCAGCAGGTGTTTCTAGCATTGGCCCTTCAGCCGATATATATACTCCTCTGTTTAAAACAACACCTTCTCTCTTTGCTATAACATCCAATTTATTACCTAAATCAATTGAGTAAGCTTCATGCATATCCGGAAATCGACTACCTAAATCATTTTCATTTTTTCCTAACAAAGGATTGAAAGGAAATTTATTTATGTGGTCTGTGATTAACATCAGTTCTCCTTTATTGAATTTAAGGTTCATTGCGCCAGCTGCATTCGATATTAATAACAACTCAATCCCCAATTGTTTTAATACGCGAATAGGAAAGACAATCTCTTCCATTGCGTAACCCTCATAAGCATGAAAACGTCCCTGCATAGCGAGTACTTTTTTACCTCCTAAAAACCCATACAATAACTTACCTGAATGTGACTCAACTGTTGATAATGGAAAATTTGGAATTTGCTCGTAAGGTATATCTAATTCAACCTTTATCTCTTTTACTAAGTTTCCTAAACCAGTTCCTAAAACAATTCCAATTTGAGGAGCTGTAATTCCTTTTCCTCTTAAAAATCTTACCGATTCAGTAATCTGTTCTAAATTCATTCTTACATGTTTACTGAGGGTCACTCCAGTTTTAAGCGTCATTCTTCAATATATCCTCTTAGATCTCCTAAATCTTCTTCCACGTCAACATCTGAGAGAGTAGGCAATATATAATGTGATTTTCCCTGGTTTTTAATATCCAATAAAGTATCTAAAAACACATTTTCGGTACTCCATTCCTTATTTTGAAATACTTCTAAATTAAGCTCTTTCATGCCAATTAAATAATAGCCTCCATCTTTTGCAGGTCCCAGAACGTAGTCACTTTCCTCAAGAGCTTTAAACGCCTCTTCGATTATTCCTGAATTTAATTCAAAACAATCACTTCCTATTAAAACAACTTTATCTGCCCATTCAGCAAAGCTATGTTTGATAGCATGGTACATTTTATTACCTAAACCATCCCCACTCTGAATATGCTTTTCATAAACCAAATCATTAAATTGATCCATATTTTGAACAAATTCGGAGTAGTACAATTTCTTTTCAGCCATTACAGGCAGTGTGACCTGGAAAGTTTGTTCTAATAACAACTTATAAATATACAAAGCTTTTTCATCTCCAATTGTTTTAGCTAATCTGGTTTTCACCTTGCCAAGTTCTGGATTTTTAACAAATATGATAAGATGATTAATGCTCATAGAACGAAGTTAATAAATATCCTTTAGTTCATAAGGTTTTCGAGCAATTTGATAAGGTAAATTTAATTTTTATTAGCCGTTATTAAACAATAACATGCTAAATTTGTATCAATGCAAGAAGAGATCAACAAAGTTTTAACGGTACTAGAAAATGGAGGAATTATTCTTTATCCTACCGATACTATTTGGGGCATAGGTTGCGATGCAAAGAATGAAGCTGCAATCCATAGAATTTACGAAATAAAAAAAAGAATACATTCCAAATCATTGATAATTCTTTTGGATGATGACCGAAAATTAAATCGTTTTGTGAGGGAAGTTCCTGAAGTTGTTTGGGACATCTTAGACTATGCAACAAAACCTACCACTGTGATTTATCCTGAGGCAATCAATTTACCAAAAAACATAGTAGCTAACGATGGATCCATTGCCATACGGATTACAAAAGATGATTTCTGCAGGAAATTAATACAGCGGTTTAAAAACCCGATAGTTTCGACCTCTGCAAATATAGCTGGGAGTGAAGCTCCAAAAGATTTTAAAGACATTGCTCCTGAAATTTTGAAAGCAGTAGACCATGTAGTAAATTTGGACGCTTTTGAAAAAAACAACGAACCATCTACAATAATTAAAATAGGCCTAAAGGGTGAACTCAATATCATCAGAAAATAAACAGAAAATTCAAAGTGTAATTCATGACAAGGTCTTTCGAATTGTTTCTGAATGCGGAGAAGAATTAGGTAAACCCGTTTTTGTGATTGGTGGTTATGTTCGTGATGTAATTCTGGAAAGATCGAGTAAAGACATTGATTTTGTAATAGCCGGCTCTGGCATTTTACTGGCAGAGTTAGTCGCTGAAAAACTGGGAGCAACAAAAGTTTCTTATTTTAAGACCTACGGAACTGCTATGATTCATCACCAAGGATTGGATTTGGAATTTGTTGGTGCCAGAAAAGAGTCTTACAATCGACAGTCAAGGAATCCAATTGTAGAGGACGGAACTTTAGAAGATGATCAAAAAAGAAGAGATTTCACCATTAATGCAATGGCAATAAGCTTAAACAAAGGTAATTATGGAGATTTAATTGACCCATTTGGAGGAGTATACCATATAGAAGAACGAATTATTAAAACTCCACTCGATCCTGACATTACTTTTTCGGATGATCCATTGAGAATGATGCGTGCAGTGCGTTTTGCCTCGCAATTAAATTTCAGTATGGACTCAGAAGTTTTCAAAGCCCTGAAAGTTAATAAGGATAGAATAAAAATTATCACTCAAGAAAGAATTACCGATGAAATGAATAAAATTATTCTTTCAAATCATCCTTCCATCGGTTTTAAGTCATTATTTTCATCAGGCATCTTACATATTGTTTTCCCTGAAATGGCTAACTTACAAGGAGTTGAAAATAAAAATGGTAAGACGCATAAAGATAATTTCTACCATACTTTAGAAGTTTTGGAAAACATCTTGCCTAACACGAATGATTTATGGTTGAGATGGGCTGCTATTCTGCACGATATTGCGAAACCGCCAACTAAGCGTTTTCATCCAAAAGCAGGGTGGACTTTTCATGGACATGAAGATAAAGGAGCTAGAATGGTTCCTTTAATTTTTAAAAGGATGAAGTTACCTTTAGATCATAAAATGAAGTTTGTACAAAAAATGGTTCAACTTCATCTGCGCCCAATCGCACTTACCAAAGAAATTGTTACAGATAGTGCTTTAAGACGTTTACTGTTTGATGCTGATAAAGACTTAGAGGCTTTAATGAAGCTCTGCAGAGCGGATATCACCTCAAAAAATGAAACGAAAGTAAAAAGATATTTAGATCGATTTGCAGAGGTTGAAATTAAAATTAAACAAGTCGAACAAAGAGATAAAATAAGGAATTGGCAACCACCCGTTTCAGGAGATGTCATTATAGAGACTTTTAACTTAAAACCATGTAAGTTCATCGGAGACATAAAAGATGCTATAAAAGAAGCTATTCTTGAGGGGGAAATTGAAAATGATTACGAAGCTGCATATAACTTTATGCTTGCGAAAGGCAAAGAATTAGGACTTACAGTAGAAACCAATTAAAATGAAGACATACGTTTTTAGAGTAGTAGCCGACATCGAAGAGGATGTTTTTAGAGATATTGAGATTTTGGGATCTCAAAACTTTGAAGACTTGCACGATATGATTATTGAATCTTTCGATTTTGCAGGAGACCAAATGGCATCCTTTTACATGAGTGATGAAAACTGGGACAAAGGTGAAGAAATTGGATTGATGGACATGGGATTTGGGGAAGAACAAGGACCCCGAATGATGAATGTTACCGCTATTGAGGAAATGGTAAGTGAAAAAAACGAAAAAATATTATATCTCTATGATTTTCTTAGAATGTGGATTTTTTACGTTGAATTTTTTGAAGAAAGAGATTTTAAAGAAGGTACCAGATATCCAAGGTGCATAAGAGAAGCTGGGTTATCTCCCGAAGAAACCTCGAAAGAAATTCCTGACTTAACAGAAGGAATGTTTGATGAAGACCCAAAAAAGAAATCACAGCAAGATGAAATCGATGATATCCTAAATGAATACAGCGACAATGAGTTTGGCAGTGAAAGTGAAGGTGAAGGTCATGAAAATATCGATGATTATGATTTTTGACCTAAGATAAGCATTAGGGGGCTTCACAAAAATGAATCGTGTTCCGTTCAACATATATATTAAACATCCGTTAAACCATATCCTATCTTTGTAGTCTCAAACGAAGAAAAAACTATAAATGCTAAAAGTTTCACTATTTGCAGCCCTGTTATTCAGTTGTCTATTTTTGAATGCTCAAAGACCTGATTCAGGGAGGAATTCAGAAAGAAGAAACGGAGATTTTGCAGGCCAAATTAGTGGTAAAATCATTGATAAATCTTCAAACAATCCTATGGAATATGCAACGATTACATTATTTCGTATGCGCAACATGGAATTAGCTTCAGGAATTACTTCTGGAAAAAATGGTGAGTTTTTATTGGAAAATATAAAAGGAGGAATGTATCAAATTCGGTTTTCATTTATTGGTTACGCTGCAAAAATTATGGACTCCGTAAAAATACATCCACAAAACAGCAGTATCGATTTAGGTAAAATTCTTTTATTTCCTATCGACAACCAATTAGATGAAGTTGCTATTACAAGTGACAAACCATTTGTTAAATATGAAATAGATAAAAAGGTAATTGACGTAAGCAATCTAAACACAACTGCTTCTGAATCAGCAGTTGAAGTATTGGAGAATATACCTTCCATCAACGTTGACATTGATGGAAATGTAAGTTTAAGAGGAAACTCTAGCTTTACATTATTAATTGATAATAAACCAACAAATTTGAATGTTACAGATGCTTTAAAATTAATTCCTGCAACTGCTATCCAAGAGATCGAAATAATCACAAATCCTTCAGCAAGATACGATGCTGAAGGGGTTAGTGGAATCATCAACATTATTCTGAAGAAAAATAGACTTAGCGGGATTAGTGCGCTAATAAATGCTAATACCGGCAGTAATTTGGGAATCGTTCCCGGAATCAAAATTGGTCAGTTTAGTCAATTAGGAGGTGATTTCCTAGTCAATATTAATCATAAAAAAACATCATTAACAATCGGAGGTAATTATAAAGAAGGAGAAAAGCCCAGATACAAAAGAGCTACTAATGAAACTATTTTTGACTCAATATTATCAATTGTTGAGCAAGAAGGAATAGTAAGTAGAAATTTTGGAGGCTATGGTGCTAATTTTGAATTTGAATGGAGACCCAATCGCAAAACGATTTTTACAGTTGGAGGAAAACTGGGGAAAAGAAAATTTAATTCTAGTTCAGACCTTGTTTTCAAGGAGAGTGCTGATAATACGTTCTCAAATGAATATCATAACATTGAAATAGCACTTAGAGATTTCTTAAATTATTCGTTAAATACTTCATTGATGTACAACATTGGCGGAGATAAAAAACATAGCTTAAATATAAGAGCAAACTATAATGTGCATGATGGGAACGAAATATCAAGTACCGAATATTTTGATGAAAATAATGAAATACAAGGAGGAAATATTAATTACGAAACGGGGCCTTCCAATATGGGAAGAATAAATTTGGATTATATTCGACCTCTTCGAAAAAAAGGGAGACTAGAAGCAGGTTTGCAGGCTCAAATTGGAATAAGCGGTGATCAAACAAATGCTTTTCAATACGATACATTTTTTGAGGAATACATCGAGCAAACAGCTTTCAATACGACTGTTGACTATTATAGAAATATTTATGCGGGGTATTCAATTTTAGCTGGTAAACACAAAAAATTAGGATATCAATTTGGTTTCAGAGGAGAATATACTGACCGAACTATTACTTCTACCGGAATTTCTGCCAGTACAAAAATAGACCGCTTAGACTTGTTTCCAAGTGCTCACTTTTCCTATGAATTAGGCAAGGGTAATCAATTTATGGCGAATGCGTCTAGAAGAATACAAAGGCCCCGAAGTTGGTATTTTGAACCTTTTATTACTTGGCAAAATGCTTTTTCTGTGAGAACCGGAAATGCGCGTCTGATCCCAGAATATATATTATCTTATGAGATTGGATGGATTCGAAAATTAAAGAAAGGAAACTTTTCTTTTGAAGCATACCATAAAGACGTAAGCAATAAAATTCAACGAATTAGTTCAGTTTATTCAGCAACCGTAATAATTACTAAACCAGAAAACATTGGAAAAGAATACTCCACCGGTATAGAAGCATCGTATAATTACCCGTTGACAAGATGGTGGAAATTAGCGCTCTCTGGAAACATCTACAACTACAAAGTTACAGGACAACTTAATGAAAGATCTTTTGACCAGCAATCATTAAGCTATAATGGAAGAATCAATAATACTATGACTTTAAAAGGAAACTGGAGACTTCAAGTCACAGGAAAATACAACAGTGCAATTGTTACTCCTCTCGGAAATCAGAGCGATAACTATTCAATGGACTTATCGATTAAAAAAGATTTTAATGATAAAAAGATGTCTGCTTCCATGCAGGTGAGAGATGTCTTTAGCACAAGCAGAACAATAACGGAAAAGGAAAACACTAACCTTAAAACGATTTCATTCCAAGAGCCAGTCACACCGATGGTAACTATTGCTATTTCAATGCGTTTAAATAATTACAGCAGAAAACCAGTAAAAGCAGATAGTTCGGATGAATTTTAGCGAAGCCTAGTTGTTTCAATTTATCTCTTATAATTGATCAGTTTATTGATTGATAGATTCAATTCTTTGTTTACCCTTTCTATTAAATAGTTAAAAAAATCAACTATCAACTCTCTTTTTTCTCCCGGCTGATGAGCATAAAACCATACATTTTTTACTCCTAAATTTATAAGTTCAATTATTCTCACTATCCATTGGTCGATCCGTTTTTGATCAAGAGGATTCGAAAAATCACCAACGTACCGAACGAATAAGTTTTCATTTGTCAGTTTAAAACTTAATACATCCCTCCTACCCGGTGTATCCGTTAAAACAGGAGCGATATTATTCTCTGCAAACAACTCTTGCCATTCATTTTGCAAGGAATCTGATTCGAACCATTCCGGAGCTCTTAATTCAATAGCAAACGGAACATCTCTGGGCAAATACTCAACAAACTCAACAAGCCCTTCAAATTTATCGGGACGAAAATAGTTTGCCATAACCGCAAAAGCAACACCATTTTTATCTCCTAAAAAATCAAGAGCCACCAAAAAATCTTCTAGTCTTTGCTTAGCAACAGCTTCATTAATATCTTTTCGATGAGTAATTACCTGGGGAAACTTCAATGAAAATTTAAAGTCATCAGCTACACTATCTTTCCACTTTTGCAAAGTTGATTCTTTTGGAGTACCAAAACGAGTTGCGGCAACTTCTATACTATTAAATTGTTTACCATATGCCTGCAAAAAATCCTTTTGCCTCGTTTCAACAGGAAACAAAGTTCCCTTGTAATTTTTATCGGAAAATACCGGAGCTCCAATAAAAAAGTTAGGCTTTGCAACTTTATCTAAAACCGATAGATAAGTTTTTGTTTTCTTGGACAACTTTGGAAAACTAAAATTAACTTCCTTCCAAGTATCTAATTGGCCAAATTTCATTTATTCATTTTATTTTTCCAGCAGACTCTGCTCGTACTTATACTTATTACGCAAATGTTTTATACAATGCTTAAAATAAGGAAAGAAATGATCTTCTGGAACCAGATTTCCAGGAATTTCAACCTTTTCAAACTGCGTATAAATAGACTCGTTTGCTCCACTGATATAGATTGCAATTTTTCTTTCGTATAAATCGGCAACTGCATCCTCCAAAGTCAACAAACCTGTTTCATCGATAAAAGGAACTTGCTTCATATCAATTATTACCGCTTCATAACCTTTTATAGATCTCATTTGTTCTCTGAACTGATCTGCAAAACCAAAAAACATAGGACCATCTAATTGTTTAACGTATATCTTTCTCAATAATTCATCAGGTACTTTATCATCACGTGTAAAGGCTCCTAAATCACCCTCTTTAGTCATGTCGTCCATTACTTCAGACATCTTTTTCATAAAAGTTACTACAGCCATTAAAGCTCCTATGGCTACTGCGTCCAAAAGCGTATCAAAAACAGTAACTAGCAGTGTAATAATAAGTATTGCAGAATCCGCTCTTGGCACTTTTAACAGCATACCCAAGCCTTTTAAATCCAATACCCCTACACCTATTGTAAAAAGTATACCGGCAAGAACTGGTAATGGGACATACTTAACAACTGGTGCCAAAAACAATAATACCAAGATTAAAAACACACCTTTTATAATTCCAGACATGTGCGTGGTAGCTCCTGATTTTATATTAATAACAGTACCTGTGGTAGATCCCGCCCCAGGAATAGCTCCAAAAAATGCTCCAACAAAATTTCCCAATCCTTGGCCCATTAATTCTCTATTGCCATTGTGCTTTGTTTTCGTCATATTATCAGCCACTACTGATGTTAGCAATGTATCTATTGTACCTAAAGAAGCTAAGGTAATAGCCGGAACCATTACATTAAGGATGTCTTGAAATTGTATATTTGCCAATACAGCAATTTTTGGAGAAGGCAGACCACCTTTAAAAGCTCCAACAATTCCAAATGCTCCTTCAGGCATTGCAAAATACGAAATGAGCGTCATTGTGATTAGCGCCACCAGCACTGAAGGAATTTTCTTCGAAAATAAAGGGACTATATAAATAAGAGCAATTGTTCCAAGACCTAATGTTAAGGCACATGTATTAATATTACCCATAGGCTGACCAATTTCACTAAAGATATTGATAGCTCCTTTCGGAGAACTATGCCCCATTAATGGAAACAGTTGTCCGATCATAATTATGATACCTATTCCTCCCATAAAACCCGAAATAACAGGATATGGAATAAACCGCACATATTGCGCTATTTTAAGAAATCCAAAAAGAATTTGAAAAAGTCCAGCTAAAGCAAATGTCAATATAATATGAACCCAAGCGTGATCGCCCAAAACACCACCATTTACATCCATTCCGGTTGATATGATTGCTCCAGCAACAAAAGCCATAGGAGCAGTAGGATCACTAATTAAAGTTTGAGTACCTCCAATTATTGATGCTATAATAGCAAATATAATAGCAGCATATAAACCCGCTTCAGCACCAAGTCCACTTAAGCCACCAAAACCTAAACCCAAAGGTATTGCGACTATTGCTGCAGTAATACCCCCCGTAAAATCACCTTTAAAACCTTTTTTATATTTATCTAAAAATGCCATAAGCTATTTTCTTACCCAAAGTTGAATTCCCTCAGGCGAACTAAAAGCATAATTTAATGTTTTGTGAATAAAAGGTTCAGGACCACTAGCTGGGAAAAATGCTGCACATGTTGGAGCATTTAATCCCCAAGAACCTGATTTTACTTGTTCCCCTTCAATAATTATTATCGCCAATTTATGTTTATCTTCTGTATCAATCGCAACCACGGGAAAACCATCGTTTGCCATTTGCTGTGCATTATCCAAAGATTCTTGTACCGTTGCCATACCCAAATTTTTCCACGTAGCATCAGTAGTTACAAAATCAAAAATAGCATGGTATTCTACATATTCTCCGTCAATCTTCAAGTCATCAATCCCATAATACTCGCAAATAGCGCGAGCAGTAAAATTCTTACAATCATTTCTGCTTTCTGAATTTGCACTGCAATCATTATACTCTTCTAGAATAGTTTCAATCGTTAATCTTTTTTTAGCTGAGATTTCATTTACTTCTTTCTCTTTCTCCTCTGCATTTGGCCCGCAACCGACCATAAAACCACCTATCAATAATGTGATAAACAAATATATACTTTTCATTTCTTTATAAATTTAACCACTCCAAACATAGGAAGATTGCATGATAAGAGAAAGAATTGTTAATAATTATATGATATCTGTAAATCACTCCTTTTATTGGCTAGGTTAACGCTAGTTTTCTAACCAACGTAATGACGTTCAGTTTGAAAGAAAAAGGTAAAACCTGCTAAGCTTAATTGAAACTATAATTCAATTCAATATATTTGAACATCGCAACAACAAGTTCACAGAGTTAAAGTTAATAAGGATATGATACCTGATTTAAATACAATTCCAGAATTTTATAGAGACTACATTCAATCCGTATTGGATGCTGACTACTTAGATCTTTTAGGTACCGTTTATGCTGATGCAATTGCCATTTTAGATGATATATCTGAAAAAAAGGCAAACTACGCTTATGCGGAAGGTAAATGGTCAATAAAGGACATATTGCAACATATTATTGATTCAGAAAGGATCTTCACTTATAGAATGGTTGCAATTTCCCGTGGAGAAAAACAAGCTATCTCAGGATACGACCATAACGAATATGTTTCTTGTGCAAAAGCTAAAAACAGAAGTTTTGCGTCTCTTTTGAAGGAATATAAAAACCTTCACCAATCTACTAATGACTTAATCGCTTCTTTTTCTACTGAAATGCTTCAAATGACAGGAAATGCAAATGGTAGCAACATTAAAGTAATTGACCTTATCTATATCAATGGGGGTCACCAAAAGCATCACATTAAAATATTAAAAGAGAGGTATTTTTAAAAGTCAATACATATCACTAATTTGTATTCTTTGCTTTTCAACAACTACTAAAATTGGACAAGCAAGAATGAAACTCGCTGCATCAGGAAGGATAACAATTGGAGCACTGTATAATTCTATTGAGAATACTGGAGAAGAAGGATGGAGGACTTCAATTGCGCCCGTAATAACGCTTGAACCTAGTATTAAATTAAGATGGAAAAACAACCTTGCTATATCTTTTGGAGGAGGTCTTAACTTATATAATTATGAATTTTCAATTCCCGGATACAACTACACTGTTAATTACATAGGTTTAAAAACTGAAAGTATTTTGAACAAGTACTTTTACATAAATGGTGATGTGGATTATATCGCTTTAGGAATTGGAGCAGGCTTTATATACCATTCGAATGATCAACTGAAAAAGGAACAAGGTGACTTTAATGTATTAACCAATTCGTATAAGGGTACACCTTTGTTTATTTCTCCACAAATTGGAACTTATAAAAGAGATGAGCGCTTTGGCTATTCGTTAATGCTGCAGTACACTTATGTTTACCTAAAAAATCCGTTTATTACATTTGATTTGAGTTCAACTAATTCAGCAGCTAAATCTAGCCATATAGGAAATTATCTAGGATTAAATTTAATCATTGATTACGATTTACGGAAAAAAGAAAAAGGCACTCCAAATCAGTGGACAAAAGACTTACCTGAAAATCATTTAGTCAGAGAACTGAAACAACAAGGGAAAATAGATTTTAAAAGCAGACGTATAACAATTAAAGTTTGGGATTATGGAATTATCGACAATGATACTATTTCATTTACCCTGAACGACAGAGTTATTTTATCCAATTATAAAATAACACACGGTAAAAAGAAGATTAAAATAAAACTGGAACCTGGTGAAAACATACTAAAAATGCTTGCGCACAATGAAGGCAGCGTGAAGCCCAATTCAGCCGCATTAGAATTTAAATCAGGATTTAGAAAAAAGACTATTACGCTTAATTCGACGATGAATACCACAGCAATTATAAATTTGAACTACCAATACAAGGAATAAGAATTACTTTTTAAAAAGCGCGTCCAATATCCAAGCTGGTCCAATTAACAAAAATTGAATATCTTTCAAAAAAGAGGGTTTTTTTCCCTCTAAGTGATGTCCATAGAATTGAAAGATCCAAGCAATTGCAAAAATTACAACAGAAACAGCCCATAAGTTTGCTATTATCGCTATTTGATAATTAGCGAAAACACAGATGGCAGAAAATAACAAAATCAAGATAGCTACTTTTAAGGAAAGCCTTACATAAAATATGAAAATAGGAATTAGCACAACAACCGCCCAATTAACTAATACAGGTTCATTAATATTTGCTTTTGACAGAACTCCTGTAGGAATAGACATTAATAGTCCAACAATTGAAAAGTAGATTGCGGGAACGCAAAAATAATGAATCAACTTATTCGTTTTATTTTGGTGGCTAACTGCATAAGCTTCAAGCCAATCATCTAATGTTTTCATAAAAAATTATATTAAAAATACAGATAATTGAATATCTCTATTTTCTGTTTGGTATTTATCTCAATAATAACAATTAATTAGCGTAATAAACAAAATTGTAGCTAAGCTTGCGTTTCTATACCGGACACACGTTCCTTTAAATCTTTCAACTCCACTCCCACACTCCTTAGTAAACTCATTACATGAGCGGGATTAACCTCATCCTCTTCATATTGACCAAGACTTAAGTTGACAGTAAATTCCCAAATTTCTAGAACTTCAGAAGTATGTAAATCGTAAGGATGATATTGCTTGTTATCTGAAGACAAAATAATATAATCATCTTCAAGCCTATCTGTCATAACCCGCTTGTAAACTAAGCCATTTTCTTTCGTAAGAATAATATAACAATTGTTATTTCGAACCAGTTTTGGATCTTCCATAAATTTTCCAACAACAAAATCACCATCCTTCACCCAAGGATACATTGAATCTCCTTTTATTGGAAATGCCCTGTATTTACCGGTGGGCAAGAAATTAAGGTTCATTATTGGGAGGTTAGCAATGTATTCAGTATCGCTATAACCTGTTAAATAACCCGCAGATGCCTCTTTCGATATTAATTCTATAACATCTTCATTTTCCTCATTAATAAGAACCGGAAACAAAACTCTATTATTTCCAATATCAATAAACGTATCCTCCCGCCCCTTCGTTAAATTCGTTTTAATCAATGCATCTACCGGAAGTCTGAAATATTCAGAATACCCAATTAAAGTGTGAATATTGGGCTCTGCTCTTGCCTCTTCGTATGCAGCAACTTTACTACGTGTTAATTGCAATTCTTCTGCAAAAGCTTCTTGAGAGATTGCTCTCTTATTGCGAAGATACCTTACGTTTTCTGAAAACTTTGACATTGATTATTTTTTAAACTTTCAATGATTAATATTTGAGCTAAGATAAGAAAAGATATTTATCATCCTAATCCAAACATCTAAAAAAATTCTTAATAAAACATGTACCCTATTCGTAATGAATTAAGCTTAATTTATTTCATTGCTGTTGCTTAGCACTAAAAAAATAACTATATTTAGAGTGTTACTTAACAAAAATTCAAAGCAATGAAAGTTATCATTTTAGGAATATTTTTATCTACTTCACTGATAAGTTTTAGTCAAGAGAATAGCGAAAAGAAAAGTGAAACAAATAAAGTAGTGAAAAAAGAAAAGCCAAAAACTAGAACTGTTAAGGCTAAATTTGATAAGAAAGCTGCTAAGAAAAGGGTGAAGGCTGATTTTGGCAAGGATGATAAAGTACCCAGAAAAAAAGAAAAGTCAAAAACTAGAACGATTAAGGCTAAATTTGATAAGGATGGTAACGTCATTAAAAAAAAGAAAAAGATTAAGGCAACGTTATAATTATTACTTTTCTAACCGTACATCTATTTCATATTATTCTGCCTTTTCGTTCCTTTTATCGCCTTTGCATCTATGGGATCTTCCGGCCAAAAATGCCGTTTATATTGGCCCTTCAAATCTTTCCGAACATCGAAATAAGCATTTGTCCAAAAGCTTTTTAAATCATCCGTTATTTGCACTACTTTATAGACTGGAGAAAGTAAATGCATTAATACATTAATCTTACCCTTATTAACTGTTGGAGTTTCTTCTAGGCCAAAACACTCTTGTAGCCTAACAGGCAGTATAGGATCAGAACCATTGGACTGATAGTTTAATTTGATAGACGAACCACTCGGCACATCTATTTTCGTTGGTGCTAAAATATTTAATCGTTTTTGTAATTCTTGCGGCAAACTGTATTGTAAAATCTGCTTTAAATTAATTTTCTTCAGAGCCTCTGGCTTTTTTATATCCACCAAATAAGGAGTTAACCATTCCGCATTTGTCAACAATAAAGTTTCCATACCAACATCTGGCCATCCTTCTAGAGGATTCCACTTGCGCAAAGATAAAACTCTATTTTGCCATTGTTCCACCTCTTCATTCCAGTTCAATAAAGCACTGCCCTCTTTTTGAATAGCATCAGTAATTGCCTTTATCAACTGACTATCGTCTGGATCCGGTAAAGCAGTGCTTTTTAAAATGATACTTCCAATTCGCATATCCAAAGTCGCAATTATCCCTCCTTTACGTGTATCCCAAGTAATTACCTCTTGCGTCTTTACTAAAGGCTGCAAATCCTTTGGATTAAGAGGAGCAGCCATAAATATTTTACCACTTCGATCTCTGTCGTTTACATGAGCAACAGCTAACCAAGCTTCATGTGCCAAATCATCTCGATGACCGGCTGATGCAAATCGCCCATTCGCCATTTGAAATTGTGCATTATTTCCGGGCCTAGCGCATGCTATTCTCTCTGGATATGCATAAGCTATTAATAAACCTGTCTCAAAATCACTGTGCGGATTGTTATCTGCTTTTATAGTAAATGTATTTCGGTATTGATTCGCAATTTTCTCAATTCTCGCCAATTTTCTTCCGCCTACATTTTTTTTACGGTAGCGACGCAAAGCGTCTATGCGTAGATTGATATCTATACCTGCATCTTTTGGCAAAGGATCTCTTTCTTCTATAATGGCTGCTATGTCGGTAGCCAAAGGCAATTGACCTTCTTCTTTGGCCCGAATTAGCATGTGAGCAATTCGAGGATGTGTAGGCAATCTATGCAACTGTTTACCGTGTTCTGTAATACGACTATTCTCTAGAGCTTCTAGTTCGTGGAGCAATTCAGAGGCTTGCGCTACATGACCTTTTGGAGGAGGCGTTAACCATGACAGTTGTTGAGGATCTACTATTCCCCATTGTGCCATATCTAAGACTAATGATGATAAATCTGCATGCTCTATTTCAGGAGTCCCATGCTCTTTTAAACGAGATTGGGTTGCTAAAGTCCACATGCGATAACAAACTCCGGCACTTAATCTACCGGCCCTTCCTGCTCTCTGATCAGCAGAGTCCTTTGAAACCTGAACCGTCTCTAATCGAGACAATCCTGAATTTGGATCAAAACGAGACGTTCTCCCAAAACCAGAATCCACTACTACTTTAACCCCTTCGATGGTTAAACTCGTTTCCGCAATCGATGTCGCCAAAACAACTTTTCGCTTACCATCTCGATTAGGCATTATTGCAGCAAACTGCTTATTTGGAGGCAATTGCCCGTACAAGGGATGAATCATTACGCCTTTTGTAGCGTTTCGTAAAAACTCTTCACACTTTCTTATCTCTCCTTGTCCTGGCAAAAAAACAAGTACATCTCCTTCGTGTTTTTGAAGGGCTGACTTTACAACTCTAGCTGCCAATTCCGGCAGTAAGTGCATATCGCTTTCTCCAGAATAATTTATCTCTACAGGATATTGCCTTCCTTCACTAATTACAACCGAGGCATTTAGCATTTCAGATAATTCAGGCATATCTAACGTTGCAGACATTACCATTATTCTTAAATCTGGTCTTAATACTTGCTGTGATTCCCGACATAATGCCATAGCAACATCAGCATGAATACTTCGTTCGTGGAATTCATCAAAAACAACTAACCCAACTCCTTCTAAACCATTGTCTTGCTGAATCATTCTTGTAAGAATGCCTTCGGTAACAACCTCAATTTGCGTGTTAGGCCCAACTCTATTTTCAAAACGAATTCTGAAGCCAACAGATTCACCTACTTTTTCGTCTAATAATTCTGCCATTCTTGTGGCAATTGTTTTGGCTGCCAATCTCCTTGGTTCCAACATCAATATTTTTTGACCTTTCAACCAGACCTCTTTCATTAAAGTAAGAGGAACCAAAGTGCTCTTTCCCGCCCCTGGCGGAGCTTTAACAATCAACGTAGTATCAGTTAATAGTTTCTCCTGAATTTCTGGGACAACTTCGACAACAGGTAAATCTATAGTTTTGTAATTAAACTTCAAGGATTTGATTTAGAATTACAAATTTAGGCTTTCTAAAATTGTAATTGTATCTCCATTTCTTTTTTTTAGATTCGCACTTTCTAAAAAACAAAAAAGAATGATATCTGTAGACGCAATAGGAGTTGATTTTAATGGAAAAACCTTGTTCAATGATGTTTCGTTTGTGGTAAACCCTACAGATAAAATAGCTTTAATGGGAAAGAATGGTGCTGGAAAATCCACTATTATGAAAATAATTGCTGGTATATCTAAATCTAACAGAGGAGCAGTTAGGAGCCCAGATGATACGGTTATAGCTTATTTACCGCAGCACTTATTGACAGAAGATAATTGCACAGTATTTGAAGAAACATCAAAAGCTTTTGGGCAAATCACTGCTATGAAAGTTGAGATGGACTTGTTAAACAAAGAGTTAGAAACTCGCACCGATTACGAGTCCAAGGAATACATGGGCATCATAGAAAAAGTAACCGAAATTGGAGAAAAATTCTATTCCATTGAGGAAGTTAATTATGATGCCGAAGTTGAAAAAGCATTACAAGGATTGGGCTTTAAAAGAGAGGATTTTCACAGGCCAACTAGCGAATTCAGTGGTGGTTGGAGAATGCGAATAGAATTGTGTAAAATATTGTTACAAAAACCTGATTTAATTTTATTAGATGAGCCCACTAATCACGTCGACATTGAATCTGTAATTTGGCTAGAGGATTTTTTAATTAACAAGGCTAAAGCAGTTGTTATTATCTCCCATGATAGAGCTTTTATAGATAATGTAACGAATAGGACCATTGAAGTAACAATGGGTCGTATTTATGATTACAAAGCAAAATACACGCATTACTTGCAGTTAAGAGAGGAAAGAAGATTACACCAAATAAAGGCATACAAAGAGCAACAGAAGTTTATTGAGGACAACCAACGATTTATTGATCAATTTAAAGGTACCTACTCTAAAACCAATCAAGTTTCCTCTCGAGAAAAAATGTTGGAGAAATTGGAAATAATTGAGATAGATGAAGTTGATAATTCTTCTTTAAGACTAACCTTCCCTCCTTCGATTCGCTCCGGAGACTATCCTGTGATTGCGAAAGATTTGACCAAAAAATATGGAGAACATACTGTTTTCAATAATGCTAACATGGGAATTGAAAGAGGACAAAAAGTATCTTTTGTTGGTAGAAATGGTGAAGGTAAATCCACTATGATTAAAGCTATAATGGGTGAAATTAATTTTGAGGGAAAATGTGCATTGGGGCATAATGCAAAAGTTGGATACTTTGCACAAAATCAAGCTTCTCTATTAGACCCTGAATTAACTATCTTTCAAACGGTTGACGAAGTTGCAAAAGGAGATATAAGAACGCAGATAAACAACATACTAGGACGTTTCATGTTTGGAGGTGATGATATCGATAAAAAAGTGAAGTTCCTATCTGGAGGGGAGAAAACACGGTTGGCAATGGTTAAGCTGTTGCTGGAACCTGTAAACGTTTTAATCTTAGATGAACCTACCAACCACTTAGATTTAAAATCGAAAGATGTTTTAAAAGAAGCTTTGTTGGCTTTTGATGGAACCTTGATATTGGTCTCTCACGATAGAGATTTCTTGCAAGGTTTGTCTGAAAAAGTTTTTGAATTCAAGAACAAAAGGGTAATAGAACATTTCGAATCTATCGATTCATTCTTGGAGAGAAACAGGATCGAAAGCTTGAAAGAAATTGACTTAATTAATTAAAAAAGTACCTCACATACTTTACGAAATTTTCATCACTGATTCGATGCTCCATGGTAGAATCGATAATAATTTCTTGTTGCGTTTTCTTTCGACTAAAGGGACGTAAAAATTCTATTGTATGATAAGGTAGCACCACATCATCTTGCTCTCCTAATACAATTAACCTTTTGGGACATTTATTATAGTTTCTTTCTACCTGAACGTCAATAGATCGCATTCCCAGTGCAGGATTAAACAGTAAACAAGGAAGACTGTTCTTTTCGCCTAACCAGAATCCCAAAAAACCTCCTAGACTGCTTCCCACAATATGCGAAATATTTTCATTTTCAATTGTATCATTTAACAATTCAAATGGATTTTCTTCTTTCTTGTAGTCTAAATGAAGTCCAACAACACTTCCATATTGTTTGAGCACCTCAATCTTCTCCGGTTTTGGAGAACTATCTAAACCATGGATATATAAAATATTTATCATTTGATTTTTTTAATTTCCTTTATAACGTCTCCATTTCTCTAGGACAGCGACCAAATCTTCTGGTAATTCCGAATCGAAACGCATTTCTTCCCCTGTCTTAGGATGCGTAAAACCGAGTGATTTTGCATGTAAGGCATGCCTTGGAATAGTTGCAAAACAATTAGCTATAAATTGCTTATACTTAGAAAAAATAGTTCCTTTCACTATTCTATTGCCTCCGTATTCATAATCATTAAATAATGGATGGCCAATGTGCTTCATATGGATTCGAATCTGATGTGTTCGCCCTGTCTCTAAGCGACACTCTATTAAAGTAACATACCCAAATCGTTCTAAAACTTTATAATGTGTAACGGCATGTTTTCCCATATCTCCATCCGGAAATACGTCCATAATCTTTCTATTTTGTTGAGAACGCCCAATATTTCCTTCGACCTTTCCTTCTTCCTCTTCAAAATCTCCCCAAACCAAAGCATAATACCTTCGAAAAGTTGTTCTGTCGAAAAACTGCTTTGCCAAGTTCGTCAATGTATTTTCCGTTTTAGCCACAACCATTATTCCGGAAGTATTTTTATCTAATCGGTGCACTAATCCCGGTCTTCCAAAATAGTCTGTAGGCAAGGAAGGTAGGTTGTCAAAATGAAATGACAATGCATGGACTAGAGTTCCAGAGTAATTTCCAAAACCCGGATGAACAACCATACCTGGATCTTTATTTACAATTACCAATTCATCATCTTCATACGCAATGTTAATTGGAATATCTTCAGGAATCATTTCAAAAACCTTTACAGGTTCTGGCATAACGATAGAAATATCGTCATTTGCCTTGACGCGATAATTCTGTTTCACAACAACCTTATTCACCAAAATATTTCCATTTTTTGCAACAACTTGCAGCTTGTTTCTTGAAATATTTGGAATACGTGCCATCAAAAATTTATCAATTCTTAAGGGCTGCTGACCGGGGTCAGCTACAAAATGATGGTGTTCGAATAACTCGCTTTGTTCTTCTATATTATCTTGATTCTCTCCTAACTCTTCGGTCATATCAATTATCTTGAAACGGACAATCTACTTGTCCCAACATCTCCATTTTCACTTATTATTTGAACTATATACATTCCAGCCGACAAATCAGCAATACTTATTTGATCTGAGCCAACTAAATTTTCATTCACCAATAACTTTCCTTGCATATCGTAGATTTTGAATTCTCCGGTAAATGGATCCTTAACCTTTATATTCAACCATTCATTTGCAGGATTTGGATACATTTCAAACTCTAATCCCGCATTATTTGTTTTGACTGAAGCTAGTATATCATCAAATCCCGAAACAAATACTGGACGTATCATTAACGAACCTTCAAAACTAGTATTCGTCCAACCTGAGCCCATATCATAAAAAATCTTGTCTTGGTTGTTGATGTTTTTATCAAATCCAATGTTTAACCTGTCTGCAGAAGACTGTCTCCAACCAACATAGAAAGTACCAGATAAAGCAACAGCTTCAGGCAAATCATATTCATAATAACCATTAACACCATACTTATATTTTGGTAAATAGGTAGTTGGAAGCAACTCATCATCGGTAGTATAAATTAGATCTCCTGGTTCTCCGTTAATTTCATTCCATATTTGAATATAAAACAACGCGTCACTTGCATCGTTTACAGAGGCTTCAAAATGCATTTTTACCGCTCGTAAAGAATCGACTACACCGCTCGGCATTGTAAACTTGTAGGCTACTTCAGCTCCAGCACCTACTACTCCATAGGCAGATTCTGCACTACCATCATCATAAGCATAGTAATTTTCAAAAACTTGTTGTTGCAAAAGTGTATCATTTCCACGAAACAAATTGTCAGTATCAGTTCCCAAAAAATGTTTTAAATCAAAAATTGCAAAGGTATCTGCATAAGCAGTATCAAACCAAAACTCGTCAGGTCCAGAATCCGGAAGTTCGTATCTTAAATCAAATCTAGCCAAGGGATTTACCGTTGCTGCCCCCAAATAATCTATTGAATTGAGCAATGTTCCATCATAATACAATTCCATTCCAGTACCTCCTGATACATTTATTCCTGCTAGATTAGGGTTTGAACTATAAGTAGACAAACTCACACTGTCATTTACCATTCTACCTTTTGGATCTACTTGGTAATGCGTCCAAGGCATAGAAGTAAACTCTTTGATAAAAGATTGTGCAGGGTATTGAAATGCCCATTCATCTTCAAAAAAATCATCGAAAGCCCTATTATCTGCCAATTCAACATAATCAATGTGCCAATGATCTAGACTTCCCGTGAGGGAGCCATGGCTCTTAAAGCGAAATTGAAAGCCATCTTGTTTGTATTGTGCACTGGAAACTTCGAACAAAACCTGAGTAAAAGTAGAGGACGAACTTCCAGCTGTATTCCAAACAGAAAACCATTGAGAACTGACAGGTGACCAGAATTCTAAAGTTAACGAATCAAATTGATCGGGTGCTTCTCCAATTCCTCCACCTTGATACAAAAAACTAAAGTAAACATCTCCAACTGTTCCTAAAAGGTTTATTGGTTTGGAGGTCAACACATCCGATAAGCCGGCCGCAGACGGAGAAGACCAATCATAAGGATATCCTACTTCATCTATACCATCGAAAGTTGCAACACCTATAGAGTGTGGTTGAATAGGATATGTATTATTTAGATAAACAAAGCGATCTTGCCAAAAAACATCTGCATCTTCAATAGATTCCAAAACGAAATACATCGTTAGAGAATCCTGAAGTAAATCTGGATTCACTTCAATAATTGTTGCATCCGGAGAAGAAACAGTCCAAAGAGAATCTATAGTATAAAATGAAGGCCATACTTCTGTATTCGAAGAGGTTACAGGATAATTATCCAATGTAAAAACATCAACAAATGAAGACGGCAATGCAATTGTATCAATCGAAATAGAGTCGAAACCATACCCTGGAACCGTATCATA
>JAQWQH010000113.1 GCA_029244805.1 Flavobacteriales bacterium
GAATCGCCAAATGATTCCGGTCTACTAGCAATACATGTGTAGATGAGTAATGTTTTTTTCCTATCGCTTGTGTATCTGACTGGATACTTTTTACTTGAGATTGATTAAACCCATATTTACGTAATGCTGAATATAGAACAATGTTTTCGATAAGTTGCTTTGTTTCAATACAGATAGTATTCCCAACAGTGGAGGTTATTTTTTCAGCATCTTCCACTAATTTCTTTTCTAAATATTCATTGGCTTGAGCTAGATGGCCAATACTTTTAAATATGGAAGAGCTTGAAGCTTCAATTTCTTTATTGAGCTCAGGGATAATCTTTTTTCGAATAAAATTTCGTTTGTATTTAAGCGATTCGTTGCTGCTATCATTTCTAAATCTAATATTGTTGTTTTTAGCGTAGACCTCAATATCTAATCTAGAAATAGGTAATAATGGACGAACAATTTGTTGCGTATTTTTAATTCCGCAAAGGCCTTTAATTCCGCTTCCTCTTAATAAATTAATAAAGAAAGTTTCGATAGAATCATCTGCATGGTGCCCAGTAACTATGTAATCTGCATTTTTTTCTTTTAATAAATTAAAAAACCAATTATAGCGCAATTCACGAGCCGCTTCTTGAATGGACAAGCCTTTTTCTGCAGCATAAGTAGCTGTATCGGACGTGTTTTTATTAAAAGGAACATTGTTCTTGTAACAAATTTCTTTTACCAGCTCTTCATCAGCATCCGATTCTTTTCCCCGTAATTGAAAGTTAAAATGCGCAACTTCAATATTGAGGTTTAATTTATTAAAACCATCTAAAAGCACCATTGAATCAACTCCGCCACTGATTGCTAGAATAAACTTTTTTGCAGAATATTCCGGAGTCAATTTTTCTAATTCAGTTGATATGGTATTGATAAGTGTCATTTTAATGCTTGCAAAAGGGCTTTTGCTTTTAAAAGTGTTTCCTGGTATTCTTCCTTTTCGTTGCTTTTCGTTGTAATAGCTCCTCCAACCATGCAAGATAAATATTTCTTTTTCCTGTTATACAGTAAAGTTCGAATTATAACATTAAAATCAAAGTCACCGTCCGGTTTTACATAACCTACACAACCTGAATAAACGCCTCTTTTAGTAGACTCGTATTTCTCTATTAATTCCATGGCTCTAATTTTAGGAGCACCAGTCATTGATCCCATTGGGAAAGTAGCTTTTAAGATGTCTAGAAATGTTATGTGAGGCTTTATAGTGGCGCTTACTGTAGAAATCATTTGATGCACTGTTTCAAATGTGTAAATCCTACATAACTCTTCTACTTTGACGGAGTTTTTAGCGGCTATTTTTGACAAATCATTTCTTACCAAATCAACAATCATGATGTTTTCACTGCGTTCTTTTTGGTTGTTTTTTAGGTTTTCGATTTGGGTTAAATCTTCCTTTTGGTCAACGCCTCTTGCTATCGTTCCTTTAATTGGTTGAGATATTAATTGTTGTCCATTTTTCTGAATATACCTCTCTGGACTGGCACTTAGAATATATTTATTGTCAAAATTTCCGAAACAAGAGAAAGGAGCGTTGGTAAGCTTGTTTAATTTCTTGTAAGTTTCAAATAGATCTATTTCCACATTCTCGTTAAAGAGTTCATAGCAGAAATTCATTTCATAGATATCCCCTTGTTGAATATTTTCCTTTACACACTGAACTTTTGCTAGATATTCTTCTTCAGTTATTCGGGGAGTTAATGTAATTGGATTTGTTTTTTTAACTTTATTTTCTAGAAAAACCTCCTTTACATCGGGCAAAAGAGAGTTGTCGCCATAAATAAGACTGATGTTATCTTTTTCAATTTTAAAAAGTGTTTGAGGTATAAAAAAATGGATTTCGGGAAACTCTAATCCATCTGCATTAGCGGAAGGAAGGTTTTCAAATTCGTTTTTAACATCATAGCTAATGTAGCCAAACTTCCAACTATCGGGAATGGATATAAAGTTATTTAACTTCTCTAAATGGATGTTGTTGGCTGTGTAAACAATTTCTTTTTTACAGCCAATAGCAATGTATCCACTATCTGACTTGTTCCCGTTCAAAAAAAGAAAAGTTTCATTTTTGAACTTGTTATCTTTTTCACTTTTTCTCAACAGGGTTATTGTTTTGATACAAGATCGTGAACAATATCAACCCAGTCTTCACCGTCATTTAAGCTTTCCACCAATTGTAATTTTTCTCCTCCGTTTTGTTCAAATACCTCTAGGTATTCTTCACTTATTTCAACGCAAGTTTCTAGGCAATCAGAAACAAAAGCTGGAGAGAGTACAAGAATTTTTTTACTCCCGTTTTTACCTAAGGCGGTAATTACATCATCTGTGTAGGGCTGAATCCAAGGATCTTTTCCTAAACGGGATTGAAAGGATAATGAGTATTTACCTTCATCTAAGCCAATTTCTTTTACAAGAAGTCTTGTAGTTTCATAACAAGTATTTTTATAGCACAAAGGCTCCTCGGGTAAATATTCCTTTGGACAATTACAGTTTACGCAAGATTCACCCATTAAATGCGACTTATTTATGTGGCGCTCTGGTAATCCATGGTAAGAAAATAATACATGGTCATAATCGGCTATTACATGCTTCTTTGCACGATTAGCAAATGCTTTGATGAACTCCGGATTGTTATAAAATTGACCCATTGTGACTACCTCAGGAATGTTCCACCACTTATTAATTATCTTGTTCGTTTTTTCTATAACCGTTCCCATGCTGGAAGCAGCATAATGAGGATACATTGGAAAAACAATAATTTTATCGTAATTCTCCTTTCTCATTTTCTCTAAAACACTATCCATAGAAGGGTTACCATAACGCATTGCCAATTCTACTGTATAGTTTTCAGCTATTTTGGCTTGTAGTTTTTCTTTGAGAATCAAACCGTATTTTAGTAAAGGAGATTCACCATCAAACATTTTGAATAATTTAACATATTCTTTCGCTGATTTGGGTGCTCTTAGCGGAACAATGATAAGGTTTACAAGTAATTTTCTCTTTAACCAAGCCAAATCAATTACCCTGTCATCATTCAAAAACTCATTTAGGTACTTTCTTACATCCTTCACGGAAGGACTATCTGGCGTGCCAAGATTGACTAATAATATCCCCGTTTTTTTATTCACTTGCTAGTTCTGATAGGTTAATAGAGTTGAATTACTATATATGCAGTGCATTGTCATTCCATGCGGCCAGAGCAGCTTCTTTTACACCTTCGCTATAGGTGGGATGCGGATGACAAATGCGAGCTATATCTTCTGAAGATGCTCGATACTCCATTGCGATAACAGCCTCCATAATCAAATCTGCTGCGCGCGGAGCCACCATGTGAACACCTAGAACTTCGTCTGTTTTTTTATCCGAGATTATTTTAATAACTCCCATAATATCCATACTTGCTCTAGCTCTGCCTAGAGCTCTTATTGGAAATTGTCCAACTTTATATTCCGTTCCATCTTCTTTTACTTCTTCTTCTGTTTTACCTACAGCAGCTACTTCTGGCCAAGTATATACAACACCTGGAATTAAGTCGTAATTAATATGTGGAGTTTGACCCGCTATTGTTTCTGCAACAAAAACTCCCTCTTCCTCAGCTTTATGGGCTAACATAGCTCCTGCAGTAACATCTCCAATAGCATAAATTCCAGAAACATTCGTCTCTTAATGTTTGTTGGTTTCAATCTGACCTTTATCGTTAACTTTTAAACCAATATTTTCCAATCCTAATCCATTTGTATAGGGTTTTCTCCCAACCGCAACTAAACAATAATCTCCTTCAAATGTTACCTCTTGATCTTTTTTGTTTTTAGCAGTTACAACAACCTTTTTTCCTTTGTTTTCTACTTTTTGAACGGCATGCTTAAAGTTGAATTTAAATCCTTCTTTCTTTAATACTTTTTGCAATTCTTTTCCCATAGTTTTATCCATTGTAGGGATAATGGAATCAGCAAATTCGATTACGGTTACAGCAGATCCAAGTCGGGCATATACAGAGCCTAGCTCAAGTCCAATAACTCCACCACCAATAACAATTAAATTTTTGGGTATTTCCGTTAAGCTTAATGCTTCAGTAGAGGTAATAATTCTTTTCTTGTCTGGTTCCATTCCTGGAAAGAAATTCGGTTTTGAGCCAGTAGCAATTATTGTCTTTTCCGTAGTAATGGTGACTTTTTTATCTTTTCCAACTATATCGATAGTGTTTCTGTCTTGAAAAGAACCTAATCCTTGATAAACATCGATTTTGTTTTTATCCATCAGAAATTGAATCCCATCGCACGTTTGGCTTACAACACTGGTCTTTCGTTCTATCATTTTGGCAAAATCAACAGATAATTTACCTGTTGAAATCCCGTGCTTTTCAAAAGAGTGTGCAGCATCGTGGTAATGATGAGAAGAATCTAGTAATGCTTTGGATGGAATACAGCCAACATTTAAACAAGTTCCTCCTAATGTAGAGTATTTTTCAATGATTGCAGTCTTCATGCCTAGTTGTGCACATCTTATTGCTGCAACATATCCCCCTGGTCCTGATCCGATTATTGTAACGTCGTATTTACTCATCATGGTTTGAATTATAATAGAGTGCTAAGGTAAAAATTTTAAGAATGAGATTATAAAAGTTAAACAACTCTTTTTGTCTCCTTATACCAATAAAAAAACTTGAAAGTAAAAATTAGAATGATTGGACTACATGCTGGGTTAAATTCTTGAGGAATTATCATTGCTCCGAAAATCACAAGGATTAACAATGCAGCCATCCCTAGATAAGCTTTGTGCAGTTTTTTGTGTAGTTTTTTATGCATTAATGGAAGTAGAAAAAACAAGTATAAAGGATTTGCCCAAAGCACATTAAAGTTCGGTCGCATAGTAATATGATCGGTTCCGAACCAAAGGAAGACAATAATAATCCCAAGCACTCCAAAAACAAACAGTAAAGTTGCATCCCAGAGCTTCGTAAGGAATCGGATTTTACTCCATGTAAGAATAACTGAAATTACAAAGAGTGCCCAAAACAGAAATGTTGGTGTACTCCAAAAAGACGCTTCAGCTTTATGATTTATGCCATTAATCAATGTTATTTCGCTTAATACTAAAGGCTGCGGTTTTCCATTAATTAGAACTTCTGAATCCGCATAAATTGCATGCATATACTTTGGGAGAAACATCATTTTTTGGTTATTCGCCTTAATATCAACCTTGCTTCCTAAAGCTAAATCCATTCCAAAACCCAACCAAGGCATATGCTTAATAGTATTGTTTAATAGCTCTCTTAAGGAATGCATGTTTTCGTTTGGGTGTGCTTTTAACACTAGATTATCTCCAATTGTGTTTTGTAATATATCCCTAATTCGAGTGGCACAATTATCAAAGAAAAAGTCATATTTGTATACCCTGTTTTCTGGTAAATAATTTTCTTTGAGCGCTTTCCACAGATTGTTTTTTTGCTGGTATGTTAAATTTAAGACCTGCTCTTTTACTGTTCTTTGAAAATAGTCATACTCCATTATAAAGTATCTGAAATCTTGCTCGTCCATATAGTATTTGAGCCTTCCTTTGGTGAATTTTGTTGCAAATACAATTTCATCCGAATCAAATTCAAACATCCCCCAATTGTAGCAATTATCAATGTTGTTTGCCGGGTCATATACCCGGATAGCACTGTGGCCAAATAAGGAATAAATATCCTCCCCTTCTGCACATGTCAAAAGGCTAATTTGGGCCTGATCCGATAATTGAGCTATTGATTTATTGTTCAATAGAAATACCGAACATATAAGAAAAAGGTATTTTATGAAAAGCTCCATTAATCTAAATTAAATATATCTATAGCGTTTTTGGTTGTTGCCTCAGAAATGTCCTGAAGCGAACAACCATAAATATCTGCCATTTTTTCACCAATTAACGTCAAATAAGGACTTTCGTTTCTCTTGCCGCGATATGGAGTTGGAGCTAAATATGGAGAATCTGTTTCCAAAACAAAATGATTTAAATCAAATTTACGAACCACTTGATCTAATCCAGAATTTTTAAATGTAACAACTCCTCCAATTCCCATTTTAAAGCCACCATAATCAATGATGTGTTGAGCTTGTTTTTGATTTCCTGTAAAACAATGAAAAATGCCCTTCAGGTTTTCATCATTCATTGCATCAACTATTTCAAAAATCTCATCAAAGGAATCTCTTGCATGAATAACAATAGGAAGTTTTTTTTCTTTGGCCCAGCTAATTTGTTCGCGAAAAGCAAATTGTTGTATTTCTAAAGTAGACTTATCCCAATGTAAGTCTATGCCAATTTCCCCAACAGCAATGAATTTTTCGTTATCTAACCAATGTTTAGCATGTCTCAATTCATTTTCATAAGTCTCGGGCTTTATTGAACATGGATGAATTCCCATCATAGGGTAGCAAACACTTGGGTACTTTTTTACAAGCGACAACAGGCTGTCTGTGTATTCAGAGTCGATGTTGGGTAGGAGTAATTTTAAGATATTATTATTCAAACAGTCTTGAATTACGGCATCTCTGTCCTCATCAAACTTTGAGCTGTATAAATGGGTATGTGTGTCAATTAGCATTTTCACAAAGAACGGAAAAGAATATCAAGGCTTCTCTATTTTAGAAAACTTTCCATCACTGAAATAGTAAACAGCATCATACATGTTAAAAGGAAGTGCGTCTTTTTCAATCTTTTTCAATGTTTTTAGTTTCGGATTTTTATAGTAAAATGAGGCTCCTTTATTACCTTTAAAGCCATTATTTTCCAGAAAAGTAATGCCGCCATTCACATTCGTGAAAGTTTGAAAATCTATTTGTGTCGCTGTTTTCCCTGTTTCTTTAAACTTCAAATAATCATTCACCCCATTTCTTAAAATATAGGCCCCATTGAAATTATCAGGGGTATTTATTAGTAATAAATTATTTTCAGATAAACGCTCTAGGTTGTTCAAGTAATTTTCTTTGACTTGATTCGCTTTTTCCCAGTTTTGGGATGTTACATATGTTAGGCCAATGAATATTATGCTCCAAAGTATAGACAGGATATTTGATTGTTTTTTTGGTAATTTATTGATTGCAACTACTAAAGAAGTGCAAACGATAATTGAAGCCCAATAACTATATCGATCAGATTCTATACTGTTTAATGATGAGATCTCCAATGAAATAACAGGTAGTAAACTGAGTATAAAAAGGCAAACCGTAACTAATCCATTTTTTCTTAGTTGTCTTTCTTTAATCATAGAGAAAAGTAAGGGCCCGAAACTGACGACTGTTAATACTGACATGCAATAAAAGAATATCATTGAATCGTCAGAATAGCGAATATGGGTAAAGAACTTTACAATATAAGCTAAGTAATGCCAGGCTATAACTGATAGGTTAATATGAACAACAGTTCCATACCCTCCAATCAAATCGGACAAAACAATCCATCTGATTGCTACAGAGGAAATAATTATTATGAAAAATATAAATATTGGAATGGGTTTAAAGCTAAGCTTCCCTTTGTTCCACAATAAAAGAGCAATAATTACAGGAAGTAAATAACCAAACTCCTTCGTTGTTATTGAGCAGATTAGAAATATTGAGCAGAGGAATAAATGAGCATTCTTTTTAGAGTCATAATATTTAAAAAACTGACGAATACAAAGTAGTCCAAAGAACAAAGAATATCCATACGATTTTGATGAAAGCCATAATACAGCTTCTGTTTGATATGGAAAAATCAGAAACAACAACCCAGAGATAAATGCAATTTTCGCAACCCCGTTTGATGTGTTCAAATACTCTTTTAAAAATAAATAAAGCTGCCAACCTATTAGCGCATGAATGAGAAGTTGCAAAACATGAAAAATAAGGGCATTGTCACCTACTAATGAATATAGAGACATTGCAATTACATGGCTAAAAGGAATGTAAAAGGGGTCGTTAAAGTTATGTTCAAATGCGCTCCATCCAAATTCTTTAGCTTTCCAAAGAAAGCCATAATCATCAGATAAAAATCCAATACTAAAGGCTTCAATATAAAGGATTGAACAGATTAATGAAAAGACGATCAATACTGCAAATTTTTTCTCGAATATTTGGCAGAGATATCGTTGCATTTTGTTTTTGAATTATCTCAATAAATACATTTTTCCGAACTCTTTCTTAAAGCTTTTGGTATCTGCAGAAGTGTCACGATGATCAATGTTTTCTCCATTTATCTTGACAATTGCACGATACAGGTATACTCCATTGGCGAGTTGGTCTCCAAATTGATCCCGGCCATTCCAAAAGAAATCAGTTTTATTTTTTCCAATATGTAGCGGCCCAATTTCATCCATTGAAATTTCTCTAACAACTTTACCCGTAACAGTCATTATTTGAATGAGCATTTGATCAGGTGTTTCACTTCCGGTAAGTGTAAAAACAAAATGTGTTTTGGTGCTGAATGGATTAGGGTAATTAAATAGGTGGGTAATTGTTGATGCTGTGATAACTTCAAAACTAATTTCGTAAGCGAAATCCCCGGAAAAGTTGTTTGACTTGTCACTTGCTTGAACTTGCAATGTGTATATTCCGTCTTCTGTAAATGTTGGGTTATATTCTATTTTAAATAAGTTTTTATCATCAATAGCCGGTTCCCACATTAAATAATCACTTTCTCCCGTGTTCGAGAAAAATAATTGTTCAGGATTATTCGAATTAGGTCGTATAAGCTGAATCTTAAATTGATTTGTATCAATGTCCTCATTTAAAAGTAAAAACTTATTTTCATCATTTAATGTTATGGATATTAATGGTGCTGGACTCACAATGTCCTCGTTTAAAATATGTATGCCATCAAAGGTTACATCGAGTATGGGGTTCGTATTATCTTCAAGCACAGTAAATGTTTTTTCAGTAAAGTTGTTGAAATAAAACTGCTCGAATTGATCCTGCAGGTTTCCATCAATTTTTGGATTAGCGGTTACCCATATTGAATTGTCTCCAACATATCCCTTACTAGAGACACTTACTGTGTCAATTATTATTCCTCCGCTCTTTAACGAATCTTGTCTTGTATATGAGACATAGTTTTTAGTATGATTTGCATCTTCTATCCAATAGTGCACCAAAAGACTATCCATGTCAAATGCACTAACATTTTCTATGGCAACAGCATATTTGACAGAATCCCCTTCTTGGATACTGTTTTCAGAAACCGAATAATAAGACCCTTTCTTAGGGTTTATAGCACATTCTGGTGCGGGATCATAAATCAATTGCCACCTGTCGACATTAGCAGGAGTAATTGTAATTGTATCCGTGGTTTCTAACTCCAGCTTCGCAAAAGGATATAGTGCGGCATCGATATGGTTATTGAGGTTTGTAATAGAGTCGTTATTGGTCATTAAGGTATCGATTAAAAGTGTTTCTACACCTTGGGCAGTAGTTCCATATAGCTTTAATCTGGAAGTGTCAGTAGATGAAGGCTCAGTAGCGTGCTGCTGCCAATATAACGTGTTCCAGTTTTTAGATGGACCAGCAATTTCCGCAGTTATGTTACCTGTAGTATTGCATCCAACAATGATTGTTTCAAAACTGATCAGCTGAGTAGGTAAAGAGGTTCCTCCAGCAATGGTGTCAGAGGTATGCACCTCTTGAGCAGATGAAAGGTCGCCTTTCTTTGCAAAAAAGATAAAACCATCATCGGGTTGTCCAGGATTCATGTTTGTAGCTCCCAAATTTTGAAAAGCAGTAAATAATTCTGGAGGCCATGCGTCATATAGTCCCATAGGGCTGGTGTAATTATTAGGAATGTAAGTGTATGCAACAATGTAATTGCTATCTGGAATTACATTATCAAGAAAGTTGACTAAAGAATCTAGTTGTGCTGAGTTTCTGTTGTGCTAAATAAAAAAATTAGTGCACCTATTTCTTCCCATATTGTTGGCTCCAGGACATGTCGCTGGATTTCCATTAAATTGACCTACGCAATAGTCATTTGCGCACCAAGATTCTAATGAGCATTGATCTACTACACCAATAATTATAGAAGGCCATAGCCATCCGCCGTAGTCCTGTGTAGCCCCAAATAAGGACCAGCTGGTTCCTTGCCATTCACCGCCAGAAACAAAACTAACGTGTGTATTGCAGGATAGAGATGCAATGGAAGATTCAAAATCAAAAGACCTATTGGGTCTATTGTATGCTATATTAGTATATGCATCATTTTTAAATTGGAAAAAATGCGATTGTCCCCAACCCCATTTTTCAGGAATATATTGAAAGGAGCTTTCCTGCCATGATTTTATAGCACTGTCGGGTGAGCTTCTCCAAAAATAAACCGTACTGTCCTAAAAGGTAATCGGATCCGCTGCAAGGGAATTACTATTTATCCAATCATTGGGACGGGCTTCAACCACTCCACCGGCACTAGTAATAAATTGATGTTTTTTAAATTGAGAATTAAATAAGTCGGTTGTATCAATTTCAAAAACGTATTGGTTGGTTGGAGCAAAAGGATCTATTGTTGAGGCTTTACAGGTAATTGTATCTGATGGAATTATTGCATACTCATAA
>JAQWQH010000117.1 GCA_029244805.1 Flavobacteriales bacterium
AGGTAAGTTGTTGTCAGAATAAAAATAATAATTATCTTTGCAGCCCGAGCAAAATTAGAGCAAAATGGCTAAGAAAGGAAATAGAATACAAGTAATACTAGAATGCACTGAGCATAAACAGTCTGGAGTGGCTGGAACATCAAGATATATTACAACGAAGAATAGAAAGAATACTCCTGACAGAATTGAGTTGAAAAAATTCAACCCAATTTTGAAGAAGTACACAGTTCATAAAGAGATTAAATAATTAAGCGATGGCAAAGAAGCAAGTAGCATCACTACAAAAAGGTGGAGGAAAGCAACATTCAAAAGTTGTGAAGATGGTAAGGTCTCCTAAGACAGGAGCTTATTCATTTAAAGAAGAAATTGTACATAACAACAAAGTAAAAGATTGGTTCGCCAAGAGCTAAACACTTTTATTGTTATTGAATGATATTTAAGCTTCTTCCGTAATTCGGGAGAAGCTTTTGTTCGTTTTTAGAGAACGAGTTAATCTTTAAAGAAATAACTATGAGTTGGAAAAGTTTTTTTACACGCGAAAAAAAAGAGGACTTAGACAAAGGGCTTGAAAAAACGCAGAAAAGTTTTTTGTCGAAATTGGCTTCTTCGGTAGCTGGAAAATCTAAAGTTGATGAGGAGGTTTTAGATAGTTTGGAGGAAATTTTGGTTTCGTCAGACGTTAGTGTTGAGACAACTTTGAAAATAATTGAGAATATTGAAGAACGCGTTTCTAGAGATAAGTATGTTGGCACATCGGAATTAAATGGGATTTTAAAAGAAGAGATTGCAAGCCTTTTAAGTGAAACCAATGTAGGAGAGGCAACGGATTTTGAAATTCCAAAATTGGATAATGGTCCTTACGTAATAATGATTGTAGGAGTGAACGGAGTTGGAAAAACAACCACCATTGGAAAGTTAGCTTATCAGTTAAAGAAAAAAGGGTTAAAAGTTTTTCTTGGTGCATCTGATACATTTAGAGCAGCAGCTGTAGATCAATTGAAAATTTGGGCACAACGTGTAGATGTGCCTATTGTAGAGCAGGGAATGGGAGCTGATCCAGCATCAGTGGCGTTTGATACCTTAGAAAGTGCTAAAGCCCAAGGAGCGGATGTGGTGTTGATTGATACAGCGGGTCGATTGCATAATAAGATTAACCTAATGAACGAGTTAACTAAAATTAAACGTGTCATGGAAAAAATAATTCCAGGCGCACCGCATGATGTTATGTTGGTATTAGATGGTTCAACGGGTCAAAATGCTATTGAACAAGCTAAGCAGTTTACAGCAGCAACAGAGGTTTCTTCTTTAGCAATGACTAAATTAGACGGTACGGCAAAAGGTGGCGTTCTAATTGGGATTACTGACCAGTTTAAAATTCCTGTCAGGTATATAGGAGTTGGAGAAGGTATGGAGCACTTGCAAGTTTTTAATAAGCACGAATTTGTGGATTCCTTATTCAAGGGGTCTGAGATGGAATAGACAATGAAAACTAAGACACTTAAAAAAAATAAAGTCAACGTAGTTACTCTAGGTTGTTCTAAAAATATCTTCGATTCAGAATTGTTGATGGCGCAGTTGAAGGCGAATAAGTTTGAAGTTGAACATGAGGCGCAACAGGATGATTCCGAAATTGTAATTATTAATACCTGTGGTTTTATTGATACAGCCAAGGAGGAATCTATAAATACGATTGTTCGTTATGTTGAAGCTAAAAAAGAGGGGCAGGTAGATAAAGTTTATGTAACCGGTTGTTTGTCCCAAAGATATAAAGGTGATTTAGAAAAAGAAATTCCAGAGGTTGATGCTTATTTCGGGACCAGAGATTTGCCAAAATTATTAAAGACCTTAAAAGCTGATTATAAACACGAATTGGTTGGGGAAAGGCTTCTTACTACACCAACGCATTATGCTTATTTTAAAATTGCTGAGGGATGTGATAGACCTTGTTCATTCTGTGCTATTCCAATAATGAGAGGTAAGCATAAGTCTACACCTATTGAGCAATTAGTAGAACATGCAAAATCTTTAGCTGCGCAAGGAGTGAAAGAGTTGATGCTTATTGCTCAGGATTTAACTTATTACGGCTTGGATATATATAAAAAGCGAAATCTCTCAGAATTATTAGAACAATTAGTTGCCATAGAAGGTATTGAATGGATTCGATTGCATTATGCCTACCCAGCTGGGTTTCCAATGGATGTTTTGGATGTTATGGCGAAATACGATAAGGTTTGTAATTATTTGGATATGCCACTTCAACATGGTGCTACAAATATGCTGAAAGCTATGCGCAGGGGCATTACAAAAGAAAAAACGGTTGAATTAGTAAATCAAATTAGAGCTAAAGTTCCAAACATAGCGATTCGGACAACACTTATTGCAGGATATCCTGGTGAGACAGAAGAAGATTTCCAGGAAATGTATGACTGGGTAGAAGATATGAAATTCGACCGGTTAGGCGTTTTTCCCTATTCGCACGAAGAAAATACGCATGCGCATAACTCAGAAGACGATGTCCCGGAGGCGTTAAAGCAAGAAAGGGCTGAGCAAATTATGGAGTTGCAATCAGGTATTTCATATGAATTGAATCAGGAGAAAATAGGTCAAACTTTCAAAGTTTTATTTGATAAGGTAGAAGGTGACTATTTCATTGGTCGCACTGAATTTGACTCTCCTGATGTTGATAATGAGGTGCTTGTCAAAAAATCGGATACATATATCCGATTAGGCGACTTCTCTGATGTCAAAATTATATCCACAGATCATTATGACTTATATGGTGAAGTCGTTGATTAATTGGGTGTTATTTTAATTTTAGATTTTATTAGTATTGGTTTTAGGTG
>JAQWQH010000168.1 GCA_029244805.1 Flavobacteriales bacterium
TTGGAGTAGATATATCTTCATGGACTAATACTCTTAAACCATTATCTAAGGTAAATTTTTCAAATTTTATCATTCTACTTCCGCTAAATTTTAAAACGATTTTTGGCGATTATTTCCTCTCTAGCCAAATGAAACTCCTGCATAACTGCTTCAACAATTTCACCGGCAGGTTTTATCTCATTTAATGTTCCGGAAACCTGTCCAATTTCCAACTCTCCTTCTTTTAAGTCTCCTTCAAACATGCCTTTCTTAGCTCTTCCTCTCCCTAATAAAGATTTAAGTTCTTCTATTGAAGCACCTTCATTATATTTTGCTTCAATTCTAGCATAAAATTCATTTTTAATCAAGCGAACCGGAGTTATTTCTTTTAAAGTCAACATTGTATCTCCTTCCTGCGACTTTAAAACTGCATTTTTGAAGTCAATGTGCGCTGAAGATTCTTCAGAGGCAACAAACCGAGATCCCATTTGAACACCATCTGCCCCAAGCACCATGCATGCTAACATTGAATGACCTGAACCAACACCTCCCGCAGCAAGAACAGGTATATTAACTTGTTGAACTACCATTGGTATCAAACAAAGGGTTGTTGTTTCATCTCTTCCATTGTGCCCTCCTGCTTCAAAGCCTTCTACTACTAATGCATCAACCCCTGCAGCTTCTGCTTTTAATGCAAACTTCACACTTGAAACAACGTGTACTACTACAATTCCGTGCTGTTGCAGATGCTTCGTCCAAATTTTAGGATTACCAGCTGAAGTAAAAACAATTGGCACTTCCAATTCAATTATGGTTTGAACATGTTTATCAATATCTGGATACAACATGGGCAAATTAACCGCAAAAGGTTTGTCCGTGGCGTTTTTACATTTGACAATATGATCTTTTAGAACCTCAGGATACATAGACCCGGAACCAATAATACCCAAACCTCCTGCATTACTTACTGCACTTGCCAATTCCCATCCACTACACCATATCATTCCTCCCTGAACAATAGGATATTTTACATTAAACAAATCTACTATACTATTCATTTTTAGCACTTTAATCCCAAAAAAAAACTAACTACATAAAATTCTCTTCGAATGAATAACGAAAGTACAGAATTCTATCAGATACCCTTCGTTTTAAAAAAAATATTTTGTATTGAAATCCTGTTACTTAATTATAGTAAGAGTTGTAACTTCTTCTTTTGAAATAGAGTGCTATAGAATCAGGCTTATTTCACGAGGTTAAAAACGTCGACATAATTTAAAGATGTATAAATACTTATTTAACGTTATCCCGCAAAACAAACTATTGGTTTAATATCCCAATCTGAACTTGTTTTCTCGGTAATGTATATTTATATTTGCCTCTGTTTTAGTAAGTATGAATACTATCAGATTAGCATTAACGACATTTTTTTCTCTTATCGTATTGTTAGGAAGCTCGCAATACAATTTTGATTATGGCATTAAGTTAGGTGCAACAAACTATCTCGGAGATATTGGAGGACAGGAGAAAACGAGAAGAGATTTCATAATGGACATGAAATTAAGTCAAACCCAATGGGTGTTTGGTGGATATGCTCGTTATAAATTTTTACCAGTATTAGCCGGAAATGTTAGCGTTAATTATGGCAGAATAAAAGGTGATGATGCGCTATCATCCAACAAAGGAAGAAATACCCGAAATTTAAGGTTTAGAAACAATATACTAGAAATTTCAGCTAAAGCTGAGTACTATATCTATGAAGCGAATGATATTGGAGGAAGAGGAAGGTACATGCTAGACCTAAAAACCTATGCGCATCTTGGAATTAGTGGATTTAACCACAACCCGAAAGGAAGTTTTGATGGTTCTTCTTGGACAGCTCTGCAACCCCTTCAGACTGAAGGAATAAGTTATAGCAAATGGCAAATCGGTATTCCAATTGGAGCGGGAGTATTTTTCACTTACAAGAATAAACATCGATTTGGATGGGACTTTACGTGGACTATTACTTTTACAGATTACCTAGACGACATCAGTACCGTTTTTTACCAAGGACCACTGGATGGTGATATTGGTAATCAATCTGGATTAACAAACGCTGATGAACAGTTTTTAGCAAATTTTGATGTTGGACAAAAAAGAGGTGATCCCTCCCACAAAGACAACTACATGTTTACCACTTTTTCCTACGGATATTTGATAAGAGGTCAAAATTCATTTTACAGGAAATCTTATAAATTAAAACGCACGAAGAAAAAAACAGCACGTAAAGTTAGAGCCAAGTTTTAACCTTTCAGTGTGCTTCTCTGATGACTTAAAATATATGTACGTAGCATATTTAGACTTGTTAAGGCAGTAATATGAGCATTTCTTATACGGCTATTACCCAATCGAAGTTTTTGACTTATTACCCCCGAATCAGAAGCCACAGCAATCCAAATTGTTCCAGTTGGTTTTTCATCAGAACCTCCATCTGGTCCTAATATACCCGAAGTAGCTATGGAATAATCCGTTTCAAACTCTGAGATTGCACCGACTGCCATTTGTTCTACAACTTCCTGACTTACGGCCCCTTTTTGATCAATGCTAGAGCGCTCCACCCCCAACTTGGTAATTTTAACCTCATTATCATAAGCTATTATACTACCTTTAAAATAGGCAGAACTTCCGGGGACAGATGTAATCAAATGCGATATATATCCTCCCGTGCAACTTTCCGCTGTGCTTAAAGTATTGGAACTTTCTAAAAGAATATTTCCAACAAGTTGATTAAGCTCTTCTTTCTCATAACCAAAAATATAATCACCGATTATGGTTTTTAGTTCGTTAATTTTATTTGATATCGATATCAAAACTTTTCTTTCATCTTCTCCATAACCGGACAATCTTAATTTAACGACACCAGGAGACGGTAAATAAGCCAATTTGATATTATCTTTTTTCAACGAATTTTCCCAAAGCTCAATTTTCTCTGCTAAAAAGGATTCTCCAACACCAATTGTTTTTACTGTTCTGTGAACAACCGTATTTTCAATAAAGTCTTTACGCAGACGAGGAAGTACATGCTCCGTCATAATCCCTTTCATCTCATAAGGAACCCCAGGCATTGACACATAAATCACGTTATCTTTTTCAAACCACATACCGCTTGCTGTTCCTCTCGTATTTTCAAGAATTAAAGCATTACTTGGCAACATTGCTTGATCTTTATTTACATCCAACATCTCAAAACCTCTAGAACTGAAAAATATTTCCAGTTTGGCAAAAACCTCTTTATTAAAAAGTAATTCCACTCCAAAAAACTTACATAATGTGTGCTTGGTTATATCATCTTTAGTTGGACCCAATCCCCCGGTAATAAGAACAACATCGACTTTTTTGGAGGCTCTTTCTAATGTCTCCAATATATGATTTTCATTATCAGTTATTGCAGTTATTTGATGCACTGATGCACCAATTAAACTCAATTGTTCTCCCATCCAAGAACTATTTGTATTGATTGTTTGACCAATTAACAACTCATCTCCAATTGAAATTATTTCTACATTCATAATCGATTATATAACTTTCACAAACCAAACTTACGCATTCACATTGAAAGATGGCAAAATAATTGTTATGTTTACTATCCAAATTAAGATAAACGTTATTATGAAAAATAAATTAATGATATATACTGCGGCAATGACATTGACCTTTGCAAGTTGTGACGAATTAACAAGCATTGCTGAAACTGCCACCACTGCTATTGAAACAGGAGGAGGACACAACGAAACTGCAACATTAACAAACGACGAGGTAATTGCTGGGCTAAAAGAAGCACTAACTGTAGGAATAAATAAAGGTTCGAGCCTTGCCTCCGCAACTGATGGGTTTTTAAAAAACCCATCAATTAAACTTCCTTTCCCCCCTGACGCACAAAAGGTAAAAGACAAAGCTATTGATTTAGGTCTCCAGAATAAAGTAGATCAATTTGAATTAACTTTAAATAGAGCTGCTGAGGAAGCCACAAAAGAAGCAGGACCAATTTTTATTCAAGCTATCAAGGACATGAGTATTGGTGATGGTTTTGCTATTTTAAAAGGAGAAGATAATGCTGCCACCAATTATCTAAAAGACAAAACGACCAGTAAATTGGTTTCTGCATTTTCTCCCAAAGTAAAGGAAGCCATTGATAAAGTTCAATTGACTAAATACTGGACCCCTTTGACGAAAGCATATAATAGCGCTAACATTTTAACTGGAGGAAGTGACGTAAACACGGATTTGAATGCATTTGTCACAGAACGAGCAATTAAAGGTCTTTTTTTATTAGTCGAACAAGAAGAAAAACACATCCGCAAAGACCCTCTTGCTAGGGCTACTGATATTTTGAAAAAAGTATTTAGCTTTATTGATTAATAACCTAAATAAAAAAAGCTCATTTATCTGAGTTTTTTTTATTTTTATAGAATGCTGACTAGAACAATCGAACACAATACTCCAATTGCACCATCAGAATTAATAATTACTGATGAAGGTAAAATATATCATTTAAACCTACATCCCAATGATATTGCTAACGATATAATTGTGGTTGGAGACCAAAACAGAGTCAAACAAATCTCGAAACACTTTGATTCCATTCAATTAAAAGTAGAAAACAGAGAGTTTGTAACGCATACTGGAACCTACAATGGAAAGCGTCTAACTGTGATTTCCACGGGTATTGGCTGTGACAATATTGATATAGTAATTAATGAACTGGATGCACTCGCTAATATCGATTTTAATCTAAAAACAACGAAAAAAGAACATAGACAATTAAATATTATACGTATTGGGACTAGCGGATCGTTGCAAGCTGAAATCCCCGTCGACTCTTTTGTAGTTTCGGAATACGGATTAGGGTTTGATGGTTTAGCAGGTTTTTATGATGGAGTTTTTGAAAAAGATGAATTACTTCTTAAAGAAACTTTTGATAATCAGATTAATTGGGGGGCTGAAATGAACCCAACTTACTTTGCTAAAGGCAGTAATGCATTAATTCAAAAACTGAAGGAAGGGATGCATCAGGGAATTACGGCAACTGCAAATGGGTTTTATGGACCACAAGGAAGATCCCTTAGGTTAGCCGCAAAAATCCCAAACCTAAACGAGCAATTAAATGAATTCAATCACAATGGTTTGAAGATAACTAATTTCGAAATGGAAACCTCTGCACTGTATGCCCTATCGGGGATGTTAGGACACAA
>JAQWQH010000149.1 GCA_029244805.1 Flavobacteriales bacterium
CCATTAATACCAATGATTTTAAATTTCATATTAGTATCTAATACAAATTGGTAAAATCCCAAATAATCAGTTTTGGAGGTGATAAGAATACTGTCTTGCTCGCGGAGAAGCTCCATTCGGATGTTTGAAGCAATAGAGCCATTTGGCAGGGTAACTATTCCTTGAGCGGTAACTGCAGGTTTTAGAATAAGGTCAAATGCTTTTTCCCCATTCCAAGTTGAATCTGTTACAATTTTTTCAACTGCACCTGAGCCAATATCACTAGCAACAAGTGTATATGTTTCAAGGGGCTTTAATAGAAACTTGTATTTTCCCTTTTCATTGGAATATATTCTTTCAAGTTCCACTCCATTTTCATCCAATAGCTTTACTAAAATTTCCGATGCAGAATTTCCATCTTCTAATCGAACAGTTCCTTGAACAATTTCAATTGCTTTCAAAGTAATGTTGGTATCTTTATTACTGTTCCACTCCTGATTTGTAATAATCTTTTCAGATCCTCTGTAGCCATCATTGGAAGCAATAATTTCATATTCTTTATTTTTGTCTAATAAAAATTGATAGCGTCCATTTTCATCTGTTAAGGCCGAATAAATCACATTTCCATTTTCATCAAAAAGCTCAACTTTCGTGTTGCTTGCAACCTCTCCTGCTTCTGTTAAAGCCAACCCTTGAACTGTTTCATTCGGCGATAAAACTAAATTAAAATCCTCCTCGCTTATCCAGTTCTCGTCAGCGTAAATATCTCCTTTTGCAGAAAATCCTTTTGTGCTCGCAATTAATTCATATTTTTTGTTTTCCTCAAGATCAACTCGATAAAATCCATTCTCGTCAGTATACATTTGACTTACCTCAGTCCCATTCTCATATAGTTTCACCAAAATACCTTCAGCGGCCCTCTTAATAGAGTCAGTTACAAATCCTTTAACATATGTTTTACTCGGTTCTGGGCGGAACTGAAACAGATCGTCATCACCATTTCCAGGATATCTATTTGAGGTAACAAAACCATATTTTTCATTATTCGGATTTAATAAAATTCCAAAATCATCGGCAGCAGAATTTTGAGGTGCGGCCAAAATTATAGGGTCCTCTATTCCTTTAGATGTAATATTAGCCTTAAAGATATCTAAACCTCCAAAACCGGCTTTACCGTTTGTGGAGAAGTATAAAACAGTGTCATTTAATACCGGAAAAACTTCATCTTCGGGTGTATTTATATGTCCCCCCAAATTAATTGGTTCTTGCCACTTTCCGTCTTCTCCCAAAACACTTGAATACAGGTCACTTCCACCAAACCCGTCCTTTAAATTTGATGAAAAATAAAGTGTTTTTCCATCTTTTGAAAGCGCCGGATGACCAGCTCCGACGTCGTCAGATAATTTTTTGATAGCAACCTTTTTTACATTAATTAACCCTATACTTGCCGTATCTAAAGTAGCCTTGTATATTCTTGGATGGCTTTTTGTCCCCGTTGACCAATTCGTAATAATGTCAACTTTAGTGAAGTATATTTCTCCTGTTTGTTTATTTATATCAAAAGCCCCAATATGGAATTTTTTGCCTTTTGCAACTATAGTTGGCTCTCCAAAAACACCTTCTTTAAAGGGAGCATAATACATAACGCTTAAAGGCCTTTCTGCAGTTCCATATGCCAAACTATCCAATTGGTTGTATTCCGAAGAATAATCTACATTGAGTGCTTTTTTGCCATCTTGTTTTATTTCTTTAATGTAAAGGACGCCCTCTTTGTACCATTTCGGTGAAAACTCAGCAATTGAGGAGTTAATAGAGCTTTCGTTTGTTATTTCTATACCTGATTTTTTTTCATGGATTGAAGGGATTTCAGAGATAGACACTAACATCAGGTTGTTGTACGGGTTTAATGAATCAAATGACTTTGAAATAGTAAAAAAATCTTCTGCTAGTTCATATTTTTTGTTGTTTTTCAAGCACACTGCGTAGTAATAGAAGTTAATAGGGTCCGTATTTTCTATTTTAACTACTTTTCTATATAGTTCTTCTGCTTTTTTATAATTGTGAATTTGAAAGTGGCAAAAAGCGTATTTTGTTAATTGTTCATCACCTAATTTTGCTTCTTTTTCATAGAACTTAATTGCTTGATGAAACTCAAAATTATCAAATAGGTCGTCCGCTACTCCAACTTGAGCATTTGAATTTACGCATAGAAATAATACGCCAAATATTAGGAATATATTTTTTACCCTCACTATCATAATAGTTCTACTCTGGGAAAGATGAATAAATTCTATTTCTTTTGTGCCAAGGTGTTTTTGCCTTTGAATTGGTGTTAAGTTTCACCCTTAAAAAAACCTCATGGGAGCCAGTGTTATATGTTGCCAAATCAGACATTGTTACGTCGAAAGAATATCCAAATGAAATTTTCCCTAACTCTGTTCCAGCCATAATTGCTATAGCATCTTCCAACCTGTAAGATACACCTAGCCAGTATGCATCTTTGTAAATAAATCTGGCGTTTCCGTCTAGTTGAAATGGTGCGTTTAACATGTAACGAAACATGACAGATGGGTCAATGGCAAAGTTATCGCTTATTGCGAGTGTGTAGCCCCCATGAAAATAGAACGTTCTATCCAATGTGCTTGAGACATTGGTAGTTATGTCGAATAAGTCAGTTTTACTTTCTAAGAGGTTAAAAGCCGATAAGCCCAGGTAGAACCTTTCTCCATACCAATATAGTCCAAAGTTGAAATCTGGAACCATTTGATTATTGGTGCTATTTTGAATTGCAAGATCATTAGGGATCTCTGTTACCAATTTCTCCTTGTCTAATATAAATTGAGTTAAAGCAGTTGAGACACCAAAAGATAATCTTGATTTCTCACCAACTTGTATTTGGTGTCCGAAAGTAGCACTGAATCCAGTTCTTCGAGTAGGACCCGCAACATCATTAAATACATGAGCCCCTATTCCGGATTTTTCTCCAAAAAACGTATGAGCCATCATGCTCTGCGTTACAGGAGCATCATTTATTCCCATCCATTGTCTTCTAAAAGAAAAGGTTATTGGACTATAGTTTTTTGTTCCAGCAACAGCAGGGTTAATTGCAAAATAGTTAAACATGTATTGGCTATTCAAGCTAACCTGCTGCGCTTGAGATTCTCCTAATGTAAAAATTGCTATGAGTAGTAGTATCTTTTTCATATCTAATCAGTTTATTTTACAATGGTAACAGGACCATTCTGTGTTAAAGTTCCGTTATCAATATCTAATATATAATAGTATGTTCCAGCAGGTAAAATCTGTCCGTTATGGGTTCCATCCCACGATAACATGGTTCCAGACGACTCCCAAACCAGATTTCCCCATTTTGAATATACTTGGATGGAACCATTAGTATAACTTGACAAATCTAAATTCCACATATCGTTAGTGCCATCATTATTTGGTGTGAAGCTATTGGGCATTTCAATGCAAGCAACATCTTCATTCACTTCAATATCCGGTATTATAGAAACGCAATTGCTTCCATCTACAACAATAACCGAGTAAGTTCCTGTATCCGCGTATTGAAGAGGATTTCCAATATAGCCATTAGACCATTCATAAATGTAAAAACCACTTCCTCCATATGTTGATCCAACTAGAGTAATTCCACCTTCCGCGCATATTTCTGGAACGATTGATACGGAAGCCACAATGTCATTGGAGTCAATAACAATTTCGCCGGTCGCAATTGCAATGCACCCATTAGCTTCGGTAAAAGTATAAGTGACTGAATGTGTTCCAATACCAGCTAGAATCGGATCAAATATGCCATTTGCAATTCCGGTTCCAGAATAAACTCCCCCTTCAGGAACTCCATTGGTTAAATCAAAAGGATAGCCCATACCACATAAAGTATCAAATGGAGGCATATAAGCATACGCGTCTAAAACGTTGATTAAGATATTAACACAACCAGTGTTCCCACAAGCTCCTCCTTCCGCTCTGACAAAATAGGCTGTATTTGTTGATGGATAAACGGTGATTGTTGCTCCTGTTCCGATAGGTAGTCCTCCGCAGGAATTTTCATACCAAGTCCAGTCTGAGCCAGCAACTATTGTTCCTCCATAGACTTCTAAAATTGCACTATCACCCGTACAAAAGTAATTGTTGTCTGAAGTTATTCCATCTGCCATTATAGCAGCGGATAATACATCTACAGTAACAGAAACACAATTCGTTTGTCCACATGTCCCTACTGCTCTTACATAATAGGTTGTTGTAACTGTTGGCATTACGTCCAGGTTCGTTCCAACTCCAACAGGAACTGCCCCGCATGCTCCAGTATACCATACCCAAGTGTAGCCTGGGTCTAATACTGGTCCAGTAACAGAAAGTTCGGTAGTGTCTCCGGGGCAGATATTATTTACAGAGAGAGAAGCGGATGTTGGGTCCGCTGCCCCAACACCAACTGTTATGGTTTGAGAAAGACAGATAGTATTTCCGCAAACTCCTTCAGCTCTTGCAAAATAAGTTGTTGTCACCCCAGGCGTTACTCCAATTGTATTTCCACTTCCTATGTAGCCTCCTCCGCAAGAACCTTGGTACCATTCCCAGTTCGCAGCAGTGCCAAGAGAACCTCCATCAATTGTTAAAACGGCAGATTGTCCCAGACAAATGTTGGCTGATGACGGCGTGATAGATAAAGGATCTGTTGAAAATTGATCAACCGTTATGGTTACATTTAAGCAAGTTGAGGTATCACATTCCCCTTCAGAACGCACATAATAGGTTGTAGTAATAGTTGGCGAAACGTTAATTGTTGATCCGGTATTAATCGGAAGTCCTGAACCACACCCTCCTTCATACCATTGCCAAGCTACACCGTTGCCTAAAGGACCTCCTTGTACAGTTAGGTCTGTGTTTCCTCCACTACAAAATAAAGAGGAGGTAGCAGCAACACTGGTAGGGTTTGAAGATAATTCGTTTACAGTAATTGCAACAGAAACCGCATTCGTAGTATCACATCCTTCAGCTCTTACGTAATAAGTTGTATTCACTAATGGAGAAACACTATTATAGGTTGGACTGGCGTTGGTGTAAATTGAAGTAGGCAAGCCAATCGATGGGTCTGTATCATACCAAGCCCAAACAGCACCAGTGCCAAGAGATCCACCATTAACAGTCAGATCAATTGATGACCCAATACATACTGATGTCCCAGTAGAAGAAACACTAGTAGGATCAATACTAGGTGTATTGACTGTAACCAATAATGATGCAGAAGCTGTACTTCCACATGATCCTTCTGCTCTTACATGGAATGTTGTTGTCGAATTAATAGCATAACTAACAAGCGGAGAGTTTGTTCCTATTGAAACCCCCGTACCATTTGGATCTCCATCATACCATTCCCAAACATCAGTACCTGCTAAAGAGCCTCCAACAACATTTAAATCTATTAATCCTGCACCACATAAAACAGTCTCTGTGGAATTAATGGAGCTAGGTGCAGTTGAAGTGGGCGTTACTGTAACGGTCAGTGAGTTTGAAATTACATCACTACAATTTATCGATCTTACTAGCCTTCTAAAACAAGTGGATTGGGTAATTCCGATTGGAGCGTCATAGGTTGCACTAGTTGCACTGCCAATATCTGTCCAAGTACCACTACAGCCAACATCTTCTTGCCATTGGTAAGTGAAGTGGGCTGGAAAATTTGCGGGTTCACCATCATCTAAGCTTGTAAATGCCAGAGGGTCTCCATTTGCGCATACTACTTGGTCTCCTGCAATTGAACCGGGATCAACTCCTCCACTTGGGCTCCAATACACGGAAATACGTGCCTTATAATTAGCCGCTGTTCCATTAACATTGTCCCCATCTATATTTAATTCATATTGATTTTCAACACAAGGAGCATCATTTGTGAAATTAATGTCTCCGGTATTTCCAGTGCTGCCATTTCCTACACCCGCAGGAGCATGCCCATCATCACTGTTCAATAAACCGCAAGTAGTAAAAACACAGGCGTCATTGTCGCAGCTAATTGCACTCCCATCTTCCTCCCAGCATTCCATTGCTGTTGTAAAAAGAGTTGCGCTAGAGTTAATCACTTGGGGCCATTGAAAAGGAACAGTGATACCTTGACTTGGAACCCCCGACCACCAAGTACCTGTTGGAATAGTGGCAGCAATGCAACCGGTAGCGTTAAGTCCACCACCACCATTATCAACAAACTCAACTTTCCAAGTTGGATCTTCATTTCCGCTTCCATCTAAAGCATCTGCAGCAGAATATAGTTCATCTATTCGAACTTGATAGTCAATCTGAGCGGTGCAAAAAAGAGTAGTAAATATCAAAAACGGGAATAATAAAAATACTTTTTTCATAGAGAATATCTTTCTTAATTATGCAGTATAACCTAAAACAGAGGTCAAAGGTTTCATTTAACTGATTATAATAGGTCAGTTAGGTAGTTATAATTTATGGCAAAAGCCACAAAGTCATTTTTGGTAACTGAAAATAGCCTTGTTTTTATCTGGATATCAGCACTTCTGACATTAACCATAATGCTCTCAGAATACATAAAGCATTGCATTTAAGCCAATGAGAACGTCGCTGAAAAGCTGATTTTTTGATGAAAACTTACGAGCAAAAAAAAATGGAAGGTCAACCTTCCATTTTTTTTATCAATTATGTTAATTACAATTTTTTCTCCTTATTTCTTTTTATTTACCCATTTGCCATTTTTAGACTCGCCTAAAATAATAATGCGTTTTGTTTTTTCGTATTCTTTTACAGCAGCCATCATCTCCTCGTATGTATCCCTACGAATTTTGATTCCTGAATTAGCTCCTTTGTTGGCAATATCAATGTAGAAACCATCTTTTAGTTTCTTTGGTGCTGTTGATGGTCTTCCTTTTCCCATGAGTGTATCTAGTGCAATAAATGCTGTTAATAATAAATCAAACCTACTAAAAAATAGTATGCATTTGACAAAATAGCTGAATTAATGTATGTAACGCTAATTCGAGTTTAATATTGTTATTGAGGATTAATGATAGTTCGTTTCATTCTCCAATCTTTCGCTTCAGCAACATTATACAATGCCTGAATTATTCGATTGTCAATTTTACTTCTTAAATCTTCTGTTACAATTCCTTTATTTATACTAATATCTTCAGATTTTACTGCTGCAGTTCTACTGTTGACTAGGGTCAGATAAACGCCATTTTCTCCGACTATTACACCCGATAATTCACCTTGATTAAGCGCAAAGACTTGGCCAATAACTCCCGGGTTATTGCCAGGGATAGATGGAAATGCATTCATAGATAATGTCAATTCTGCTTGTGCTGGATTTCCTCCTATTGCAGTCGCGGCATCCTCTAGAGATACCACTCCAGCTAACTGATTAGAAATGTATTCAGCTTTTTTTTCTTTAAGAACCTCTGGTTTCATCATAGATTTAACAGATTCAAATTCAGGGTCTCCTTCATGTATGGCTTCCGTTAAATAAGCTACTACATATTTTGTGTTGCCTTCAATCAATTCTGCTTCCATTGTAGCTCCGATCTCACTATTAAATGCCCACTTTAAAATAGACATTGAATTAGGAAGGTTGCCCATCTGAGGATAGTCAATTCTCACGTTTTTAGCTTCCATTGATGTTAGTCCCATTTCTTCTATTGCGGCTTCATATCCATTTTCTTTAATACCATAATATAAAGGAGATCCTATCGCATCATAAATTGAGTCGCTTGTAGCTTTACTGGCAGTTACTTTCGTATCGCAAACGGCAATTAATTGAAATTCTCGAATCTCTCTTCCTAATAACTGAACAATATGCAGTCCGTTTTTGGTTTCAATGATTCCGAAAGATCCAACTTGCTTTTCAAAACAAAAAGATTCAAATTTTGTGTTGGCATGTATTTTTCCAATCGGGAACCAATCATGTCTTGCGTTATTATATTTAGAAACAATATCGTCAGAATAAATACTTGCTAATTCCGAAAACTTGCTAGTGTCCTGTTTAATTATTCTAAATAAACTATCGAGTGTCTTTCGCTTTTTCAATTTCACATCGTTTTCCATGCCGTTGGTGGAAAAGAAAATGTTTCTTGCAGTTGCTTCTTCTCTTGTTCCTGTTTCTCTAACTTTAACCATCAATACTTTTTGTCCGTCAGTAAAAGGACCAACGACATCTCCTTGAGATGCATTGAGAATTTGGTTGTCTATTTCAATTGGAAAGTCTCCTCCTTCGTAAGGTTCTTTTGGTAAAATTTGGGAGATGTTAGAGATTCCGTTATTGTAAGAATAAGAATTGTTTGTAACAAACATCGAATCATTTTGGGAAGTTTTAAAGCTCCCTTGGTCCTTACTTAGTTTCTTGATAGCTGATTTTATATCGTTATCAGAAGGTAACACGTCAAATGTTACGTAGCTAAAGGATCTCATTTCAACTTCTTGTTTCCATTTTTTCTCAAATCGGTGTTCGTTGTAATATGCTATTAAATCTTCTTCTGTTATATTGATAACAGAATCAGGAACGCTTGCAAACCCTTTGTATAAATAACTTACTGATGCAGATGTGCCCGATTCGGCATAATGTCTATTTGCATCTTCAGTGGTGCCCGTAAAACCATACTTAACCATTCCTAGGTATTTTTCACGAATTCTTTCTTTGGTCAATTGGTCTTCTAGACTTTTTAATTGTTGTTTATTTTCAAGGTTACTCCCATTAATAAGAAGATTTAATCTTTTAATCAAAGAATCACGAACAAA
>JAQWQH010000154.1 GCA_029244805.1 Flavobacteriales bacterium
CCAATTGCATTGATTCCATTCGTACGAGGTCTAGAATAAGCTTCTAATTTAGTTTTCTTGATTACACCTTTTTTGTTACACATTATGATGTAATGTCTATCAACTAAATCGCCAATGTTTTCCGCTAATTCATTATCAACATCTTCTTGTGTGGCAGGTCGTTTAATATACTCTTCAGATTTAACATCACCAACATTGATATAGGCCTTCACCTTATCATCTTGCTCAATATTGATTAAATTTTGGATAGCCCTTCCTTTTGTTGCCTTAGCTCCTTCAGGAACTTCAAAAACACGCATCCAGAAACACTTTCCTTTTTCGGTAAATACCAGTAGATAATTATGATTCGTCGCTACAAATAAATGCTCCAGAAAATCCTTATCTCTTGTAGTTGATCCTTTTGAGCCAACCCCTCCTCGATTCTGAACTTTGTATTCATCTAGGTTAGTACGCTTAATATAACCTGCATGACTAATTGTAATAACAACTTCGTTATCTGGAATTAAATCCTCTATACGCATTTCATTTGCAGAGTATTCAATAATAGATCTTCTTTCGTCACCGTACTTCTCTTTGATAACTATCATCTCATCTTTGATGATCTGCATTCTTCTAGATTCATTGTCTAGAATATCTTTTAAATCAGTTATCAATTTCATAATCTCATCATACTCACCTCTTAACTTATCTTGTTCCAGACCTGTTAATTGTCTCAATCGCATTTCAACGATAGCTTTCGATTGTATTTCAGATAATTTGAAACGATTGATTAAATTCTCTCTTGCTTCATCCGCATTTTTTGAAGCTCTAATAATTTTAATTACTTCATCAATATTATCGGATGCAATAATTAATCCCTCTAAAATATGCGCACGTTCTTCCGCTTTTTTTAATTCGTATTTAGTTCTTCTAACAATTACTTCATGTCTGTGGTCAACAAAATGATGAATCATATCTTTTAAATTCAACACTTCTGGACGACCTTTTACTAGAGCAATGTTATTGATAGAAAAAGATGTTTGTAACGCAGTGTATTTAAATAATTTATTCAACACAACATTCGGAATAGCATCTCTTTTCAATTCATAAACGATACGCATACCGTTTCTATCCGATTCATCCCTTAATTCAGAAATCCCACTAATTTTACCTTCATGCACCAATCCAGCAGTTTTTTGAATCATATCTGCTTTGTTCACTTGATAAGGGATCTCTGTAACGATAATTGCTTCTCTACCTTCTCGAATTTCTTCAATTGTAGCTTTAGCTCTCATTACAATTCTACCTTTACCAGTATGGAATGCATCCCTAACTCCTTCGTAACCGTATATAGTTCCTCCCGTTGGAAAATCAGGAGCTTTTACATGCTCCATCAAACCATCTATATCAATATCTCTATTATCGATATATGCTATAATTCCATTTACAACCTCCGCAAGATTATGTGGCGCCATATTCGTTGCCATACCAACTGCAATACCAGATGCTCCATTTACCAATAAAGCAGGTATTCTGGTTGGCATTACTGATGGTTCCATCAATGAATCATCAAAATTGGGAGTAAAGTCTACTGTATCTTTATCTAGATCAGATAAAATTTCCTCAGCAACCTTTTGGAGCTTTGCCTCCGTATAACGCATTGCCGCGGGGCTATCTCCATCAACAGAACCAAAGTTACCTTGTCCATCAACCAAAGGGTATCGCAATGACCATTCTTGAGCCATTCGAACCATTGCGTCATAAACAGACGAATCACCGTGAGGATGATACTTTCCCAAAACCTCACCTACAATACGTGCAGATTTTTTATGACTACCGCTCGCTCTTACTCCTAAATCCAGCATCCCGTAAAGCACTCTTCGGTGAACCGGCTTTAAACCATCTCTCACATCTGGTAAAGCTCGCGAAACAATAACTGACATCGAATAATCGATGTATGCTGTCCTCATTTCTTCCTCAATACTTACGGGAATAATTTTTTCTCCTTTTTCTTCTTCTGACATATATTTTCTTTAATCTAGCTATTCGAATTTGTTTAAAGCAAAAGCATCCTAACAAAATAAAAAACGTCTATTAAATTAGACAAGATTATATTTGTATTAATACGGTTCGAAAATAATCAATCCTTAATTCATAGAGGTATAAAAACAATGGCTACTTGCTAACAAAATTCTGTGAAAAATAAGCTAATTGTTGACAATTATTTTCTATTTGATTTTTTTACCTTTGAAATGTTCTTTTTTGGATAATTCATTGTGAAAAAAGACTAATGTTTGGTGTTATTTTTGTAACTCTGCATCCACTGAAATGAATGAATGAAATTTTAACTAAAGAATAGAAAGATATGGAAGCTAAGTTTTCTCCAAGAGTAAAAGATGTTATAAGTTTCAGCAGAGAGGAAGCTTTGAGGCTTGGGCATGATTATATTGGTGTTGAGCACTTGCTTCTTGGTATAATAAGAGAAGGTGAAGGTGTTGCTGTTAAAATTATTGAAAATTCTAATATTGATTTAAAAGAGCTTAGGAAAGTTTTAGAAAGCAATTTAGAAAGTGGGAATAATAAACAAATGGACACGAACAACATCCCACTAATCAAGCAAGCTGAGAAAGTATTAAAAATCACTTATTTAGAAGCGAAATTATTTAAAAGTAACATGATCGGGACAGAGCATCTTTTACTTTCTATTCTAAAAGAAGAAGACAATGTTGCAGCGCAAACATTAAATAAATTTAAAATAGACTACACACTTGTAAAAGATGAATTGGAAATAATGATGGAGCAAGGATATCAAAACCCAAAAGCAGAACTACCAGGAAACCCTGCTGATGATGAACGTGAAGAAAATTTTTCTTCAGGAGGATCTTCGAGAAAGCCTTCTGACTCAAAATCTAAGACACCTGTTTTAGATAATTTCGGAAGGGATTTAACAAAATTCGCAGAAGAAGGAAAGTTAGACCCCATAGTTGGTCGCCAGGCAGAAATAGAAAGAGTATCGCAAATTTTAAGTAGAAGAAAGAAAAACAACCCTATACTTATTGGTGAGCCTGGAGTCGGCAAATCGGCTATAGCTGAAGGACTGGCGCTTAGAATTGTTCAAAGAAAAGTATCACGAGTTTTATTTAACAAAAGAATTGTCTCTCTTGATTTAGCATCCTTAGTTGCTGGAACAAAATATAGGGGACAATTTGAAGAGCGAATGAAAGCGGTAATGAATGAATTAGAGAAGTCTCCTGAAATTGTACTTTTCATTGATGAAATCCACACGATTATTGGTGCAGGAGGGGCCTCAGGAAGTTTAGATGCCTCTAATATGTTTAAACCGGCTTTAGCAAGGGGAGAATTGCAATGTATTGGAGCTACTACACTCGATGAATATAGACAATACATAGAAAAAGATGGAGCGTTAGAAAGAAGGTTTCAAAAAGTATTGGTTGAACCAACCAATATTGAAGAAACTATTACCATATTGAACAACATTAAAGACAAATACGAAGAGCATCACAATGTTGATTATACGGATGAGGCAATAGAAGCTTGTGTTAAGTTAACTTCCCGTTATATTACTGATAGACATCTACCAGATAAAGCTATAGACGCTTTAGATGAAGTCGGTTCAAGAGTGCATATAACCAATCTAAACGTTCCGAAGGAGATTATCGAAATTGAGAGCAAACTAGACGCAATCAAAGAGGAAAAAAATCAAGTTGTTAGGAGCCAACAATACGAAGAAGCGGCTAGATTAAGAGATACAGAAAGAAAATTAAACAACGAATTAGATGCAGCTAAAACCAAATGGGAAGAGCATAGCAAGTCCCATAAGGAAGTTGTAACTGAAGAGCATGTTGCCCAAGTTGTAGCAATGATGACGGGTATTCCTGTACAGAGAGTTGCCGAGAAGGAAAGCGGACGCTTAATCAAAATGGGAGAGGCTATAAAAGGTTCGGTTATTGGTCAAGACGAGGCGATTAAAAAAGTAGTTAAGGCTATTCAACGCAACAGAGCGGGATTAAAAGACCCAAATAAACCAATTGGTACATTTATCTTCTTGGGTCCAACCGGCGTTGGAAAAACGCAACTATGCAAAGTATTAGCGAAAAACATGTTTGATAGTGAAGAAGCACTACTCAGAATTGACATGAGTGAATACATGGAGAAGTTTGCTGTATCTCGATTAATTGGGGCACCTCCTGGATATGTGGGGTATGAGGAAGGAGGTCAACTTACGGAAAAAGTAAGAAGAAAACCCTATTCTATCGTATTATTAGATGAAATTGAAAAAGCACATCCAGATGTATTTAACCTTCTATTACAAGCACTAGACGATGGTCAACTAACCGATAGCTTGGGCAGGAAAATTGATTTCCGCAACACTATTATAATAATGACATCTAATATTGGATCAAGACAACTCCAAGACTTTGGAACAGGGGTTGGATTTGGAACAAA
>JAQWQH010000155.1 GCA_029244805.1 Flavobacteriales bacterium
CTTAAAAATAAAGGCATTTGCCAAATTGGTAAATGAAAATTGTTTTGCAGTTTGCATTTTTCCGGAAGGAACGCGGAGCAGGAACGGTAAAATAAAACCCTTTAAAGTGGCAGGTGTTAAAACAATTATGGATGAAATTCCAGAAGCACTCGTAGTTCCTGTTGCAATAAAAAACACAGGGGAAATAGATAATAACGGTAAGTTCTTAAAAAATATTGGAGTTCATGTTGAATTTATGCAACTCGAACCTCGTAGGCTCAACTTGAGCAACTTAGAGAACGAATTAATCGCTATAAATACCGAAATAAAGAGTGTTTTAGAGTCTTAAGTATATTTGTTGTCTTAGATTTGTGAAAAACTGCACAACATGAAAACCCCGGCATATGCTCCAAACACTGTTTTAATGGTTAAACCCGTGCAGTTTGGATTTAATGAAGAGGCTTTTATTACCAATAAATTTCAACAAAAAGTAGATTGTTTCTCTCCAAATGAGGTCCAAGAAAAAGCTTTACAGGAGTTTAATCTTTTTGTAGAAAAATTGAAAGAGCTAAAAGTGAACGTTCTTATACATAGTGACTCTACAGAAACTTTCACACCCGATTCCATCTTTCCAAACAATTGGATATCGACGCATTCAAATGGAATGATTTTCACTTATCCAATGCTCGTAAAAAACAGACAACTAGAGCGTAGAAAAGATATTGTTCTTGACTTATTTAGTCGCTTTGGATTTTCCTGTTTAATTGAACTAGAGGATTATGAAGATGCTAAACCTCCCAAATATTTAGAGGGAACAGGCAGTATGGTTTTAGATCATCAAAAACGAATTATCTATGCAGCAATATCTCCTCGCACGGATGAAAATGTACTTGCTGAATTTGCAAAACACTTAAGGTATAAAGTTGTTTCTTTTAAAGCTTTTGGAACCCAAAAAGAAAAGATTTATCACACAAACGTAATGATGTGTGTTGGAGAGAAATATATTATAATAGGAGAAAACACTATAGCAGAAGAAGACCGGGAGAGAGTGATGGAAACAGTTCGAAAAGCCAACAAAGCAGTAATTGAACTTACAAACAAACAAGTCTATGAGCATTTTGCAGGAAATATGCTGCAGCTAAGGAATAATGACAATGAAACTGTTTTAGTAATGTCGGAGGCTGCATATAAAAGCTTTACAAAGGACCAGCTGAAGAAGCTGAACAAACACAATGATCATTTACTTGGGGTTACTATACCTACTATTGAGAAAATTGGAGGAGGAAGTGCTCGATGTATGTTGGCTGAAATTTATATGCCGGACCAGGTATAGTTTAGGGTATTTTAAAATTTAACTCCCATTAAAAACATCATCAATTTGCTCAAGTCCAACCTTTCTAATCAAAACAAGAAGATACCAACACCTTTTTCTGTGTTTCCATAGAATGGTTTTATGATCGCTTCAGTTCATAATTTAACGACTACAGGATCAGCTTTAAGCGCGATTAACAGTCAATTAGAGTAGTTTAGCTATCTATTTTGGCAACGACCAAACAACCATTACTCAATAACCAAGGATTGTGTTTGCGTATTACCATCAGATTTAAAAACAACATGATAGACACCTGCTGGATAATTCGCAGCATGAATGAAAAAGTTTTTTTGCTCTGATGGAAAGACGCCCTCGTGAATCACTTCAACTTCTTCTCCTATCATGTTATACATAATCAAACTTCCTCTTGTAGCTTTGTTTGCATCAACAGGAATAACGGTAATTTGAGAAGCAGGATTAGGGTATATTTTATCCAATGCTGCATTCCACCCCAATTCGTTTACTCCAACGGAAGAACCTAAAACATTAAATTTCCAATATCCATCAGGAGCAGTTAAAGGCCTCTGCAGTATTTTGCCGCTATTTGAACTTCCTTCTACATAATAATAAATTGTTGTCTCTGCTGCTTGAACTGGGATATCAGCTGTCCACATATCATTACCCACAGAAGTCATTGCTACTGAATTATAACTGCTCGCTAAGGTAGTTTTGTAATACAATGTAGCCGATGCTATGCCGCTTTTGTGCTTAATCATGGCGTCAACCTGGTAAGGATTAACATCATCAAACGTATCTACTAATTGTTTATGTGTAATCCACATTGGACTGGAAACCCCAACAGAATGCGTAATGCAATGGATAGCTCCTCCACTTGCTATTAAATTTTGACCACTGTTGTCAACATCAATCGGAACAATAGTATGGCCAGGGTGTACTTCTTGCAAAATTCGAATGGCTGTTGTGTCGAACTCTTCTCTGTAGGTTGGAAGTAAAATCGACTTGTTAACTATAATATGATTCGCATACGTTCTGTAATAAGCATTAGGGGCATGTGCTCCACTCGTACTAGGCGGCATTGGAATTCTTACCACATTAAAGGGGTCTCCCCATTCAGTTGTATAGTTACTTAAAATATATTGAAGATTTGCTTCTAACTGAGGCCCGTCAGATGTTCCTGCAGGAAACTCGCCCACCACCAATGTTTCTTCATTTGCAATTTTCATGTGCATATCAATATGATGAATCTCGTCATAAGGCAGGTTAGTCATCTTCACATAGTTGTTAATTCCCATCCAATCGTTATACAATTGATTAATTTCTGTTTCGGTGTGATTCGGATAAGTCAAACCTTGGCCCGATCCGCCTTGATTCTCATCTAATATCAGCTCTGAAGAAAATCCGGTAGAGTACCCATCGCTCATCCAATTTCCACCAGTAGCCATTATATTTGTGGGGCTTTGGCTCATTGAATAAAGATTTATACCTAACAATGCCGAATACGCATCTGGAATAACATCATCATCTGGCCTCGGTCGATTGTAAATCCAATCAACTAATATAAGCGAGTCCACGTCGTTCACATAAACTGAATTTGCTGCATAATCTCTTATCCACACTGAATTAAAATTTACTTCTAAGAATTTTAAATTGTTAAAAGGCACTCCATTATTAGACAACGTAGATTTAACAGAGTTTGAATCTGAACAGTGAACAATTACCACACACTCTTCCTGAGCTGCATCAACAATTTGACTATGGATGGTATTGTATTGACCTGTCCAAGTAATCACTAGGGCTTGAACCTCTTCCCATTGCGCAGCTGTTCTTAAACTAGAAAATGGTGGTGGAGTTGTAACTCCTTTCAACTGTGAACGACTTTCTAAATACTCTTCCATCAACTCATGTTCATGGTCAGCCATGCTTTGCGGCAAATAGGTCTTTTGTGAAATACAATTAATGGTAAATAAAAGCAGTAACACTGCTCCTGAAAATTTCTTGCTATTCATTTTCGCTGATTTTATTGGCACTAAGTTACAA
>JAQWQH010000162.1 GCA_029244805.1 Flavobacteriales bacterium
TTTAAACTCTGATAATGTTTCAACGAGAATTTAAACTTATAATACTCAAACCACTTAAACTTTTCTTCAGTAGATAAGTTTAGCGCCTGTGTTTCTGTATATCTTGAATAAGGTGGCAAACTTGATATAATAGATGTTTCAATTCTATTTCCACTTGTGGGAAATACGCCTCCCGAAGTGGTGTTTTTTAGCATTCCCACTTGCAAAGTCAAGGAGTTGAACTTCCCTGAAGTTTCTCCAAAAATGTCGAAATTATCTACGTTATAGATTTTGTAACCTAAAGAATAATTGAAGTAAGTAAATAGATCATTCTTGAATGGTTGATGTGAAAGGGTAGAGCGTATATTGAATATCCCTAAATTACCCGAGCTGTCATTAATCGATGCAAAACTTGTATTAAAAGCTAAACCGATTGGCTTTCCTTTTAACCAAGGTTCATAGATATTGAATGAACCACCATAATAACCGACCCCATCAGTTTGACCTTTTAATGAAAGGTGCTGTCCTCCTCCGGCGGGAAGCGGATTCCATCGAGTTCCTTTTTTAAACAAATCGTTTCCAGAAAAATTTTTAAAATCAAAACCAACGGTGCCAACTAACCTCGTTCCATAGCCTCCACTAATATACAACTTATCGCTTATCTTCTCCTTAACTATATATTCTATCCCTACAATTTTAGATGCTGTGTCAGTATTCATTTTTACATCCATTTCAGCATTTTTAAAATAATCTAACTGCGCAAGTTTTTGTTGAGATAAAATTATTTGAGAGCGCGTAAATATTTCTCCAGGTATCGTCAGTACTTCACGCAACAAAACAAATTCCTTTGTTCGGATATTGCCAGAAAAAGAAATGTTTCCAAAACGCATAATCTCCCCTTCATCTATATGAGTAATGACATCAACCATACCGGTTTCCTCATTCGGCACTAATTGATGATATAAGCGCATCGCTGCATACCCCTTTTCATAATATAAAGAGCTTACATCATTATAACTATTTGAAAAGTAAAGTAATTCATTAATTAAATCAACATTATAAATAGACCCCTTTAATTTTTTTGCCAATTTATTTAACACCGTGTCATCAATAAACTCATTACCCTCCCATTTAAACTCACCAAATTTGTAATGTATTGACTCATTAAAAAAATAGGATAAGCTTACTTTTTGCTTAACGAAATCAAGTTTTAACGAATCAATTTCAGCATATGGATAACCATTTATTTTAGCAATATTTTCGATGTTTTCAATTTCATACCCACCGTTATTTTGGTATAAACTGCCAGGCCATACAAAAACGGAAGCCCGAATTTTGTCTAAAGACTTATTAAATTGCCTATTGGATATGTATTCTGTGTTTAGATAATCAATATTATCTACTCTAAATCGCTGTCCTTTTATTACTTTGTAAACAAGTGAAACTGATCCATTATTGGTTATAACAGAATCTAAAGAAAACTTGTTTTCAATATGGCCTTTACCATTTAAGTAATTATTTAATTGGCTTTCAATCACTTTTAATGATTGTGGATTATAAGCGATTCTCTTTTTTATAAACAAATTTTCAGTCATCCTACGTTGTTCACTTTTTGTCAACCCTGAATAACGAATACTTCCAAGTTGAAAATATTCCTCAACTTTAATAATTAATTCTATTCCTCTCGGAACATTAACCCTTATAATCTCTACCGATTTATAATCTCCCGTTTGCCAAAGCGCCTTCATTGCATGAATAGTTTGTGTTCCAGGGACACTTATCCAACTATCAATTTTTAATCGGGAACGTATAATTATAGCATCCTCATGTGTTCTTTTATTTCCTTCAACACGGACATCAACAATATGAAATATTGAGTCATTTTGAGAAACTCCAATACTGGAAATTAAAATGAATAAAATGAAAAGTGCTCGACTCATTACGGCAAATAACGCTAGATTACAGATTGGATTGTACAAGAGTTGTCAATTTAATTCTACCAGCCTAACTTTAGCTTCTTGTTTAAAGTTACTTTTACCAACTCCTCTTTATTATTCAGTATACGTTTGAAACGATAATACGACTCTCCTTCTTCAATTAAAGACTTCATGTCTTTATCGGAAAAGGTAATTTCTTTAAATTTGAATGGTAGTGTGAATTTACACCCAATTTCCCAATCAGAACATCCCCAAGCAGAACGCCCCCTAATCATATGTCCTTTCTTACACTTAGGACAGCCTATTTTCTTAGGTTCTGCCTTTTGGTATTTCACTTGATGCACCAGCTCATTTACCATATCAAAAAGCTCTGTTTTAAACTTTTCAACAGCGTACTCTCCTCTTTCTATATCTCTGATTTTCTTTTCCCATTGCCCCGTTAGCTCCGCGGATTTTAAAATATCATTCTCAATTAAGGAAATCAAGTGCTGCCCCGTCTGAGTAGCTACAATTCTCTTTTTTTGACGAGCGATGTAATTTCTTTTAAAAAGTGTTTCGATAATATTAGCTCTGGTGGAAGGTCTTCCGATACCATTCTCCTTCATAATATCACGTAACTCGTCATCATCCACTTGTTTACCTGCAGATTCCATTGCGCGCAGCAGCGTTGCCTCAGAATAATAACTTGGAGGCTTAGTATGTTTCTCTTGAAAATCTGGGGTGTGCGAGCCTTTTTCACCTTTTACAAATACGGGCATTACTTGCTCCTCTTTTTGAAGTTGATTGGATTGCTCCTCTGAGGGAATATCTGCATATACTGCTCTCCAACCCATTTCAAGAATCTGTTTACCTGTCGCTTTAAATTTGACTTCTTTTACAAACCCCAAAACTGTGGAATTGCTCACCTTACAATCTGGATAGAAAACTGAAATAAAGCGTTTTGTAATCAGATCATACACTTTTTGATGTTGTGCAGAAATTCCGCTTGGAGATACACCTGTAGGTATAATGGCATGGTGATCCGTTACTTTCTTATCATCAAATACTTTTTTAGATTTTCTGATTTTCTTCCCTTTCAACTTATCTGTAAATCGCTTATAAAATTTCAACTTATCCAATATACCCGGAACTTTTGGATAAACATCATTAGGCAAATAAGTAGTATCAACCCTAGGGTACGTGGTTAATTTCTGTTCGTATAGATTTTGAATGAGGTTCAACGTTTCTTCAGCAGAAAACCCAAATTTTCTGTTACAATCTACTTGTAAAGAAGTTAAATCAAATAATCGTGGTGGTTGCTCCTTACCTTCTTTTTGAGCAAAAGATTCGATTTCGAATTCTTCTGAATCAATTTCTTGCAATATTCCCTCGCCTTCTTCTTTAGATTTAAATTTCCCTTTCGTACTCGAAAAAACAACATCTCTATAAGTTGTTTTTAACTCATAATATGTTTCCGAAACAAAATTATCAATTTGAATTTGTCTTTCTACAATAAGAGCTAAAGTAGGGGTTTGGACTCTTCCTATGGATAGAACTTGCTTTTTATCTGCAAATCGAAGTGTAAATAGTCGTGTGGCATTCATGCCTAACATCCAATCACCTATTGCACGAGCTGCACCAGCTGCATATAAATTATCGTATTTAGCGCCTTCTTCTAATTTTTCAAAACCTTCTTTAATAGCTTCTTCTGTCAAAGAGGATATCCACAAACGTTTTAAAGGCTTATTTAGCTTAGCCTTAGCCAATACCCATCTTTGAATTAACTCTCCCTCTTGACCTGCATCACCGCAGTTGATAACCTCATCGCATTTAGCCACTAAATCAGCAATTGCATTGAACTGTTTTTCAACTCCAGTATTCTGAATAAGTTTAATTCCAAATTTAGAGGGTAGCATAGGAAGCGTGTTTAAGTCCCACCATTTCCATTTTTCTGCATAATCCGCAGGCTCCTTTAAAGTGCAGAGGTGTCCAAAAGTCCATGAAACCCAATAACCATTACCCTCCCAGTAACCATTTTTCATGGTAGTTGCGCCTAACACTTTTGCAATATCTTTAGCTACACTTGGTTTCTCGGCAATACAGAGTTTCATCTAAATACGCGATTGGTTGTACTCAAATTTAAACTATACAATTGAAAATATTGGAAAATGTATATAAGTTGGAGGAATTGTGGATTACTCCTTAATCACAGTATAATCTTCATAGCGAATCATAAATACATTCTTATTTTCATAACCGCCGTTTAGATCAACTTTTTCAAATAATGAATTTGTGTTAAATCCTATATTATTTAGATATGAGTAGTGATTTGAAAAGTCTGTACCATAAATTAAAATTCCTTTGAGGTTAATAAAAGCAGCATCGAACCCAATAAATGAAAAGCGACCAGGATCAGTAGAATATTTTGCTCTATAATTACGAATAAATTCCACAACCTTGGAATCCTCGTATTCCACATAACCACTTGTTACCAGACTTAATTTAAACTTGTTCTTGTACTTTTCGTCAATTGTAGGAAAATCATTCCAATCTTCTAAACCAAAAACTTGCAGTGAATACTTCCTATAAGGGTTGGAGTTAGTCGTAGAACTCAACTTGGTGAAGAAATCACTAACATGACCTACACTTTGCGAAGGAACAACAATTAGATTATTCTTATCTAACACCATTTTGGATTCAACAGCGGAAAGCCTACTGCCTTTAGAATTTATATACGTTTCTTTAGCTGAGTCTAAGTAACGATTTGGATATTTCTTTAATTCTTCTAAAAAAGCTTTCTTGAATGTTCTGTAATAATATTCATCCTTATCATTTTTCTGATTACGGACAATAATAACATTTTGATCGTGGTATTTTCTAGCTATCTCTTGCGCCATAAACTTAATTTGTGTCGGTGTAGATGCTGTCATCTTCGTTACAAAAGGATTATTAAATAATGCCTTATTTGACACCGGTATTGGACAAATGAGTTGAATGCTATTTGTTTTAGCGAACTCTCTTACCAATTTAATTTGATTGGCATAAAATGGACCTATTATTAAATCAATTTCAGAAAATTCTGACTTATTTAAGATTCCTCTAACAACGGCAGTATCATGCTTTGTATCATACACACGTACGACGACATTTAAGCCTGCACGCTTAAGCGAATCAATTGCCAGCATAACACCATGGTGAAAATCCAATGCATTTAATGTATGCGAATATATTGGACAATCTCCAATAGGCGGACATCTCTCCATTCTAGCATTATTTTCATCAAAAAAGAAAGGAATCATAACCGCTATTTCGTAAACTTCTTGTGCCGAAGAAGGATGGAAATTTGAGGAATCCAACGATATATCAGTTAGCGTATCTCGTAAAATATCATCTACCTCACTACTTATTTTTTTCTTAAGCGGTATTCTCAACTTCATTCCCTTATTCAACCCATCTAACAATCCTTCATTTGCAGCTGTAATTTCTTCAATTGAAACATTGTAAAGTTTAGAAAGGCTATACATGGTTTCATTCTTCTTCACCTTGTGCAATATGATACTATCTCCTGGATCTGCAGTTGGATTAATTGGGTCTTTAACGATTGGCACAATCACATCATCCTTGACAACATTATTTAGCGGGACTTTCACCATAGAACCTAGTGCTAAGTTACCAGATGGATTTGCTGAAATCACGTCTTTTGCAGGGACTCCGTATTTTCGTGCTATAGAATACAATGTTTCCCCATTTTCAACAATATGCATGATACTATTTTCATCACTTATCGTATCTATTGCACTAGCTTCCTCCTTTACAACCTTTTCCTTAACTGGGAAATATAATTTCTGTCCAATACTCAGTCCCTGCTGTGCTTCAGGGTTATTTTCATAAAGTTCATTCAAACTAATGTTATATAGACGACTAATACCATATGCTGTTTGAGACTTAGCAACAGTGTGAACATAAACCTTTTTTCCATCTTTTGTTTCTACCGGAACTTCTCCAGGTTGAGCAAAAAAGCCAATAGAAAAAAGTACTCCGACCCAAACTAATATTATTCTATTCAACATATTTGTCGTTTTAAAATGATCTATTCCCATTCTATGGTAGCAGGCGGCTTAGAACTGATATCATAAGTCACTCTATTTATTCCTTTTACTTTATTGATAATATCATTTGATACTTTTGCTAAAAAGTCATGAGGTAAATGACACCAATCGGCTGTCATACCATCTGTGGAGGAGACAGCTCTCAAGGCTACTGCATTTTCGTAGGTCCTTTCATCTCCCATTACTCCAACACTTTGCACAGGCAATAACATTACTCCTGCTTGCCAAACGTCATCATATAATCCATTTGTTTTCAACCCTTCAATAAAAATATGATCCACCTCTTGCAAAATGCGTACCTTTTCTTCAGTCACATCTCCTAAAATACGAATTCCTAAACCAGGACAAGGAAAAGGATGGCGATTTAGAATATTAGATGAAATCCCTAAAGATTTACCAACTCTTCTTACCTCATCCTTGAATAAAGACCTAAGTGGTTCAACTATATCTAGTTTCATATAATCAGGCAAACCTCCCACATTATGGTGAGATTTAATTGTTTGGGAAGCACCACCATTAACTGATATGGATTCAATTACATCTGGATATATAGTTCCTTGTCCTAACCATTTTACATTATCTAACTTATTAGATTCTTCATCAAAAACATCGATAAACACTTTTCCAATCGCCTTTCTTTTCAATTCAGGGTCAGAAACTCCAGCTAACTCAGAATAAAATTTTTCCTTGGCATCAACTCCAGTAATATTTAGCCCCATGGAAATATAACTATCAAGAACACTTTCAAATTCATCTTTTCTTAAAAGTCCATTATCTACAAAAACACAATGCAAATTATCTCCAATCGCTTTTTGTAATAAAACAGCAGCAACTGATGAATCAACACCTCCTGACAAACCCAGTACTACTTTATCATTGCCTAATTTCTCTTTTAATTCTAGTACTGTTTTCTCAGCAAATGAATCAGGAGTCCAAGATTGTGAGCATTTACAAATTCCAACTACAAAATTCTTCAGTAATTGTGGCCCGTCCGTTGAATGATAAACCTCTGGATGAAACTGAATACCATAAGTTTCTTCACCATTTATGTGATATCCAGCCATCTCTACATCTTCTGTACTCGCAATTACTTGAAATGATTCTGGAATATTCTGTATAGTATCCCCATGGCTCATCCAAACTTGAGATAGGTTACTCACCCCTTTCATTAATTCGTGGCTATTATCAACATAAGAGAGTTTGGCTCTACCATATTCTCTAATATCCGAGGGCACAACTGAACCACCATTGCTGTTAACAATAAATTGCGCTCCATAACAAACTCCTAACAAAGGAAATTTCCTACGGTAATTCGATAAATCTGGGTTTGGCGCTTCCGGGTCATGAACCGAATAGGGACTACCAGAAAGAATAACTCCTTTGATAGTGTTTTCAATTTCAGGTATATTATCGTAAGGATGTATCTCACAATAGACATTTAACTCTCTCACTCTTCTGGCTATCAACTGCGTGTACTGCGAACCAAAATCCAATATCAATATCATTTCTTGCATCGCGCAAAGATAAAAAGTTACCTCTCAATACAACTTTTTCAATCCAATATTTATTAACTTTTACAAGCTAGATATTAACCATTACCAATTTTACACTATTTGGATTAAATCAAAAAGCTAAACAGAATTAAAAAGATTAAGTTCTAAGAGAGTTCGATTCCTTTTCATTTCTTTGTATCAATGAAAAACCTAATCGTAATAGTTGGTCCTACCGGGATTGGTAAAACTAGTCTATCCATTGAAATAGCTAAACATTTTAAGTGCGATATAATTTCAGCAGATAGTCGTCAGTTTTTTAAAGAAATGGCAATCGGCACCGCTAAACCAACAACAACCGAATTAGCAGAAGCTACACATCATTTTATAAGTAATATCTCCATTAACCAAAAATATTCTGCTGGCACTTTTGAAATTGAAGCGATTGCAAAATTGAGAGAACTGCACAAAACGAATGATGTGGCTATACTTGTTGGTGGTTCCGGCCTATATATAGATGCTGTCTGCTCAGGGATTGATGAAATTCCATTTGATTTAGAAATAAGAGAACAACTAAACAAAGAAATGGAAGAATATGGACCCAAAGCACTTAGAGAGGAATTAAAAGAAAAAGATCCCGAACATTATGCAAGGATGAACATTAAAAATCCACAGCGGTTAATTCGGGCCATCGAGGTATGCAGAATAACGGGAAAAACATATTCATCCTTTCGAAAAAATACAGTTAAAAAACGTGACTTCAACATTATAAAAATTGGCTTAAACGCGGATAGAGAAGTTGTATACAACAGAATTAACCAACGTGTGGATTTGATGATGAAGGAAGGCTTACTGGATGAAGTTAAATCATTAGAAAAAAGCAAAGACTTAAATGCTTTAAAAACGGTAGGATACAAAGAACTCTTTTCTTATTTAGACAACGAAAACAACTTAGAGGATGCAGTAAATCTCATTAAACAACACACGCGAAATTTTGCAAAAAGACAGCTAACATGGTTCAAAAAAGATCGGACTACGAAATGGTTTGGGCCAAATAAATTAAGCGATATAATTAATTACTTGGACAAGGAAATAAATTGATCTTCTCCTTAAAAAGATATCGAAACTTAGAAAAGAACTCTTTAAACTTAATATTATCGGAATCTTTTTTACAGCTAATCAATGGCTGTTTAATGCTCATTCTATTCTTATACATGGGAGAATTAGGTTATTCAAATTCAGAAAAGGCTTTTTATTTCGTATTTCGGTTTACCAGTGTCCTTTTTTTTTCATTCCCTTTTGGACTCTGGATTAAAGGGAAAAAACTACTTCCATTTTTCAAAATTAGTGCCTTCACATTACCCATTATAACATTGCTTATGGTATATGCTATTCATGAAAATATTGATTGGCTGATTATCCTTACCTTCTTTTTATGGGGACTTTCTTTTAGTTTCTCTCAAATTTGCAAATTTCCATTTGTATTGCGGCATTGTCCGAAAGACCAAATTACTGAAGGAATAACATTATCATATGCTACCTGGAGCTTTGGAAATGTTCTGGGAGGGACATTAATTTTCACCTTGAGTAATTTATTTCCAACTGTTTTTACATCGCAAAACTGTATTATTTTCATTGCAATTTTTAGCTATTTTTCTCTTTACTTTTTGTACAAAGTCGATCCTAACGAAAAGCTAGGAAACCTTAGACATACCAACAATAATCTTGAACTAAAAAATTATGATTGGAAACTCATTTTTCAAGGACTCTTCCCTACTTTGCTTATCGCAATTGGCGCAGGAATGAGCATTCCTTTTATGAACATATACTTTGAGCAAACATTTGATATGAGTTATGACAACTACGCTGCTCTTGGTTTTGTAACTCATTGTTTCGTTTTCTTTATGATTTTACAATCTCCTAATATCAAAAATAAATTTGGGTACAAAAAGGCTATTCCAATCACGCAAACCTTATCCGTATTATCTTTAATTGCATTGGGTCTTTTTGAAAGTTATAGTTCAATACCATTTATCTTCTACTTTGCGATTTTCTTTTTTATTATTAGACAGCCATTAATGAACATAGCACAACCTATGACCACAGACATTATAATGAAATATGTCGGAGAGAAAAACCATGAGATTGTCAGTGCTTTATTTGCTTTAATATGGAATGGCAGCTTTGTTATTAGCGGTTTATTATTCGCTTACTTAAGCGCTCTCAATCTCCCATTTATGTACATATTTGCTTATACAGCTATCTTCTATTTTGTTGCAATTATTTGGTATATTTGGTTGATTCAGAAAATCGAGAAGTAGCTATTATGGGTATCATTGAAACTTTATCGACAAAACACCTTAATGCTTGCATTTCAATATCAAATGACTTATTCGGAATAAATTATCACGATAAAGTATATTTTGAAACGACTATTGAACAAAAGCAAGGAATCGTTTTAATAATAGAAACTAAAGTTATTGGATTTCTAACTTTTAAGGTTATTTCTCCGGAGTGCAGCATCAAAACATATGGTATTGACATAAACGAAAGTGCAGGGCATATTGATGCTATTTGCGTGGCTAGTTCCTTCCAGAGAAAAGGCTATGGAAGCCATTTGATACGGAAAGCAATTTCTATTTTGGAAAGAGATTACTCCTCGATTTACACATTAGCTTGGGAATATAAAGGTGTCATCAACCTAGAAAAAATACTGAATAAATATGAATTTCATAACGTGAACCATTTCGGTTTCAGTTGGAAGAAAGAATGTGAAAACAATGTATTCAACTGTCCAGCTAAAGAAAATATTTGCATCTGCTCTGGTATTGTCTATAAATTAAATCTCAAAAAAAATAACGATTGTTAATTACTTTTATAATGCTACTTCGATAAACGTTTTATTTTTGCACAAAATATTAACGTAACAATCAAACGCATGAAGTTTTTTATCGATACAGCAAATCTAGAGCAAATAAAAGAAGCACAAGACTTAGGAATACTTGATGGTGTAACTACCAATCCATCTTTGATGGCAAAGGAAGGTATATCTGGAGAGGAAAACATTATTCAACATTATATTGACATCTGCAATATTGTTGATGGAGACGTTAGTGCAGAAGTCATCTCGACAGATTTTGAAGGTATGGTTGCTGAAGGTGAAAAACTAGCTAATTTACACGATAATATCGTTGTAAAAGTACCTATGATTCCTGAAGGAATTAAGGCCATTAAATATTTCTCAGACAAAGGAATAAGAACAAACTGCACATTAATATTCTCTGCTGGGCAAGCATTATTAGCTGCTAAAGCTGGAGCAACTTATGTGTCTCCTTTTATTGGTAGATTAGATGATATTTCTACAAGTGGCGTTGATTTGATTGCCCAGATTCGTCTGATATATGATAACTATATGTACACGACAGAAATTTTAGCAGCATCCGTAAGACACCCAATGCATATTATTGAATGTGCTGAAATTGGTGCTGACATAATGACCGGTCCATTAAGCGCAATTACTGCGTTGGCAAAACACCCATTAACTGATAGTGGGTTGGCAACTTTCTTAGCTGATTATAAAAAAGTAAACGCTTAAGAAGCATTAGCTCGTAAGAGTTTCAAATACAAGCAATGATTATAGAATTGTTTAATAACAATCCTGACCAACGCAAAGTTTCTAAAATAGTAGAAGTATTGGAAAAAGGAGGTATTGTTGTTTTCCCTACGGATACAGTTTACAGCTTCGGATGCAGTCTTAAGAATAAAAAAGGTCTTGAAAAACTGGCAAGACTGAAAGGTGAGAAGCTTTCGAAAGCAAATTTCTCCTTGATTTGCTATGACCTGAGCAATATTTCAGATTATACCAAACCAATGGAACGAAAAGTATTCAAAGCTATAAACAAGGCATTACCTGGTCCTTACACCTTTATTTTAAATGCTAGTAATGAAGTTCCAAAATTATTTGGAAATAAAAAGAAAGAGATTGGAATTAGAATTCCTAATAACAATATTACCAGACAAATTGTATTGAAACTAGGCAATCCTTTAGCTGTTGCCTCTGTGCATGATGAGGATGAAATTGTGGATTATACTACCGATCCTGCAGCAATATTTGAAAAACATGAAAATGATGTAGACATTGTTATTGCTGCTGGATATGGAAATAATGTTCCGTCTACAATATTGGATTGTACTTCCGGTGATATTGAAATTATTCGTGAAGGAGTTGGTGATATTGATTTTATATAAATAGATACAAAGTGAGATCATCCATCCTAATAATTGACTGCGGTAGCAGCAAAGTTATTGATATCGAGCAGCAGCTAGAAGCAATCAACATCACCTTTAAAACCAAAAAATGGAATAGTTTAATCTCCGGAGAATTTGATGATTTCGGTGGAATCATAATTAGTGGAGCCCCTATTCTCTTGACTGAAACAAATCCAAAACCTTACATAAAGGCACTAAATTTCCTGAAAACCTATAAAAACCCGGTGCTAGGTATTTGCTTCGGACACCAACTTTTGGGCCTTCTCCATGGAGGTCAAATATCTCTTTGTAATGAAGATCGAAACTGGCAAGAAATAATAATAGAGGAATCTTCTACACTTTTCAACTATATAAGAAAGCCCTATAGAATGGTTGAAGATCATACTGAAGAAGTAACCCTCCCCAAAGACTTCAAACTTTTAGCAACGTCCAAAGTTTGTAAGAATGAAGCTATGCAACATAAGATAAAGCCACTGTTTGGTGTTCAGTTTCACCCAGAGATAAGTGAAAGAGCCGGATTGCAATTGTTGAAAAACTTCTGTAAAACTTGTTTCTAACTACTCAATATACCTTCTTTATTTATAGCATCTTAGCGCCAAGCTTAAAGTAAATGGTTCTAAATTACATATGGATTGCGTTTTTCTTGGTTGCTTTTATAGTGGCAATCGTTAAAACTTTTATGGGAGACATGAATGTATTTGCAGCCATGGTGCAGAGTACATTTGACATGGCTGAAGTTTCATTTGAAATCTCGATTGGACTAACAGGTGTTTTATGTCTTTGGTTAGGAATTATGAAGATTGGAGAAAACGGTGGTTCTGTGCAGGCCTTATCAAGGCTTGTGGGTCCTTTTTTCAGTAAACTATTCCCTGATGTTCCAGCAGACCATCCAGCAAGAGGATCCATGCTTATGAACTTTTCTGCGAATATGCTAGGATTAGATAATGCGGCTACACCAATGGGCCTGAAAGCAATGAATGAATTGCAAGAGTTAAACCCAGATAAAAATACAGCTTCAAATGCGCAAATAATGTTTTTGGTTTTGAATACCTCAGGCCTTACGCTAATTCCTATAACAGTAATGAATTATAGGAGTCAATATGGAGCTGAGGATCCTTCTGATGTTTTTTTACCAATATTAATTGCGACTTTTTTCGCCTCTCTCGTTGGACTAATAACAGTTGCTATTTACCAAAAAATAAATTTATTTAATAAAGTAATTCTTGCTTATCTAGGAGGATTAACAGCATTTATTATTGGTGCTATATTTTATTTCAAATCACTATCTCCACAAGACTTACAAGCCCAATCAAGCCTAATAAGTAGTGTTGTTTTATATGGAATTATATGTCTCTTTATTATAATGGCACTGAGAAAAAAAGTGAATGTTTACGACTCTTTTATTGAAGGTGCGAAAGACGGTTTTGGTGTTGCAATAAAAATAATCCCATACCTAGTTGCTATTATAGTATCCATTGGTGTTTTTAGAGCTTCTGGTTCAATGGACATACTCATTTCAGGTATTGGATGGTTTTTCTCTTTCATATTTAGCGACATTGCTTTTGTAGATGGTTTACCCACAGCTTTAATGAAACCGTTAAGTGGATCAGGTGCAAGAGGACTTATGTTGGAATCATTTAGCCACCACGGAGTAGACAGTTTTGTAGGTAAACTTACTTCAACACTCCAAGGAGCAACAGATACCACTTTTTATATAATCGCTGTCTATTTTGGATCAGTAGGAATTCGTAATACCAGATATGCTATCAAAGCCGGACTTTTGGCAGATTTTGCAGGAATTGTAGCAGGAATTATTGTGGCATATATGTTTTTTGGGAGTACAATAGCCGGATTAACAAATAAACAAACCTTGGAAGAATTTACCAGTTATATGTCTAATGGAGACATCGAGCACGCAAGTGAATACCTAGATGATAACATCATTATATTCAATAATTCGTTTGATACAATTTGTAATGACAAAAATGGGGCATTGGCTGATTTTTTCATACCTACTTCAACAACAGCTACTTTAATAAAAGAACTTGATGAAGATGATAAACCTTTATTAATTAAGACGAATAAGGAAATCGGCTCTGAAATTGAATATAGAAATTATAAGGCAAAGGTTAAAAATGGAAAAATAACCTCCATTGAGGTTCTTACATTTTTTGAGAATCATTCAACTTATTAAAAACCTCTTTCACCTGAGAAATTAGCATTTGTATTCCATCATTATCAATAATGAAATCAGCATATTGTAGCCTTTCAGAATCTGTCATTTGATTATTTATTCTATCCCTGACTTCACTCGCCTTCACTCCATCTCGTTCCATTACACGTTCCATTCGGACATTTTCTGAGGCCGTGACTACGATTATTTTATCCAATCCTTTGTAAGCTCCAGATTCAATTAATATTGCCGCTTCTTTTAAAACGAAAGGAGCTGATTGATTCTTACACCATAATGCAAAATCATTTCCTACCACAGGGTGAACTATGCTATTCAACTTTTGTAGTTTTGACTTATCCGAAAAAACTTGTTCAGATAGATATAATCTATTCAAGCCTTCACTTCTATAAGATTCTTCTCCGAAGTATTGGATAATAGCAACTCTTAATGAAGAGTCATTCTCCATTAGGTATTTTGCCCTTTTATCAGAATTGTAAACAGGGATCCCTAAAGAATGAAACACTTCCGATACGGTAGTTTTTCCGCTACCAATCCCCCCCGTAAGACCTACCTTTAGCATAACTAATGTCAACTAAAAAATGAAGAGATTTAAGTTGCTTGCTTAACAGATTCTTCCGTCATTTGCATAGAAGCATCCATTGAAACAGCACTTTTCTCCATCTCAATCTTCATACCTCCTTCAACAACAATTACTACTGTCGTATCTTTTAAACTATCTACTTTTCCGTGAATCCCTCCAATTGTTACTATTTTATCCCCTTTTTGGATGTTTTCTCTGTAAGCCTGAGCTTCTTTCCTTTTTTTATTTTGCGGCCTAAGCATAAACCAATACATAACGAAAATAACTGCACCCATCATTAGGTAAAAACTCATAGGGTTAGCTTGCCCCGCAGAATCAAGAATTGTAATATTATTCATTTTTTTTATTTTTAATTTATTCGGGGCCTATTGCCTTTCCTATTAAGTAAACTTTTGTAATTGAGGGTCTTGTATTCGCTATTATCGAAACGTATTTTTTCTGACTTCCTGGATATTTAGCAGTAAAAACGACTGGAATTGCTGCCGACTCTCCTGGCAATATAGCCTCTTTTGGCCAATCCTTAAGTACAGTGCAACCACACGCAGCTTTAACGGACTGAATAATTAATGGAGACTCGCCTGTATTTTTGAATTTGAATGAAAATTCGACAGAACTTCCCAATGATATTTCTCCAAAATCATACTCCGGATCTTCAAATTCAATAGTAGTAGGATTCTCTAACATAGCAGATGTTATTTCCCTATCTTTATTCTTATCGGTAATCTGACAACCTGCAATACTTAGTGATATAAAAATTATTATGAATCCTCTCATTTTTGTTATTATTCCATTAAACCTCTTCCAACCTTCTTAATTGCCCCATCGTTTTTTAGCTCAATAAACACTTTATCCAGCACTCCATTAATAAAGCCATTACTTTTCGGCGTACTGTAAAATTTAGAAATTTCTATGTATTCGTTTAATGTCACTTTTAGAGGAATAGAAGAAAACTCTTTTGCTTCTGTAATGGCTAAATTCATTAATAAAATATCCATTTTAGCCAAACGATCTGAATCCCAATTTTTTGTGTAGGAATTAATCATTTTCAAATTTTCACTCTCTAATTTTATTGATTTATGAAACAACTGAATGATGTAGTCTTTTTCATCATCTTTATACAAATCTGATATTGAGTGAAACTCGTCCGTATCTTCCTCAAATGACTTTAGTGTTTTGAGCACCATTGAACAAATATGATCCATATCATCTTGCCAGTAAATACTTCTATCTTCAAAGAAATTATGCAGCAATTCGAAGTTGCAAATTTCTTTTTTAAATAACTGAACAATGAAATTTTTATCCGATTTATAATCAGAAGACTCTTTCTGCATATAATCTAGAAATATATCCGTCTCACTTAAATAAATGAACATTTTCTTAAGCATATCCTGCTCTATATCTCCTATCCAATTGGCGGATGCTTTCTCAGATGCTTTTTTCAAAGAACTATTTACACTAAGTTGTGCTATTAACTTATTGTCAACAAATCGCATGTTTGGATTTAAATTTTCTTTTGTTGGGATTCTTTTTCTTTTGGCCTCTTCTATTCGAAGATTGGCAAAATTTGAAAGATCATCGAATATTAATAAAAAGTAGATATACATATCATACATCTTACTAACACTGTGCAATAATTCTTTTTCCCCAGCAACTGAATTTTCATTTTTCGATAATGAAAATGCATACAACGCTTGTAGTACTTTAATTCTTAAATGTCTTCTGTTTAACATTATTTCTTATCCTTTTTCAAGCTTGCTATTCTCTCTTCCGCCATTTTATTAGCCGCCAAATATGATGGTATTCCTTCTTCCCTTGACTTTGTAATAATCGCCAACGTTGTATTGTAAATATTTTCAGCCATTGACATTACTTTGTCATTATCTATATTATACACTTCACCTGCGCAATTCATTACCCCACCGGCATTAATTAAATAATCAGGCGCGTAAATTATTCCCTTTTCAATAACCATCTCTCCATGAACGAGTTCATTTGCCAATTGATTATTGGCAGCTCCAGCTATAATTGAACATTTCAACCTTCGCAAAGTATCATCATTTACAGTTGCGCCTAAAGCACAAGGAGCATAAATATCCATGTCTATGTCATAAATAGCATCCAACCCAACTACACTAGCGCCATATTCTTTTGATACTCTATTTAATGTTTCATCATGAATATCTGATATAAATATCTCAGCACCTTCTTTCTGTAAATATCCTACTAAATATTCTCCTACATGACCTACTCCCTGAACAGCAACTTTCCTTCCTGCTAAAGAGTCAGATCCAAATTGAACTTTAGCACTAGCTTTCATACCCATGTATACTCCATATGCAGTAACTGGAGATGGATCCCCACTCTTTCCTGGCAAACCAGCAACATGCTTTGTTTCCATCGAGACCCAAGACATATCTTGCGGAGAAATACCAACATCTTCTGCAGTAATATATTTTCCACCAAGTGAATCAACAAATTGACCAAATCTTCTCATTAAAGCCTCGGATTTGTCTTTTCGCGAATCACCAATTATTACTGCTTTTCCACCTCCTAAATCAAGACCAGATATTGCATTTTTATAAGTCATACCCCTAGAGAGTCGAAGAACATCTTCAATAGCTTCATCATCAGAAGCGTAATTCCACATTCTTGTACCTCCTAGAGAGGGACCACATACAGTATTATGAACAGCAATTATTGCTTTTAATCCAACTTCCTTGTCCTGACAAAATAATACTTGTTCATGCCCCATGCTGCCCATTTGTGACAATACACCGGAACTCGCTGGCATCACACCTGAAATATCTTTCACTTCCATTTTGCTTATATTACGCTATGAATAATTACTTTTGTTCCTCAAAATTTAGGAAAGACAAAAATAGCATAAACAAGTGAAAGAAACCATTTGTTTTATTAAAATATTAAGTTACTATTTTTTCATTTTTTGTCTACAAAAAAAAGGGATTTAACCATTGAATTAGAGTTGAGTTAAATGAGAGAATTATCTTACTTAAATAAGTATCTGGTCAAATATAAAGGACGACTGCTTTTGGGCACTCTTTTTATTATTGTCTCTAACATTTTTAAGGTGCTGATGCCTGAAATATTAAAAAACGCTACTAATTCAATTAAATATGTTTTAGACAACATTGAACAACATACTTCTGAAGACATTGCATCAATAGCAATTAGCCTAGGACTCCTATTCATGCTATACGCTCTATTAAATGGAATATTTCTATTCTTAACTAGACAGACGATAATTATCATGTCACGATTAATTGAATATGATTTAAAAAATGAAATCTACGATAAATACCAACAACTCAGCATGTCTTTTTACAAGCGAAATAACACTGGCGATCTGATGAACAGAATAAGCGAAGATGTTAGTAAAGTTAGAATGTACCTTGGGCAAGCTATTATGTATACAATTAATGTTGCTGTATTAATTGTTATGGTTATTTCATTCATGATAAAAATCAGTCCTTTATTAACTCTATATGTTTTGATTCCTTTACCAATTATGTCTATTCTGGTTTACAAGGTAAGTTACAGAATCAATAAAAAAAGTGAAATAACACAAGTTCAGCAGTCAAAATTATCCACTTTCGTTCAAGAAACTTTCTCAGGAATTAGGGTTCTTAAGGCCTATAACAGGGAAAGTTTTTTCAAAAATGAATTTGACCAAGAGAGTGAAAATTATAAAACGGCTTCTTTAAACCTAGCTAAAACCAACGCCTTTTTTATCCCTGTAATAGTTTCTCTGATCGGATTAAGTACAGTGATTATTGTTTATTTTGGAGGCTTAAAGTCTATAAATAATGAATTGAGCATCGGTGAAATTTTACAATTTATTTTCTACATTAACATGCTTACTTGGCCAATTGCATCAATAGGATGGGTAACATCTTTGATACAGCGCGCTGCTGCTTCGCAAAAAAGAGTGAATGAATTTCTTCAAGAAAATCCGGAAATTACCGATGGAAAGAATTCTGTTAAATTCAAAAATGGAAAAATTGTTTTCAATAATGTTAGTTTCGCATATTCCAACACCAATAAAGAAGTATTAAAAAATATATCGTTTGAAATAGAAAAAGGTAAGACCCTTGCTATTACGGGAAAAACAGGCTCAGGAAAATCTACCTTGGCTAACCTTATTTGTCGCTTATTTGACGCTAATACTGGAGAAGTGTCTATTAATGGAATGAACGTCAAACAAATTCAAAAAAAATCGCTTCGAACCAACATAGGTTACGTTCCGCAGGAAGTTTTTCTTTTTTCTGATACAATAGCTAGCAATATAGCTTTTGGAAATAAATCAGGGAAATCGAACAATAAAGAAGTCCAAGATGCCGCCAAACAAGCTGCAGTCCATGATAACATTGTTCAATTCAAGAACGGTTTTGACACAGTTATTGGTGAACGTGGAATTACATTGTCAGGCGGCCAAAAGCAACGTATTTCGATTGCACGAGCAATAATCAACAATCCTGAAATTTTAATTTTTGATGACTGTTTATCAGCAGTAGATACAAAGACGGAAGAAGCGATACTCTCAAATTTGAAAGGTCTAATGAATAAGAAAACCTCCATAATTATAAGTCATCGAATTTCTTCTATTAAAAATGCTGATTACATAATTGTGTTAGACAAAGGATTGATTTCTGAAAAAGGCACACATTCTGAACTCATTAACAACAAAGGGTATTATTCAACGACGTTTGAAAAACAACTCCTTGAAGAGAAAATGAATTAAGATATTGCTTCGACAAATGTCCCTTATTCAACGCTAAAACACTATATAATCACGCATTAATATTGGTTTATTTTTTGATGCTAAACAAATAAGTTTAATTTTGTTAGTATGAACTCACTTAGCATTCAATAATGGAAGAAGGAAATGAACAAGAAAATTACAGGGATGAAATATTTTCAAAATCTGTAAGGGCAGGGAAAAGAACTTATTTTTTTTGATGTAAAATCTACAAAGGGAAAAGACCTTTATTTGACCATTACAGAAAGTAAAAAAAGGTTTAATGATGATGGTAAATTCTTTTTTGAAAAACATAAGCTGTTTTTGTACAAAGAAGATTTTGACAAGTTCGAAGAAGGTTTTAGAGAAGCACTGGAAGCTATTTCAAAGCTTAAAGAATCTGGAGAATATCCTGATTTGAAAAGTGATAGCTTTAATGAGAAAAATGAAGAAATAAAGACTGAAAAAGGTGGTGAAGGATATACTGATGTTAATTTTGACGATTTATAATTAATCCAAATCAGATAAAAAAAAATGGAGGGTAATGCCCTCCATTTTTTTTTATATGATTGTTTAGACCGGCCAAACTATCGTATCCTCGTTTTTGAATAAAGGCCAGAACTGAATTTCAGTTAAAATCCCATCTTCAAACCACATATTAATACTACTATCTTCAAAACCAAGAACACTTATCTCGCCTTCCTCTAATTCAGACATCTCTTCATGAAAGGACTCCCCTAGATGCATACCTTTAATTTGTCCTTCAACAAAATCAAGGTCTTTTCCAATCAAACTAACACCTTCTAACAAATATGACTCATCGCTTACAGCAATAGTAACCAATCTTGAATCAGCATCAAAAGACATAGACATATCATAATCATCATAGTGCCAGTTTTCGCCTTCATCTTCGTTTTTTTCAGCTTCTGATGGGTTTCCCAATTCCTCTTCCACATCAGTTGTGTAGATTCCAAATTTCAGATTTCCTAAACCAACTCCTTTGTGTATATTTTTCATTTGCAATAATTTCGATTTTACGATTTTCATATTAATACTTCAAAAATGTTTTTACATGTTCTGACAATCTCTTCAACGCATCGGCATCATTCATTTTATCCGCATCTAACAAAGCCTCTATAGAAGATAATTTTGGTTTATTCGAAAACACCTCAACCTTAAGATAATGCAATACATTTGTAAATTGATCTAATGGACGTAAAGCACCTGAATGTCCCGATGAAACTCCTACTAAAGCTGCTTTTTTATAATAAAATTCTACTGGAGGAACAGAATCAATAAATGATTTTAGCACACCTGGAAAACCTCCATTGTATTCTGGAATGACAAAAACAAAACGATTTGCTACTTTAATTTTATTTTCAATAACGAACTTAAATTCATTTGATTTAGCACCGTTGATTTCATCATAAGCAAAACTTTTAGGTAAATCTTTTAAATAAAGAACAGTTACTTGTTCTCCTTCTTTTTTTATTAATTCTTCATATACCTTTGAAATAATAGCACTATTACTATTCTCTCTATTTGTTCCGCAAATTACAGTAGTCATTATGTTTTTATTTATTAACAATACAACACCTCATTTTAAATTCACTAATCTCTTAGTTTATTTGATATTGATTGCAGTTAAGTGCGCAAATCTAATTCAAAAATGTTTATAACCGAACAGACTGACTACCAATAAACAGAAAAGTGTGTATAAAACTATTAAGACTTTGGTAAATATTATTGGTATCCTTTTTATTTTTACAATGACATCTAAACAATAGGTGTTTAATCATACATTATAAGAATTTAGTTAATGGGAAAAGTTATTGCAATAGCAAATCAAAAAGGTGGAGTAGGAAAAACCACAACGGCAATTAACCTTGCTGCTTGTTTAGGAGTGCTTGATAAAAAAACATTAATAATAGATGCTGATCCTCAGGCAAATTCTACTTCAGGAGTTGGCATAGGAATCCAGAGCGTAAATAGTAGTATTTATAATTGCTTGATTAATGGCGAAGATCCTACCGGATTGATTAGTAAAACAAACAGTCCAAATTTGGACATACTTCCTGCCCACATTGATTTAGTTGGAGCAGAAATCGAAATGATAAACCTTCCTGAACGAGAGTATATCATGAAAAATGCTATTGCCGGTATTAAGGAAGAATATGATTATATTATCATTGACTGCTCGCCTTCTTTAGGATTAATTACGCTAAATGCATTAACTGCTGCGGATTCAATGATTATACCAGTACAATGTGAATATTTTGCATTAGAAGGATTGGGAAAACTATTAAATACAATTAAGATTGTTCAAACAAGACTGAATCCGGAACTAGACATTGAAGGTATTTTACTAACGATGTACGACACGCGTTTACGATTAGCTAATCAGGTTGTTGAAGAAGTTAAAATGCATTTTCAACAATTAGTTTTCAACACGCTGATTCATAGAAACACGACGCTTGGAGAAGCTCCTAGCCATGGTGAAACGATAATCATGCACGATGTCAGCAGCAAAGGAGCAATAAACTATCTAAATCTAGCGAAAGAAATTTTATTAAAAAACACACTTTCTCAGTTAATGGAAGTAGAAAAAACTGCTGCAGATGAACACTAAAAAACCAGCTCTAGGTCGAGGTTTAAGCGCATTATTAGAAAATGCAAATACAGACATAACTTCATCAAGAAGTGATGATTCGGTTAACCTTCCTTCAGTTGGATCTATTGCATCCATTTTAATTCACCAAGTAGAAGCCAATCCTTTTCAACCCAGAACGCATTTCGAAAAAGAAGCTTTAGTGGAGTTAACCAATTCTATTAAAGAGCATGGTATTATACAGCCCATTACTGTTCGAAAAATTGGATATGACAAATACCAAATAATATCGGGAGAGAGAAGATTCAAGGCTTCTCAAATTGCAGGTCTAAAAGAAATTCCTGTATATGTTAGAATTGCTAATGATCAAACCATGTTGGAGATGGCTATTGTTGAAAATATTCAGCGTAAAGACCTCAACCCTATTGAAATATCCTTAAGCTATCAGCGATTAATTGATGAATGTAATCTTACACAAGAAAAATTAAGCGAACGCATTGGTAAAAGCAGATCAGCTGTAACAAATTTCCTTCGCTTATTAAACCTTCCAAGTGCAGTTCAAGCAGGTTTACGAGATGCTAAAATTACAATGGGACACGCGAAGGCACTTCTCTCTTTTAAAACAGAAGCAGAAGTATTAGCAGCTTACAAAGATGTCTTAGATAACAAACTTTCGGTTAGAGGGATTGAAGAAAAAACAAAGGCTACTAAATCTGTCGCGTCAAAAAAATCAAGCAATTCGAACCTCTCTTTATCGGAAAAGAAGGCCCAAGAAGATTTATCATTTCATTTTAGTAGTCAGATAAAAATAGCGAAAAGCAATATTGGAAAAGGGAAAATCGTTATACCTTTTGATGATGATGAACATCTTAAACGTATTTTAGACCTTTTAGACTAATAAATCCTTTTAAAGTCATAATAATTAAGCTATAACGTGAATCGATTTGTCTATATAGCAATTGTTGTGCTTTTTCCTATGTTAATTCATAGCCAAAAAGACAGCACGAATATCAGTATTGACTCTAGCCATTCTCCAAAAACGGCTACTATGATGTCTATAGCGCTGCCTGGCTTGGGACAAATCTATAATGAGATAAAAAAACCTGAAGGGTTTAAATCTAGGATCTGGTGGAAATTACCTTTAATCTACGGAGGTATTGGGACCAGTATATACTTTGCAATTCAAAATCAAAAATCCTACACGTTTTATCGAAATGAACGACTTGAATTACAAACTGATTTAAATAGTTTATATAGTGTTAGTGGATATTCAGACTCTCAATTAAAATCCATTACCGACCAATACTCTAGATGGAGGGATCTATCAATTGTTGCAGTACTTGGGGTTTATCTGATAAATATTGTGGATGCGAATGTATCAGGTAATCTACTTCATTTTGACAGTAGTAATAATCTATCAATTATTGTTCAGCCAAAGGTATTTTATGTTAATCAATCATCCGTAACCGGTGCAACATTATCCTTTCATTTTAAGAATAAAGGGGTAAGAAACGATTATGTACCAAATAATTTTTAATTTGGTCATCTTAATAATGAGCACGTAGCTTTATGGAAAAATACGATTTATGTGTAATAGGTGCAGGACCAGCAGGATATGCTTCTGCAATGCGTGCAATTGATTTTGGAAAGAAAGTTATTCTTATCGAAAAACAAAAGGCCGGTGGTGCCGGACTTTATAAAGGAGCTCTTTCATCCAAGACTTTATGGGAACTTTCTCAAAAGGTAAAAGCAGTTAATGAAAGTATTGTCTCAGTTGGTAGAAAGAAACTGGAAGTTACCTGGGAAGAAATCAATAAGACTGTTAACGAAGCAATTTTTGATAGAAAATTTCAATATTCCTGCCACATAAAATTATTGGAAGCAGAATCCATGAACAAAACCTTTAAATACGAAAGAGGTATTGGATCATTTGTAGACAATCATGTGATAGAAATTTCTAAAGAAAATGGCAAGAAGAAACAGATATATGCTGAAAACACTATAATAGCAATTGGTAGCAAGCCGCGTTTATTGAAAGGTGTAGACGTTGATGAAAAAATTATCATGACAAGTGATGGTATTCATGAAATTGAAGATTTTCCAAAAAGTTTAGTTATCGTTGGTGCAGGAGTAATAGGGTGTGAATTTGCAACTATTTTTTCGAATTTCGGGAAAACAAAAGTTCACTTAATAGACAGAGCTGATAAAGTACTTCCATTTGAAGATGATGATATTTCTGGAATGATTGAAAACAACTTGGCCAAAAATGGTGTTATTGTTCATCATCGAGCTACTTTGGAGAGACTTGAAAAAAAAGATGGTGAAGTAGAATATGAACTTTCATACCCAGATGGGAAAAGAGAAGTTATTCGCGTAGAGAAAGCTTTACTGTCAGTAGGTAGGGTTTTAAATTCAGATGCTCTTCAAATGGAAAATGCTGGCGTATCCATGAGCAAAAGAGGGGTTCATATTGGAGATGATGATACCCAGACTAATGTACCAAACATTTACGCTTGTGGCGATGCAAGCGGTCATCTTGCATTATACAATATTGCAGAACTTGAAGGAAGACATGCGGTAGAAAGAATATTCGATGGCAAAAAAGTACCTCTTTCTTACGATAATGTGAGTACAATAATGTTTCTACAACCTGAAGTAGCGTCTGTTGGAATGAATGAAAAGCAATGTATAGAGAACAATATTGATGTAAAAGTTGTGAAAATTGATTACTCCTGTATTGCAAGAGCTATTGCCATGCGGAAAACAGAAGGGTTCTTTAAAATAATTGTTACCAATGATAAGGAAATGAAAATACTTGGAATGCGTGCCATCGGAGAACATGCATCTAGCGCGATTCAGGCGGTAGCTTTATTGATGAAGATGGACAAGGGTATTGAGGAGCTAGCAGAAATGATCTATCCTCATCCTTCTATTGTTGAAGGAATTCAAGAATGTGTTAGAATGCTCTTAAATAAATCTATCTTTAAATCATCTGTATTTAAAGATAAATTAAAATGCTATAGCTGTGTAGATGGAGTATGCACTCCCCTTCAGAGACTTTAAGCGACTTCTTAAAAAAATACCGCAAGTATTTTAAGTTAAAGTAAGTTGATCAAAAAATAATTTATTTCCATCAATTGAACCTACTGAGAAAAAATCTAAGGAGTTGTGCTGGCCTGACTAGTTGCTTCTCCTTTTGAACATCGAACCACAGTTTTTACATCTCCTATTCCAAAAAACTTTACGTTATTGTGATTTGTGGATAATATCATTTCTTTCATGTCAACCAATTCAATAAAGAACGTTCCTTCAACGTAATCATCTAATTCAATATATATACTATCATGCGACAGTAAGTCCCAAGTACCTGTAACAAAATAATTCAATGTATCGTATACATAGTATTCACCTCTTGAAAGTCCATTATCCAACATATAAATTTTATAATACCCAGCACCATCGGCATAATCTGGAAGAATACCATTCATAAAATTAGTCGATCCACCGTCTAATTCTAAAGCATTTAAATACCATTCTGTTTTTACAATATAATTATGGTGAACCTTATAACAAGACGTTGCGCCAAAAAATAAAACTGAAACCATTATGATGGATAAAAACCTACGCATATAAATGAATTATTTTCTCGAAGATACTAAAATAAACTTTCGTATTACGGTTAGTATGCTTCTTTTGTAAATTAATGCTTGAGTTTTTTGAACAATATAAAGAGATATTTCTCTACCTTTCTATTCCGCTAACAAGTGCAATTGTTGGGTGGGGAACAAATATTCTTGCTTTGAAAATGACATTTTACCCAATTGAATTTATTGGAATAAAGCCTTTCGGTTGGCAAGGAATTATTCCAAGTAAGGCAAGAAAAATGTCCGTAATATCGGTTGATTTATGGACAACCAAACTAATTGATGTTAAGGAATTATTTTCACAAATTGATCCTGAAATTATTGCTGAAGAAATGCGTCCAGAATTTGATAAATTATCCAAAGAGATAATGGATGAAATAATGGTAGATCAATCTCCAGAAGTTTGGAAAAGAATACCTGAGTCTGCTAAAAAAGTGGTTTATGCGCGCATCTCGAGAGATATGCCAGACGTTGTGAAGGGAATAATGGAAGATGTGAAGGAAAACATAGAAGATGTTTTTGACATAAAAGATATGGTTGTTAAAAGACTAACACAGGACAAACAACTTATGAACGACATCTTTTTAAATTGCGGAAAAGATGAATTTAAATTCATTGAACGTTCTGGCCTATACTTTGGTTTTACTTTTGGTCTGATACAAATGGCTGTATGGTATTTTTTTCAACAATGGTGGTTATTACCTTTATTTGGATTAATTGTTGGCTATGCTACCAATTGGTTAGCTTTAAAATTAATTTTCGAACCAATTCATCCCAAGAAATTTTTAGGCATGAAATTTCAAGGCCTCTTTATTACGCGACAAAATGAAGTTTCTGCAGAATATGCACAAATGTTGGCCAATGAAATATTTACTTTTGATCGAATATTTGCTGCAATCATTAGTGGACCAACCAAAGAAAGGTTCGTAACTATGATTGCTGGTCATGCCAATAAAGCCATAGATGACGGCGTTGGTATATCTAAACCACTAATTACGATCGTTTCGGGTAAAAGAAATTATGATAAAATGAAAAACATAATTGTAGATAAAACCATTCGTAATATGCCCACGTCGGTCCGACCAGCTTTTGGGTATGCCGAAGAAGCTATGGGGCTTGAAAAAATATTTAGAACAAAAATGCAAGCTCTCTCACCCGGCGAGTTTGTGGATTTTTTACGACCTGTCTTTCAGGAAGATGAACTAAAACTCATACTTATTGGTGCTTTCTTGGGAATGGCTGCAGGATTTGGTCAGTTGTTCTTTGTATTTGGAGGGTTTTAATGAATACCTCCCTACTCTAGCAACTTACTTAACTATCCAATAAACCCTATCATAAATTTTTACTTTCGCTATTTGATAAAGCCTTATCAAATAGCTTTAAATCTTCTCTCTCTTACAAATGAACTGTTTTTTCCAATTGAATCATAAAAAACGATATCTTCACGCTTGATGTAATAAAGACTATTTTAGGTTATTGACAATGGAAAGACTAAAGAGACGCTGGGGAATAGAATCAAACATTCAAATTATTTTGATATGTATTGTGTTTGCTATCAACGGCTCTTTTGCCGCTTGGGTAGCCAAACCTATTACACTTTTTTTAGGTCTTAGCCCTGAAACTATGAACCCATTTCTATACTGGACATTCAGGGTGTTTTTAATTTTTCCAATATACCAATTGACACTGCCAATTGTCGGGTTTGTTTTTGGACAATTTAAATTCTTTTGGAATTTTGAAAAGAAGTTCTTAAGTCGAATCGGATTGGGATTTCTTTTTAAGAAGGAGAAGAAATAAATCATGCAATTAATAATTCACTCGGTCTTGCGCTTGTAATTTTCGAATTTTAACCAAAATATATTCGTTAATCCATTAAATCCAAACTAATTTTTATTCCGACAGAATTTAGAACTAAAAACACTGATGTTTAAGATGTAAAAACAATCAGTTCTTTAAACCTATTTATATAAAGATCCTTTTGTTACTTTTACACTTCGGAAAAATGAGTAACGCGATTAACATAAAAAATAAAAAAGCCAAGTTTGAATATCAATTTATTGACAAGTACACAGCTGGTATCCAACTAACAGGAACAGAAATCAAATCAATTCGTCTGGGCAAAGCCAGCATTATGGAGTCTTATGGTGTTTTTGAAAAAGGTGAAATATTTCTTAGGAATATGTATATCCAAGAATATGAAAACGGAACACATTACAATCATTCTCCGAAAAGAGATAGGAAGCTTTTATTGAATAGAACAGAAATTAATAAAATTGAGAAGAAGCTAAAGAACAAAGGTCTTACATTGGTGGCAATCAACCTTTTTATCAATGAAAAAGGGAAAGCAAAATTAAATATTGCTGTTGCACAAGGAAAGAAATTACATGATAAGCGCGAAGACATGAAAAATAAAGATGCTAAACGTGAAATGGACCGATTAAAAAAAGACTATTAATTCTCTAATTGCGCCCATTCAGTCCAAGAACCGTCGTAAATAGACTTACTTCCCTTAAAAACTAATTCTGTAGCTAACAAAACTACACAGGCTGTAATACCGGAACCACAGCTAAACACTAGCGATTTATTCTCACTAATAATTTCTTTAAATAAAAGTGTTAATTTTTCGACTGATTGAAACTTTCCATTTGCAAGAGTATCCTGAAAAGGAATATTTATCGAGTTAGGAATGTTTCCTCTTCTTAAATCTGCTCGTGGCTCAGGAACTAAAGCATTAAATCGATCAGCAGATCTTGCATCAATAATTAACCACTCATTGCTATCTAAGTTTTCTTTAACGAAATCAATGCTTCGAATCATTTCTGATTGAAACGCAGCTTTGAAGTTCCCACGTGAGTATTTCCTTTCCACTATTGGTTCTGTATCAAAACCCTTAGCCACCCATTCTGGCAAACCTCCATCTAATACTGCTATATCTCTGTGCCCCATAGCCTTAAACATCCACCATACGCGAGGACTTGAATAAACTCCTAAAGAATCAAAAACGATAATTTTGCTTGAAGAGTTAATGCCTAATTCTTGACAGCTTTCTTCAAATTGATTTTTCGAGGGAAAAGTATTAGGAAAGGAACTTGACTTATCACTAAAAACATCTTTAATGTCAAAAGGTCTGGCTCCTATTATTTGGTGCCTAGTAGATTTTGACTCACCACTAGCTTGACTAGCATCCAAAACTACCAAATCAGGATTATTAATATTATCACTTAACCATTTTGGAGAAACAATAGTTGAATTCATTCTAAAAGATTAAAACCTCCATCCAACTTTTATCATACCAACATTAGCAACTCCAAATGTCTTGGTCTTGACAGAAGCAATACTTGTTATAATCTCCGGTTCAGTTAGTGAACTCTCGTCTGTAATTTTATACTCTCCTGTCTTGAAATAAATACTAGAAAACAAAATTCCAAGTTCTGTACCTACATATAAATTATCAAACACATAAAAATCAACACCTGAAAAAACGTGCACACCAAACTGGCTTATTGGTTTTTTTATTGAATAATTGTAATCAGCTATAAATATTATAGAATCTGTTCGAGAACCATATTCTTCATTTTTTCCGAATCCAAATTGTAATTCAACACCCAAATACGGCGAAACATTGTTTTTTCTAAAATGCTTTTCAAATCCAATGTTAAACGCAAACAGGTCGTTTAATTTCTCGACAGTTCCAACGCCATCTCCATCTACCTCTTTTATTTCTCTTAATATACTAGAGTATTGGTAAGCCAATCCAACTCTCAATGCACTATTATCAGCAAAGAAATAACGTATATTGAGATTGGGCACATATGCACTATCCTGTCGAAGTTGGTAGCGTGTTTCAAAAGATAATTTACCGATACTGTCTTGAGAAAAAGACTGAATCAACATTCCGAAAGAAATGAATATTAGTAAATATTTAATGTTTTTCATAATTATGTTTTATCTTATAAATTCTTAACGAGTCGAGTAAGTTAATATTGCTTATCATTTAACATTGGAACAAAACTAAAACTTCCATGCTCTGTTTTTATAATCTCTCCATTTTCAGATTTCTCGACAAGAACCATAGTTTGGTTAACTCCCTCACCAACAGGAACTACCATTATCCCATTAGGAGCCAATTGATTTATCAGTTCTTTTGGAACGAACGGTGCTCCGCATGTTACTATTATTCGATCGAATGGTGCAAAAGCTTCTTTCCCGATATAACCATCTCCAAAAAACAAATTAGCCCTGTAATTCAATTTTGAAAGATTAGCTTTAGCCGAATGGAACAATTCTCTTTGGCGTTCTATGGAATAAACTTTAGCACCCATCTCTATTAAAACAGCAGTTTGATAACCCGATCCTGTACCAACCTCCAAGACCTTCATTCCTTTTTTTACTTTCAGTAATGAAGATTGTGTAGCAACTGTATATGGTTGCGATATTGTTTGGCCTGCTCCAATCGGAAAAGCAACGTCTTTGTAAGCAAAATTATCATGAAATACTTTATCGAAAAATAAATGCCTAGGAACGTTACCGATAGCTTTTAATACATTGGTATTATTGATTCCTTTCTTCTCTTGTAACTCTTGAACGAGCAAATTCCTCTTCCCCTGGTCTCTTAGCGTGTCTTTCATTATTCAAAAATAATACGCTAATTCAAAAAACAAGAATTAAAAGCATTCATTTTATAAAACAAGCGTGTTGATAATTACATTAGTTCTTCTGCATAACAGTTATCATAAGTATTAGTTTTGGTTCAGATAAATAATTATTATGTTAAAAATTGGAGTTATTGGTGCAGGACACTTAGGGAAAATTCATCTCAGAATTCTACAAAGTGCAAATTTTGTGGAGTTAATTGGTTTTTTTGATCAAAGTGAAGAGGTTCGAAATAAAGTTAAAGAAGAAATGGATATAATACCTTTTGCTTCCGTTGAGAGTTTAATCGAAGCTTGCGACATTATAGACATTGTAACACCAACAATAACTCACTTTGATTGCGCCGCTGCTGCTGTGCGTTCATTCAAACACGTGTTTATCGAAAAACCTATCACGAATACGCTTGAGGAAGCTAAAGCCTTGATTAGTTTATCAGAGGAGGCAAATGTGCAGGTTCAAATTGGACATGTTGAAAGGTTCAATCCTGCATTTATGGCCAGTGTTAAACATTTACAAAACCCAATGTTTATTGAAACACATCGGTTAGCTCAATTCAATCCAAGAGGAACAGATGTTTCTGTTGTTCTAGATTTAATGATTCATGATTTAGATATTGTTTTAAGCGTGGTTGATTCTGAAATTAAATCAATCAGTGCCAGTGGGGTATCCGTCTTAAGTGACACTCCTGATATTGCGAATGCAAGAATAGAGTTCGACAATGGCTGTGTTGCGAACCTAACTGCTAGTAGAATATCTATGAAAAATATGCGTAAATCTAGATTTTTCCAGCAAGATGCTTATGTATCTGTAGACTTTTTAGAAAAGAAAAATGAAGTAATTCAAATGCATGATGTTACAAAAGAGGATCCATTCGCAGTAACTATTGATTTGGGTGAAAAAGGTAAAAAACAAATAGATATTCTTTCAGAAGATATTGAACCAAACAATGCAATAGAAGATGAATTAAGATCCTTTGTGTTTGCTATCGAAAATGAAATAACACCTTCAGTTTCAATTTATGCTGGTTACAAGGCTTTAAAAGCTGCCCATGAAATAATGAAAAAATTATAATCCTATATAATCGTTGAACGTTTATAAAAATGGTAATTCAATCTATTAATTACTTCTGTAAACAATAATAACGCTACTTTTGCGTTCAAATTTATTGTACATGAAGTCAACTGTATTCATACAACTTTTAATCCTATTGGGACTTCTAAACAGCTGTCAAATTATTGATAAGCCTGAAGAAATACCTTCATTCATTTATGTAGATAGTTTTTATTTTCAATCATCTACTAATCAGGGTTCTAGCAGCAACAAAATTACAGATGTATGGGTTTATGTAGATGATAACTTAGCCGGTATGTGGGAACTTCCTGCTACGATCCCATTGCACTATAAAGGAAGCCATAAAGTAAGTTTGTATCCTGGGATTAAAAAAAATGGAGCATCTGGCTTTCGAGTTATTTACCCTTTTTACACTGTGCATGAGGCCAACATGGAGCTTATTCAAGATTCAATTATTCCAGTTAATCCATCTATTGAATATAAAAGTGGTCTTAGTATCTGGGTTGAAGACTTCGAAGATCCAGGAATTAAATTATTCAATCATTCAACGAGTGACACCTCCATGATTGTTGTATCAAGCCCTCCATACACTGACCTTATTGAAGGAAATGCCGGCGCAATTTTTATGGATGCAGACAATTTCTCTTCTGAAATGAGAACAAATGAATTGAACTTTAATAATTTTCCAAAACAATTAGACATTCCAGCATACATAGAGTTTGATTACAAATGTAACCACGAATTCTACATTGGATTGCTGCATAAGGACAACTCTGTTCCAAGTTACCAATCGATGCCGCTAGTCACATTTTACCCTACTGATGATGATAATGGCATTTCACAATGGAATAAAACATATGTTTATATACCGGATGGAACGAATTTCTTTCCATCCGCAACAGACTTTGACCTCTATATTCAGGCACTGAATCCGGATGCTAAAGATGGGATTGAAATCTTCATAGACAATATTAAAGTTATTTACAATCAATAATGAATAGAAAGCTACAGGTAACAAAGTATATCCTTTCCGACATTTTTATGTCCTTGTTAGCTTGGGTAGCATTTTATTATTTTCGTAAAACAAGCATTGAACAATCTGTATTTACAACTAGTGATAATTTTTATTATGGATTAGTAATGGTGCCTACTTATTGGATTATTCTTTATGCATCTATAGGTAGTTACAAAAATATATTCAGAAAATACCGTTTGAAGGAAACCGGACAAACTCTAATGATATCTGCTATCGGATGCTTAATCTTGTTTTTTGTTTTACTTCTTGATGATGAAATTAACCAATACAAAGATTACTACAAGTTGTTGATTGCACTTTTTGGGTTTCATTTTACCTGCACATTGCTGCCTCGGTTAATCATTACTTCTGCTACCGTGCGAAAAATACATTATGGAAAAATTGGATTCCCTACCTTGATAGTTGGTGGCAATGAAAATGCACTTGGGATTTATAATGAAATTAAATCGCTTAGAGCAAATCCTGGTTATGACTTTAAGGGTTTCGTAAGCACCAATGGCATTGACAGAGTCTTATTAGATACTCCCATTAACTATTTCGGTAAATATGAAAATATCAAGGCCGTCATCAAAGCGGAACAAATTGAAGAGGTAATTGTAGCAATCGAATCTTCAGAGCATGAAAACTTGAAACGAATTATAGACGATTTGAGTGACTGTAATGTTTCAATAAAATTAATTCCTGATACATATAATATTCTTACAGGATCCGTTAAAATGACAGCTTTATTTGGAGCCTTATTAATTGAAGTCAACCAAGAAATAATGCCGCAATGGCAAATAACATTAAAACGTTTGATGGATTTATCTGCCTCAATCATTGCATTAATTCTCTTAAGTCCAATTTTAATTATTTTATCCATCCTAGTAAAGACTTCTTCCAAAGGACCAATAATATTTAAACAAGAAAGAATAGGAATAGATGGGCTACCATTTTATATATATAAATTCAGATCAATGTACTCGGACTCTGAAAAAAATGGACCTCAACTTTCTAGTTCAAGTGATTCTAGAATAACTCCTATTGGCAGGTTTTTAAGAAAATCTCGATTGGATGAAGTCCCACAGTTTTTCAATGTCCTAAAAGGAGATATGGCAATAGTAGGACCCCGACCTGAACGACAATTCTACATTGATAAAATAATGGAAGTTGCTCCGCACTATAAACATTTGCAAAAAGTAAAACCAGGAATTACTTCTTGGGGACAGGTTAAGTATGGTTACGCTGAAAATGTAGATCAGATGGTTGACCGACTAAAGTACGATGTACTTTACATAGAAAACATGTCGCTTGCACTAGATTTCAAAATACTGATTTACACCGTACTAACAGTGTTAAAAGGAGCTGGAAAGTAGAAGTTTATTATTCATCTAATTGTATATTAAACGAATTAATGTAACCCTAATTATATTTCAATCCTACCAATTCCCTATCTTAGCCAATCTAAAATTTAAATTAATTTTCATGAAAAATATAACAGTCATTGGAGCTGGAACAATGGGCAATGGAATTGCGCATGTATTTGCTCAAAATAATTATTCGGTTTCATTAGTTGATGTAGCGCAAGATTCTTTGGATAGAGCTATTACTACTATTACAAAAAACCTTGATCGAATGGTTAAAAGAGAAAAAATCTCAGAGGAAGATAAAACTTCTACACTTAATAATATTACTACATACACAAGTATTGAAACAGGTGTAAAAAATGCAGATCTAGTCGTTGAAGCAGCTACGGAAAATGTGGATTTGAAATTAAAAATATTCAAAGAAATGGATCAATATGCTCCGGAGGATGCAATTTTATCTACAAACACATCTTCCATTTCTATTACTAAAATTGCGGCTGTAACTTCTCGCCCTGATAAAGTTATTGGAATGCACTTTATGAACCCTGTTCCGGTAATGAAATTGGTAGAAATAATTAGAGGATACTCTACCTCAGATGATGTAACCAACACTATCATGGAGACTTCTAAAAGCTTAAAAAAGCTTCCTACCGAAGTCAATGATTACCCCGGGTTTGTTGCCAATAAAATCTTAATGCCAATGATTAACGAAGCTATCATAACTTTGCATGAAGGAACTGCTGGAGTTGAAGAAATAGACACTGTCATGAAATTAGGAATGGCTCACCCAATGGGACCATTGCAATTAGCTGACTTTATTGGTTTAGATGTTTGTTTAGCAATTCTTAAAGTATTGCAAGATGGATATGGAAATTCTAAATACGCACCATGCCCATTACTAGTAAATATGGTTACTGCAGGGAAATTAGGAGTCAAATCTGGTGAAGGTTTTTATTCTTGGGGACACGGCACCAAAGACCTAATTGTAGCTGGTAATTTTAAAAAATAAAATTCTATAAATTTTTTAAAGCCCTGCTTCAATAACTTGTTGTGGGGTTTTATGTTTTATAGAGATAATCTAATATTGTTATGAATTTTAAAAGCACAAATACTTACATTGCCTCTGACGGATTAAAAATTGCGGTTAACGCTTCCATAGCTTTACAAAAGCCCCTAATTGTTAAAGGAGAACCCGGAACAGGAAAAACTTTATTAGCAGAAGAAATAGCCGAATCGTTAGATAAAAAGTTAATTTCTTGGAATGTAAAATCTACCACAACTGCCCAACAAGGTTTATACGAATATGATGCTGTTTCTAGATTACGAGATTCTCAATTAGGCGATGAAAAAGTAAATGACATCAAAAACTATATCGTTAAAGGTAAACTTTGGAAAGCATTCGAAAGTGAGGAGCAAGTAATCTTGTTAATTGATGAGATAGATAAAGCTGACATTGAGTTTCCGAATGATTTATTGCAAGAATTGGATAAAATGGAATTCTATTGTTATGAACTAAAAAAGACAATAAAAGCGAAAGTACGCCCAATAATAATTATTACATCAAACAATGAAAAAGAACTACCGGATGCGTTTTTAAGAAGATGTTTGTTTCATTATAT
>JAQWQH010000170.1 GCA_029244805.1 Flavobacteriales bacterium
TATTTTTAAAATTTAATTCACAAGCTTTCTCGGCTACTTTAAAAATACGATGACTAATGTCCATGACGGCTGCGGAACACCCAACTTGTGAATGAATAACTAGTGTAAAATCTTTTTTTCTTAGTTGTTTTCTGATATGAGAATCTAAAAATGCTAATAATTTATTTGGATTTTGTCCTGCTGCTGTGCGTATAGATATTTTAGCTGAAGCCATAGCGGGAATAATTGTTTTGACGCCTTCTCCATTATATCCCGAATTAATCCCATTAATTTCTAAAGTAGGCTCATAAGATTGTATTTGGAGGTTATTTAAGTCTTGTTTAGAAATTGAGGCCCATTCTTTTATTTTTTTTATATCAGCTAAAGATGGGGGGGTGATGTCATTGTAAAATCCTTTAATTAATATTTTGCCATTTTTATCCTTAATTGAACCTAGGATCTTGGAAAGTTCTTCTGCAGGATTTTTGACAATTCCACTATATAGTCCGGAGTGAATGTCTTTTTCAGGTCCGTAAATTTCAATGTCCATCATTGCGGCACCTTTAACGCCATATACAATTACAGGAGTATTTCTATTATATAAAAAAGTGTCAACGATCAAGGCAATGTCTGCATCTAATAATCTTTTGTTTTCTGAAATAAAAGCTTGCAAAGAAACGGAGCCAATTTCTTCTTCACCTTCAAACAGGAACTTGATGTTATATTTTTGTTGTTTGGTTTGGTTTAAAAATTCGAAAGCTTTTATGGGTATCATCATTTGCGCTTTATCATCACAGGCTCCTCTAGCATAAATTTTTCCATCTATTACTTTTGGTTTAAAAGGGTCTGTGTTCCAAAGCTCAATTGGGTCTTCCGGCTGGACGTCGTAATGTCCATAGATTAGTAAAGTAGGGTAATTTTGTTGTATAAAACTTTCTCCGTAAACAATCGGTAACCCATTGGTTTCCATGACTTCTACTTTATCTGCCCCTGCACTTTGTAAAGTGTTTTTTACGAAGGTAGCTGCTTCCAGTACTTTTGAACTTCTTTTAGGGTCGGCGCTAACAGAGGGTATTGAAAGAAATTGAATCAATTCAGATTCAAAATTCAATTTATTTTTGTTAATGTAATCCGATATAGAAAGTTCTTTAATCATTATTTAGTCACATGTTTTATTTACTTCAGATAATGCTTCTGAAATTGCGCTTAGCGCCTTGTCTATCTCCTGTTTGGTTATTGTTAGTGGTGGAGCTAGAAAAATAAAATTCCAGCGGACTAAAGTGAAGATACCGTTTTCTAGCAATATATTTTTAACCATGTTCATTTCATTCATTTGATCTGGTTTAGCATTAAATGGGGCCATGGGTTTTTTTGTTGTCTTATTCTTAACTAGTTCCAAGCACCCAAGCAATCCAGTTAAGCGAATATCTCCTAAGCATTTATGTTTCGACTGCAGTATAAGAAGCTTTTCATGAAGATAATTTCCAGTCTGCTTAGCTTTGTTGATAAGGTCTTCTTCTTCATAGATTTCAAGAGCTTGTTTGGCTGCAGCTAAACATAATGGATGCGCAGCATTCGTTAGTCCTAAAGGTAAATTGTTTGTCTGGAAATGAGAAGCAACTGCATCGTCTACAAGTATACCTCCTAATGGTAAGTATCCACCTGTTAAGCCTTTTGCCATGGTAATCATGTCTGGGGTTACACCGTGGTATTGCACAGCAAACCATTCTCCTGTTCTGCCAAAACCAGACATTACTTCGTCCGAAATTGTAAGAAATTTGTATTTTTTGGATAGAGCAATAACTCCTTTCCAATAGTTTTTTGGGTATTTGATACAGCCTGAAGTTCCAGATTCTCCTTCCAGAAGCATGGCAGCGATGTTCTCGGGTCCTTCATACTGGATAACTCTTTCTAGGTGTTCAAGAGCTTTCTCACAGCATTCGTTTTCAGAGGAAGTGCCCCATGGACATCTGTATGAGTAGGGATTTTCAACTCTTACTATATTGGGCATTGAACTATTTTCAATTGGATGTCTCCTAGGGTCACCACTAGCAGAAATTGCACCATAAGTGGCACCGTGGTATGATTGGTAGAGTGTGATTATTTTACTTTTACCAGAATATATTCTGGCCATTTTAATGGCATTTTCATTTGCTTCAGCGCCACTTAGCGTATAGAATACTTTATTTAAATTTTTTGGTGCTATCCTAGATAAATGCTTGCCTAGCTCCGCTTTTATTTTTGTCGCTGCTCCAGGGAAAATGAATGAAAAATCATTCATTTGATTGGCTACCGCATCTTTCATCTTTGGGTGGTTGTGTCCAAAGTTCATGTTTACCAATTGCGATGAAAAATCAAGGAATGTTTTGCCTCCAATATTCGTGAAATAGTTTCCATTGGCACTTACGACTTCCATCGGGCTTAAATCTTGCTGCTTAGACCATGGAAATAAAGTATGGTCTAAGCATTTTTGACTTGTAGTTTTAGTTTGAATATCTTTTTCTAGTAGCATAAAATAATTTTTAAGACATCCAATTTGTTTTACTTTCTGGATTCCATTTTGTAGTTGTTTTTTTAAGGTTTGACCAAAATAGAATTGAAGCATCTCCCGTTATGTCTCCATGTCCAAACTTTGAGTCGTTCCATCCAGCAAAAGAGAATGGCTCTCTCGGAACCGGAACACCAACATTTACGCCCACCATTCCGGCTGAAAATGATTTTATGGTTTCATTTGCAGTCCTACCAGATTGGGTAAAAATAGCTGCTGCATTTCCAAATTCACTGTCGTTTTCAATTTGAAGGGCTTCTTCAATAGATTCTGTTCTTATAATCGAGATAACTGGTCCAAATATTTCTTCTTTTGCAATGGTCATTTCAGAAGTAACATGGTCAATTATTGTTGGACCTACATAATATCCATTCTCTTTACCAGTAACAGTAATGCCTCTTCCGTCCACCAATATCTTAGCGCCTTGTTTTTCTGCTAAGGTTATGTGATTTTCAATTTTCTCTTTTGCAAATTTTGAGATAACGGCGCCTAGTGTTTTGTTAGGTATAACCTTTGTAGCTTCTGTTATCATAAGATTGATAATGTTGTCGCAATTACCAACAGCCAACATTACACTCGCTGCCATACATCGTTGTCCTGCGCATCCGGACATTGAAGCAATTACATTGTTTGCCGTCATTTCAGGGTGAGCGTCTGGCATTACGATTAAGTGATTTTTAGCTCCACCTAGTGCAATACATCGTTTATGAGATGCGGAGGCTTTAGCATATACAATTTTGGCTATTGGAGTAGATCCTACAAATGATACCGCTTTAATTGTTGGGTTTTCACAAAGTAATTCCACCATAGATTTTCCACCTAGCACTGTTTGAAATAACCCTTTTGGCAAGCCTGCTTTTAAAAGCATTTCTTTCATTTTTATAGCGCTTAGTGGTACGTGCTCACTTGGCTTAAGAATAACTGCATTTCCAAGCATTAGGGCATTAGGGGCTGTCCAATGTGGAACCATATGTGGAAAGTTGAATGGAGCTATATTGGCTACTACACCAATTGGTTCGTAGCTCGTTGTGCACGTAACGCCTTTGCTAACTTCTAATAGGTCTCCTTTGGCTATTTGCGGCAAGCTGCAAGCGTATTCAGTTAATTCAATGCTCTTTTCTATCTCAGCTATTGATTCGGATAGTGTTTTTCCATTTTCAAGATGAACTAATTTTGCGAGCTCTTCTTTGGAGTTTTTAAGTAACTCAAGGTATTTGTAAAATACTTGAGCTCTTTCCTTAATCGGTGTTTTTGCCCAGCCAATTTGTGCTTTTTCTGCTTCGTTAATTAATTGCGATGCTTCATAGAATGAAGTTTCGCTTAAAGTTTCGATTGTTGCTCCTGTTGAAGGGTTGGTTATCGTCAACTCCTTTTTCAGTTCTATTAGTTCCAGCATTTTTTATTCTTTTATAATTTGTTTTGTAGTTTTCCCTCGCAATGTTTCGATACTTAAAAAGTATAATCCTGATCGAAATTCTGAAATGTCAATTTGTTTTTTAAAGTTGTTGATTTGATAGATTCTTTGGCCAATTGCATTGGAGATTTCAATTGAGGTTATGTCTGAAGAATTGTCTGTGTCAATATTTATAACGTTTGATGTAGGGTTTGGATAAATATTATAGATATTACTATTTAAATTATTAATTCCAGTAGCAGAATAAGTTCCTTTAACGAGAATGTCATCTATTGCAATAAAATTGTCATCGTCAGAATTGTGCAAAAAACTTATGTAAACAGATTGACCGGCATAAGCTGCTAATGAAACTTCCCAGGTTTTCAATTTTCCAGGATACTGTGTTGTAGTCGATATGTTTATTGGTGCCAAAGAATCGAATGAGTCATGTTGTATTCCAGATGAAAATTGGAGTTCGTCATCGTTTAAGTTTTGTGCAAAATGCATTAAAGTGTCACAATCAGATGCGCCTACATAGTAATAAAAATCGGGGTCTGTGGAAATTACAACCGTATATCCATCAAGGTATAAATTTCCAAGTGCAGGAGCTGATCTCCAGCTAAATGTTGCGAGCGTGTCTGGTAAATATAGCGCTGGTAATCTTAAGTGATTTCTGGTTCCTGGTTGGAAATTGGCTAGCCAAGAAGAGCTTAATGCAACTGATTCTGTAGAGTCTGATCCACCATTTCCAAGATTACCAACGAACCAGCCTCCGGCTAATCCATTGTAGTCAGAGATGTTGTCTTCATCGAAATTGGTGAATATACTGTCGATTTCTAGGTAATCCCAATCATTAAAATTTTCATAAAATAAGGTGTCTTGTCCTGTTAAGCTTTGAGAATAGGAAATGATTAGTGCTGGAAGAATAAATAGTTTTTTCATGATGTAAGTTTTATTTTTCTTCAAATGTCACTAGATATATTTCCCCTTACAATGCTACTGTTTATAAATATAATATTTCATTTGTGTTATTATCTTGTATATTTACCCATTTAAATAGTGTTTTATATGATATATTATAATGTTTTAAATGAAGAATGAGCCATTGTTTGGTTTGATAAAATCTCTCAATCAGACTGAAAAAACATATTTTAGAAAGCATGCTAAAAGGTTTGGTTCAGTTTCTTTGAACTATATGCGGCTGTTTGAGTTAATCGAAAAACAAAATACGTATGATGAAGCAATATTGAAGATCGAAGTTGGTAAGAAGCACTTTTCTCAGTATAAAAAGCATTTGTATGAAAAGCTAAAAGAGGCTTTACGAGCTTATCATTCTTCTGGCTCTATACAAGCGCAGGTTCGCAATTGCATTTGTGATTTCGAGATTTTGAAAGCAAAAGGGCTAAATGTAGCCGCTAGAAAATCGTTGGTAAAGGCAAAAAAAATAGCTATAAAAAATCAACTTTTACCGGAGTTAGTTACCTTAGGTAAGTATGAGGCCATATTGATTAAAGAAGAGGATAATTTACAACAATTGAGTCAGCATTTTGATAATTATCAAAAGACGGCGTTACAAGTAAGTAATCAAATTAAACAAACAATAGACATTGAAGAGTTGCATATGGCAATTGTGAAGTGGAATAAAAAAATAGAATGGGTTCGAAATGAAGTTGAGAAAAACGAATTAATGGAAATTATTGATTCTCCAAAATTGAAGATTAAATTAGAGAATTACGAAGCTGAGTCGCAAAGATTATATATAAATGCAATAGGCTATTATTTTTTAGGGGATTTTGAGGATAGCCTGAACTATTTTAAAGAACAAAGAGAAATTGTTGAGTTCATTGATGATTTTAATGTAGTGCGCTGTTTTGCAAATAATGCGTTACTATCCTTGTTTACAAAAAATGATTCTTTTGTTCCGGAATATAAAAGCCTTCAGATTTTTAAGTCATCTTCTAAAAATGCAACCGAATACCAGTCAATTTTATTGGTATTGCTTAAATTAATTGAATTGGTTCAACGACAAGAGTTTGAAATAGCTTGTAGCTTAATTCGCACAAAACAACAGGAGATTGAAAAATTAAAGAACATTGTTGATACAAAGAACATAATGTACAATGAATTTACACTTATGTCTTTTTATTCTGTTGCAGCTTATCTGGGTAATAGAAAGCCAAAACAAGCACTTCAAAGAATAAATTATTTTTTAAATAATGCCCAAAAAGACTTGAAACAAGATACTTATGGAATTGCCAGAATATTGAATCTTTGTATTCATATGGAACGAGGTAACTGGGATTTGTTGGAATATGAGTATGAAGCCACATCCAGCCACTTAAAGTCAAAAAATAGAATTAATTTATT
>JAQWQH010000175.1 GCA_029244805.1 Flavobacteriales bacterium
ACACAAATTATTACTTCTTATTTTTTATCGCCTGACTAATTCCCTCTAACACAACATTGAAAGATGTTTTACGAATACTTCGAATTGTTTGCAATGCAGATGCGTTTTTTAGCAAAGGGTCTATTTTTGCTCCTTCATCGATAATTTTCATCCACAGCTCAGCAAAACTAACATTTTCCTCCTTTGCTTTTTCATGCAAATAAGCAGCAATTTCCGCTATTGAAACCTCAGACAAACTTGCGTTTAATTTAGTTTCTGTTTTAATTTTTGGAACATCCACAAGAGAGTTTGGTTTTCGGTTAATAAAATCTTCTTTCGTTGCGGTTTTACTTAAATCAATTTCATTTGGATTTTGATTCAGGTAATCAGAAAGGTCCGTGAGTGTGTTTTTTTTTGCCATGACTACTCGTTCAAATGTTTAATGATTTGCGTTGCTACCGATCGATATCTTTTCTCAGGCTTTATTGTGCTTGGACTTGTATATAACTTTCGTTGCGGCACGTAGGTATCAATCAGATCAGCATTTAAATGTTTTAGAACCTCCCTAACCGTTCGCATTCTGGTATGACTGTGAATTCTGTTTGGAAGTATATATAACTTAAGGTCTGGTTTAATATCTTTTGCAGGGAGTAAATCTTTAACTGTTTGATAGGCTACTAATAAATCATTTTGTGTTAAACTAGTGGTAATAATAACCATATCACTTTCCAAGCACAACTCTCGAATTCCTTGATCTGTAGTTTTTCCGGCGCTATCAATTATTATGTAATCAAAATCCTTTCTTTTTCTAAGAATTTCAATTTCTGAAGCAACACGATTATCTTCTGATCCAAAAATTGGAAAGTTATTATCTGTGGTAATCTTTTTTTTAAAGAGTTCCAATTTACGAAGAGAATTAAGCGTATAATTTGTGTCAGTCTCTACCAACATCACTTTTTTTCTACGACTTTGTAGAGTTGTAGCCAAGTTGACAGCATTGGTAGTTTTACCAGAGCCCCCTTTTCTACTTATAAATGATATTACTTTTGTCATGACACAAAGTTACACGTAATCAGCACATTAAAAGACAGCTGATGCAATTTCTTTAACCGCCGTGCTTTTATTCATTGTATAAAAATGCAATACTGGAGCACCTTTTGATTTTAGTTCTTTTGCTTGTTCTATACCCCATTCTATTCCAACTTTTCTTACATCTGCATTGGTTTTACATTTTTCTAACTCATTAGAAAGTGTTTCTGGCAAATCAATATGGAAAAACTTAGGCAAAAAAGTTGTATGCTTTAATGTGGTAATTGGCTTTAACCCGGGAATAATTGGAACATCAATTCCAACAGTTCTACATTTATCAACAAAATCAAAGTATTTTGCATTATCATAAAACATCTGTGTCACAATAAACTCAGCTCCAGCATCCACTTTTTCCTTCAAATGCTTCATATCTGAATTCAAGTTCATGGCTTCAAAATGTTTTTCAGGATAACCTGCAGCACCAATACAAAAATTAGTTGGTGCATTCTGACGTTCATCATCTAAATACTTTCCCTCATTCATTTTTGAAATCTGACCAATTAATTCAGAAGCATAATGATGTCCACCGGAACTGGGTGTAAAAACCGACTCCGATTTAATTGGGTCTCCTCTTAAAGCCAAAATATTATCAACGCCTAAAAATTGTAAATCAATTAATGCATTTTCTGTATCTTCTAAATTAAACCCTCCACAAATTAAATGGGGAATGGCATCCACTTTATATTTATGCATAATTGCTGCACAAATACCAACAGTTCCTGGACGCTTTTTTATGGATATTTTTTTCAACAATCCATCTCCCATATTTTTATAGATGAATTCTTCTCTGTGATAAGTGACATTGATAAACGGAGGGTTAAACTCCATCAATGGATCAATTCCTTCGTATAAATTCTCAATTCCTTTACCTTTTAACGGTGGTATAATTTCGAACGAAAATAAAGTTTCGTTAGCGTTTTTGATGTAATCAGTTACTTTCATTATGTCTAATAGGGATGCAAATATATACTCCAAAGACGAGAAAAGATAATTATTTCACAATTCCCTTTGTTCCGCATCTCTATTGAACGAAAATTACCGAAGTTTTTCACTACTTTTGCAATGCTTATTTAGAGAAAGAAATGAAGAATATTCGAAATTTTTGCATCATTGCGCATATTGACCACGGTAAAAGCACCCTAGCTGATAGGTTGTTACAAACCACAGGCACCATCGAAGATAGAGATATGCAGGCCCAAGCGCTTGACGATATGGATATCGAACGCGAGCGTGGAATCACAATAAAAAGCCATGCCATTCAGATGGACTATAAGCAAGATGGTCAAAACTATGTTTTAAATTTAATTGACACTCCGGGGCACGTAGACTTTTCATACGAAGTTTCCCGTTCCATTGCTGCTTGCGAAGGAGCTCTGTTAATTGTTGATGCTTCCCAAGGAATTGAAGCGCAAACAATCTCGAATCTTTACTTAGCTATTGAGAATGATTTGGAAATTATTCCAATATTGAACAAAATGGACCTAGATAGTGCTAACCCAGAAGTCGTATCGGACCAGATAATTGAATTAATTGGTTGCGACCAATCTGACATTATCCCAGCAAGTGGTAAAACAGGTTTAGGAGTTGATGCTATTTTGAGAGCAATTGTAGAGAAGGTTCCTGCGCCGAAAGGAGACATAAATGCCCCGCTTAGGGCAATGATTTTTGATTCAGTGTACAACTCATTTCGAGGAATAATTGCCTATTACAGAGTTCTTGATGGACAAATTTCAAAAGCAGATCGAATACGATTTGTAAATACAGAAAAAGATTACAATGCAGATGAAGTTGGTATTCTAAGAATGGATATGGAACCACGCGAAGTCGTAAAAGCAGGAGATGTTGGATACTTAATTAGCGGCATTAAAAAAGCGGCTGAAGTTAAAGTGGGTGATACAATCACTCTAACGAATAATCAGTGTCAAGATGTTGTTCAAGGATTTGAAGATGTAAAACCAATGGTTTTTGCGGGAATTTACCCTGTAGACACGGATGATTTTGAGGAGCTTCGATCGTCTATGGGAAAATTACAGTTAAATGATGCTTCATTGGTGTTTGAACCAGAAAGCTCTGCAGCATTAGGATTTGGTTTTCGCTGTGGTTTCTTAGGAATGCTTCACATGGAAATCATTCAAGAAAGATTGGAAAGAGAATTCAACATGACGGTTATTACAACTGTCCCTAACGTTTCTTACAAAGCATATTTAAACAAAAATGATGAGCTACTTGTAATTAATAACCCTTCCGATTTACCTGAACAAACAAAACTAAACTATATTGAAGAGCCCTACATTAAAGCTCAGGTTATTACAAAATCCGATTACGTTGGACAAATCATGAGTTTGTGCATTGAGAAAAGAGGAGAACTAACCAACCAAGTTTATCTTACCCAAAATAGAGTTGAAATTAGTTTTGACATGCCATTGGCAGAAGTTGTCTTTGATTTTTATGATAAATTAAAAACCGTTTCTAAAGGTTATGCTTCTTTTGATTATCATCCAATTGGGTACAGAAAATCTGATTTAATTAAATTAGATATTCTTCTTAATTCGGATCAAGTAGACGCATTATCAGCATTAGTGCACAGAAGTAATGCGTATTCTTTAGGTAAAAAAATATGCACTAAATTAAGAGAGCTTATACCACGTCAGCAATTTGAAATCCCTATTCAAGCAGCAATTGGGGCTAAAATAGTTTCGAGAGAAACGATTAAAGCCTTGCGTAAAGACGTTACTGCAAAATGTTATGGTGGAGATATTTCCCGTAAAAGAAAGCTTTTAGAAAAACAGAAAAAAGGTAAAAAGCGAATGCGTCAAGTGGGGAGTGTAGAAGTTCCGCAAGAAGCATTTTTAGCCGTTTTAAAGTTGGACTAGACTGAACACTGTTCCTTTTCATTCGAAAATAAAGAAGCAATCCTTAAAAGGTTACATATTTTACGATCCAATTATTGACCTGGCGGAGTCATCTCGATAGTGAATTATCACCAAAGAACCTCGGTTTACTATACAAGGAAATACTTCAAGTAAATCTGAAACCAAAACTTCAAAAAATACTCCATTGATTTATGCAAAGGCTGCGTTCATGACTTCACAGTTGTATGATCTGTAATAAAAAGTATATATTTGCAGCTAAATTTATAATTAATTATCATGAGTAACGGAACCGTAAAATTTTTCAATAATTCCAAAGGATTTGGATTCATCATTCCAGAAGAAGGAGACAAAGATGTATTTGTACATGCAAATGGTCTAGTTGATGAAATCAACGAAGGAGACAAAGTAAACTTCGATATCGAAGAAGGTCCTAAAGGATTAAGCGCAGTAAATGTTAAAGTAGTTTAATAAATTACTTTAACATATTTGTATGAAAAAGCCTATCTATGATAGGCTTTTTTTGTAGGTGAAATTCTCAAAACAACAAGATTTATCGGAATGGAAAATAATCAAAAGAATGCAACAAAATAGCGGGGATTCCTTTTAAAAAAAACTAATTAATGTATATTGCCGCCCATATTTAATGGCGAAAATTATGCAAAACGATAAAATGCTAAATTATATTAAAGAGGTGTTAAAAAATATGCCAACTGACTGGCTAAACTTAACAACACATCGATTAGATATTTACGATGAAAGTTTGGCCAAAATTGAGTTTTTAGACCAATTTGAAAAGCTTTATAACGATAATAATTCTGAACCGTCCGCGCTCAATGAATTGCCCACTGCATATGACTATATACGACTGGGCCACCCGTTGTCCTGCGTCTTAGAATGGGCAATTGCGAACTTACATAATACCAAGGCAGAAAATGTAATCAGCTTTTCGTCTAAGACAACACCTATTTTAGCTATTTTAAGAAAAAACTTACTCGCAAACAGAAACACGCAAATCGCTTACACAGGAACAATCCCGTATTTTTTCAACGAAAAACTAACCAAGGATGTGTACGGTTACAATTTTGAATTGATACGAGTGAACAAGGCATCAGATATTTTAGCCTTTGACGGTAGCAATATTTTCATTTCACAACATGTTGATATTTGTACTTTTGACACCAATGAAAATGTTGATTTCTTTCTCAACTTAAATGCAGATTTTGGAAGTATCTTATTGGTAAACGGTCAAGAAAATGAAAGCTACATATCCGAAGTACAACACGTTAGAAGAAGAGAAACCATTGCAATGACCCCGATTAATGCACTTTCCGCATTAAAAGGCTTAGCAACCCCATCTTCTGATGCTGCCCGTGGCACTAATGTGACGATTGACAAAGCAGCTACTATAGCAGCTATTAAAGAAATTACCGGTGCACATACCAAAGCATTGGTCGGTTCTAGTGGGCTATCTATCCAATATGCTATTATGATGGGCCTGATAGATTATGCAAAAGAAAACCACAAAGGTAAGGCGATAAAATTTGTGGTTCCGCCCAATTGTTACGGTGGAACCAACGACCAAGCAAGACGTGTTGCAGCTTGTATTGACAATGTTGAAGTGGTAGATTTACCTGTAGATGGTGACCATGACATGGTTCAAAGCATTGAAATCGTTTTAGAAAAAATCGCTAAAGAAGATGCCATACCCTATATAATCGCTGAAATTCCAACTAATCCTAGAGTTGAAGTTCCAGATCTTGACCAATTAAGGAATGTTTTAACCAAATTACGAACTACATCAAATAGAGAAGTGGCTGTGGATCCCGTTTTTATTTTGGACCAAACTTTTTGTCCCAATGTGCTTTTTCTAGGTGAGGATAAAATACTCTCTCAAGTACGAACCATTTCTTATGCTAGTGGGTCTAAATTCCCAAGTGGAGGGCAATGCACTGCTGGTTATTGTGTAGGGAATAAAAAAACTACTGCTTTACTGGATAAAATTGAATTGCATCTGGAGCTATGTGACAACGAAGCTACCGACTTTCAATATGAAATATTAGCCAAGCAACTGCCTTCAATGCTACAAAGAATTAGTGATGCTTATAAAAACACCCGCGCTTTTGTAAACTTCATCAAAGAAACTTTACCAACTGCTAAAATTAATTTTGTTTCTGAAGAACTAGCTGCACAAAGTTTTACACCCTCTGTTTTTTCTTTAGATCTGCCTACTAAAGGCGATAATCATGAAGAAAGAGAAAATTATAAAAGAGAATTGAATTTGAAATTAATCAATTTGATGATTAGCAAAATTCCCAAAGAAAGCAAGTACTGCGTTAGTTATGGTCAACTAAAAGGGTGTTATTGGACTATACCAGCCACATCTACTCAAGGAACGACCAAAGAAGGCGACAAAGATTACATCGCACGGGTAGCTCTTTCTGATAACATGGACCTTGAATTACATAAAAAAGTTTTTCTAGATTTTGTTAAAAATATTTAACCGTTTAATTTTCAGAAACTCTCTACTCGAGAAAATCATTAGGACAAACATTGTAAAGAAATTTCCTATATTTACATACATTACTTTTAAAAAAACTCAAACAAATGAATAGTATAAACCCAATATGGATAATAATTGGACTAGGCGTAATAATCGCATTTTGGATTG
>JAQWQH010000181.1 GCA_029244805.1 Flavobacteriales bacterium
GAAGGGAAAATTAATTTCATTGGGAATGTAAGAAGCAAAGAGTGTAATATATATAAAAAATATAGCAATGAACTTGAAGTAATCATCGATTCATTTAATACCAAGACCTGATTTAATCGTGTTCATTGTAGAGAGAGAAACTCAATTAATTTATAATGAAATTTAATATAGATGAGTACCAACTTTAAATTAGTTAAAATTTCCTTACCGAATGAAAATCTATTAATTAGTTCTCTCTTTGATTTCGGTTAATCCATTGCATTTTGGAATTCATCCTGTTAGCATATTCTTTATCTCACCTTCTATAGGTATCAATTTTTGTGTTTTTAAGTCCATCATAACAAAAGTGATGTCTGCTTCAATTGATTTCCTTTCCGTTCCTTTAATAAAAGCTTCTTGATGAATTGTAAGACTTGTTTTTCCAACTTTAACTAATTCAGAATGTATTACTAAAGTGTCTCCTAATACAGCTGAGTTTTTAAAGTTGATGTTGATATTAACGATTATAAAACCCCAACCTTTTTCTTGCAGATATGTAGGTGGATAATCCTCGTAATGGCACCATCTAGCTTCTTCCAAAAGTTCTAGATACCTGGCGTTATTAACATGTTGGTAAGCATCTAAATGATAGCCTCTTATTTTAATTTCTGTTTTACTCTTGTTCATCTGTTTTCTGTAGCTAATCAAAGGTATTCAAAATTTTAAGTAAATTAAATGTGATAATAGCTTAAGTGATTTAAGGTTTGATTATACGGGGACTTACTAGCTATATTCTGATGCAATAATTAGCTATTAAGACATAATTAATATGTATCACTCCTGAAATTTTATTGTAAACTTGGCTCCATTATCATTTTCATACTTGATCTTTGCCTCAATTTGAGTGGTTAATGCTTGAATGATTTCTGTGCCCAAAGAAATAGGCTGCTCGAGACTGAAGTTCTCGGGAAGACCAATTCCATTATCTTTAATTATTAACTCAATCGTTTGCTTGTTCTTTTTTAAAACTACTTTTAATTCAGGATTTTCAATTTCCTTGAATGCATGTTTTACCGAGTTTACAATCATTTCAGATATAATTAAACCAAGAGGAACCGCTATATCTAATTTAAATGCGACCTCCTTTGCGGTAATTTCACATTTTAAGTCGGGATTTACCTTTTGTTGAGAACGCATAATTTCCATTAAGTAGGATTTGAAATCTACTCGGTCAATTTTATCTCCTTGGTAGAGTTTTTCATGAATCAAAGCTATGGCTTCTATTCTTCTTCTACTTTCATCTAGTACTTGAGAAACATCATTGTCTTCTATTGCATTGCTTTGGAGCGACAATAATGATGAAATGATTTGCAGATTGTTTTTTACTCTATGATGAATTTCTTTTAGGAGTATTTGTTGATATTGATGTTGGGAAAAAATTTCTTTATTTTGACCTTCCAAAGCTTCATTTACCATCACTAAGGCTTCATCTTTTTTATTTATAGTTCTACTAAAATATATCATTATTACAATGATTATTAATCCAGTACTTGCCAAGTTTATAAGGCTTATGGTGTTCTCGACGTTTGATTCTAGATAATATAAAGAATGTCCATCTTGGAAAATCCACCATAGCAGAACGAGTAAGGTAATTATAGATCCATTAAAAACGATGGTTATCCAAATTTTCCAATTGGTGTTCAACAAAAAAACCGTTGGTAATAAAAATAAAAAATAGAAATGTCCACTATTCCATCCAATCAAGAATGTATGAATAGAGACCTCTATAGCCACTACATAACCCGATAGTAAAAAGGAGGTTTTGGCATTTATTTTATCTGATTTTAGAAGCCAAAAACAAATTAGAAAGATAAAGAATCCGGAAATTGGGGAAATAATGGCAATAAATTCTCTGATATAAATAAAAGTGCCAGTTGCGTATAGATTTGTAATCATACCCGTCAAAAGGGCTGGAATCATCGCTGATTTATATCTATTATTTGTGCCTTTCATGTTTAATGTCTAAAGTACATTATTTTTTTATGGTTTTATTTGTGTTGAGCTTTAATTAAGAAAACTGGCAAAAAATAAGTTAATCGTATAAACTTCGCAGAATAGGAAAAGTCTTTGGGTAACGTTATTTTTAAAGTCAATAATTAGCAATACCAATTAATATATTAATTTTATTGTTCAAGTGAATTACTTATGCTAGGATTGAAATTACAAACAGACCCACGGTGGGTGAATATCGTAGAGGATAATATTGAGGAAATATTGACAGACCATGCTTGGTGTGAGCAAAAAGCTGCCACCAATGCAATTACCATAATTTCTTTAAATTCCGATAAAGAAGACCTGGTTACGGACTTATTAGCTTTAGCACAAGAAGAACTTTCTCATTTTAAAATGGTGCATGAGATCATTAAAGAAAGAGGTTTGAAATTGGGTCGTGAGCGCAAAGATAGTTATGTCAATGAGTTATTTAAATTCAAAATGAAAGGAGGAAACCGTCAGCAAAGCCTAATTGATCGGCTTTTGATATCAGCAATGATTGAGGCAAGAAGCTGCGAACGATTCAAAACACTCTCTGAAAATATAAAAGATGAAAAACTTGCTAAGTTTTATCACGATTTAATGGTTTGCGAAGCTGGACACTATACGTTGTTTTTGGGGTTTGCACGCAAGTATGGAGAGGGAATAGATGTGGATAAGCAGTGGAAATCATTAATAGAATTTGAGGGGGAAATTATCAAAAAGTATGGGAAACAAGAAACCATACATGGGTAAAATAAAAGGCTGCCCCTTCCGATAGCATTCGGAATAAAAGACAGCCTTTGTCTTTACAATAAGCGTTTCCTTTTATTTTCCAATTATTACGCCGTTTTCTTTGGCTTGCTCTTTCATTGTGATAATAATCTCACCACTAAAAGATATAGCAGCTGGATTTTTAGCAATTTCAGCTTTTATGTATTCTGCTTTCTTTAGGTTTAAACCTTTCAATTGAATTAGGTTATTGTCTCTATTCTTTTTTTTGTCAAGGACATATTGCTTCCGATTTGCTTTTTTTATTTTTTTTATTTCAGCTGGTAGTTCATCCTCTGAAATAGAATCCAGACTTATTTTGTTTGCAATAAGATCATTTATTAATTCTTTTTTTCCAAACCAATTGTCACGTCCAGATTCGCTCATGTTGTATTTCGCACGGTCAGTGTTTGCAGAGGAGGATGCCTCACTATATATCTTCATTGCCTTACTTTTTCTACTATAATTAAATGATTGTTCTGAACTACTACCATAATACATTTTTGAGGCATCTATTTGTTTTGAATAATAATTGATGCTATCATCATAAGGGGTTTTTATAACAAGATCTTCAGCATGTTGACCAAGTTGTTGGTATTCTCCATTAGAACATTCTGCAATAGCCTTAAAATGAGAAATAGCATCTGTACATTGCGTACCCAGTTTAATCGTATTCAATGTTATTCCTTTTTCTGAAGCTAGTTTACAAGTTACTTGATATTTCACATCATTTTTATAATCCATGTGCGGAGCGCAATCGCCAACTAGAAAAACGGTTTTGTAAACTTTGTTCCCTCGTGTCCAATTCATTTGAGAAACCGCTTCGTGTAGCGCTTGGTTAACGCTTTCTGGAGTATCGCCACCACCACCGGCCTGAATGGCTAATAATTCAGTGTAAACACTATCAATATCCAATGTCATGGGTATTACTTTAGTGATATAGGCATCACCTCTGTCTCTGTAAAATACCATTCCTAGTTTAATCCTTGGAGCTGGTTGCGTTTGAGAAAGTTCAGAGACGATACTCCAGATTTTTTCTTTTGCAGTAGCTATTAGTCCACTCATACTTCCTGTAGCGTCTAAGCAAAAAACCAATTCTATTATTGGACCTTTTACGGGTTGTTGCGCTATGGGCATATCAACAAGTATTTCCGGTGGTTTTTCTGTTGTTAGGTTTTTTATGGTTTCCTCTCCACATGAGAAAAGAAAGGGTATTACAAGAATTGAGAATAAAGTTTTCATTTCGTTTGTTTTTAAGTTTAAACAAGGATATAAAAAACTA
>JAQWQH010000193.1 GCA_029244805.1 Flavobacteriales bacterium
GCTAAGGTGACGACCTAAATAGGACGGCAAAGATAGAAATAAATTCAAATTCACAAACTTGTAGCTTAAAAGATTGTTTAATTAATAACTAAATAGCTTGATCACAGCCGACTTATTACTTTCTGCAACATGTAAGATGTACATTCCAGACTCCGGTAAGGCAATGTTTATTTCGCTATTTGTTTTTTTGTTTTCTTGAATTAGCGAACCTTTAACATCGTATAATTGAAAGTGTCTTTCTGCTGCATCTCCAAAAAGTAGGGTATACTTATTTTGGAATCGTCGAATTTCAAACACTAATTGATTTTCGCTAATTCGAGTTGTATTTATGGTTACTTGTTGTGACACAGTATCAGAGTCACACCCATTTGTTGCTATAAGCTCTACGTTGTATTCTCCATCGTTTGAATAGGTGTAAGAAAATGAAGCTGCTGTTTCTGTACTTCCGTCATCTAAGTCCCAACTATAAGTTGTCCCGTTTGTTCCGGTTTCAGAAAATACAGTACTGCCACCAACTGTATTGGAAGTAAAGCTAGCCACAACATCGTTATGTCCAATTCTCCATGTGCTTAAGCTGTCTAAAACAACCAACTCTGCTGCTTCTTGTAAAATAGCTGCATCAATTGCACTGACTGTAGAAATAAAAGAAGCTCCAACAGGAGATTCTCGATACATTGAAGTATAATGCACACAAGCTGCCAAATAACTTCCGTTGATGCTGGGATGACTTTCATCTGCACTATATAATTCTATGGTTGGATAATTATCTCTTACGTATTTCCATGCAGCTCCTACGGGAGAAACAGAACAGTCATTGTTTATAGACATTTCCAAATAACTTTCTCTCAATCTTGCTTGCATTCCGTCATAGGTGCAAAGCGGAGGATAAAAGCCGCAATTACTTGCATCTCCATTTTTTCTACCCCAAGTCATATAAAACAATGGTTCGGCGCATGCGTTGGCGGATTTAACAGAATCAACTAAAATTTGCGCATATGGATAAACCTCAGTAGCAACTTGCGAAGGAGGAAAAGAGGGTTTTTGTGATTGCTCTTGCAAAATCACGAAATCCCAATCCCCTGAAGCAACTTTAGACAAAGAAGTTGTATTTGTAGAATGTCCTTCATACGTATATCCCCCTGGGATGTTTGAATCGTAATTAATAGTATCTCCTAAGGACAAAGCCAAATTGTAAGTTAGCAATGGAAGGTTGTTTACTCCGGTGTAGCTATTTCCGAGAAATAACACATTTTTTGTTTGTGCAAATGAGGTGCCCATACAGAATGTTAAAGCCGCAATTAAAAGTGAGGTTAAATTAGTCATTGAATATTTTTATGCCTACAAAACGAAGGGAAGGTCCAAAGGTTGCTATGTGTTTTCGTTATGAATATCGGGAAATAGTAGTGATTTAAGTTATTTTATATGTTCCTACTTATTGTAACAGCAAAATCAAGCTGAATTTTAACATACATTATTTCAGCTTGCAAGAGTTTAAGATTTTTCCACCTATGCGCAAATGACAAAGGAAGACGAAACTCAGGAGGACTTAAAAAGAATAGGTTTTATCTATTCTCTGAATAAAATCCTTTAATTTTGTAGCAATTAATGACTCCCAACAAAGCACATAACAGGTCCTTGCTAGTTTTCTATTTATTAGTAGGTTATGTCGTGTTACAATTTAGTTGGTGGGCATACCATATTTATGCATTAGCGCAAGAAGTAGCTAAAGAAGAGAGTTTTGTTCAACGAAAAGTAATGATGATTGCTGGAGAGGCTTTGGTCTTCTTTGTGATTTTGGCGGTTGGCGTGTATTTTGTTCGCAAGACTTTCAATAAAGAATTAGAGTTAGCCAAAGAAAAGAAAAACTTTATCTTGTCTGTTACACACGAGTTAAAAACTCCTATTGCATCTTCTAAGCTATTCGCTGAAACAATTTTGAGCAGAGACATTTCAAAAGAGAAAAGAGATGACATTCTTGATAAAATTATAAAAGATCAAACAAGGTTAGAGAAACTAGTTGAAAATATTTTACTTATTTCAAAAGTAGCGGAACACGAACTGCATTTAGAAATAGAAAAAGTGAACTGCCGCGAATTTATTGAATCTGTAATCAAGGGGTTGGATTTCTCTGAGTCGACAAATTTTGATATTGATTCGAAAATAGAAATTCGGATAGATCGTTTTTATTTTACATCGGTTATTCAAAATTTACATGAAAATGCAATAAAGTATTCTAAAGATAATGAAGGAATTGTTTGGTCTGTTCAGCAGATAGGGAATTCCATTTGCATCCAAATAAAAGACCAAGGAATAGGAGTTCCCTCTAATCAACGAGAGAAGATTTTTGATTTGTTTCATAGAATTGGCGATGAGAACACAAGAGACACAAAAGGAACGGGCGTCGGACTATATATTGTTCAGAAAATAGTAGCGCTGCATAACGGAGCCATAAAAGCCAAAGAGAATCAACCGAAAGGAAGTATTTTTGAAATCGAATTACCGCAATGAAAAAAACAGTTTTATTAATCCTAGATGGCTGGGGGAAAGGAAGAGGGGATGAAACCGATGGAATCCATTTAGCGAATACTCCTTTTATGGATAGTTTATACGAAAGCTGCCCAAATTCCAATTTGGTAACTTATGGAGAAGCGGTTGGTTTGCCAGAAGGACAAATGGGGAATTCTGAAGTTGGACATCTAAATATAGGTGCCGGAAGAGTTGTATATCAAGACTTGGTCAGAATCAATAACGCGATTAAGGACAAGTCTTTTTTTGAAAATGAAACGTTACTTAATGCTATTCAAGAAGCCAAAGCAGAAAACAAAAAAGTACATTTAATAGGGTTAGTTTCCAAAGGCGGCGTGCATTCTTCTCAAGAACATTTATATGCTTTATGTGATTTGTTAGCGCAAAATGATATTCAAGAATCTTATATTCATGCGTTTACAGACGGTAGGGATTGCGATCCTAAATCTGGGTTGGGATACATTGCTGAATTAGAAGATTATTTAGAGGGTAAAAAGACAAAAATAGCATCTATTATAGGGCGATATTACGCAATGGATAGAGATAAGCGTTGGGAAAGGATTAAAAAGGCATATGATTTATTGATCAATGGATTTGGAAGTAAATTTTCTTCAGCTATTGAAGCTATTGAATCCAATTACAGAAACAATATTACAGATGAATTTATTGAGCCAAGTCTTATTGAAAACGTCCAAATTGAAGAAAGGGATATTGTAATTTGTTTCAATTTTAGAACAGATCGTTGTCGCGAAATTACAATGGCTTTGACGCAGCAAAATTATCCAGATCAAGAAATGAATGTTTTGGATTTGCATTATGTTACTATGACGAATTATGACAATACATTTAAAGGTGTAAATGTAATTTACGACAAAGAGAACCTTAAAATGACAATGGGAGAGGTTTTGTCAAAACACGGGTTGAAGCAAATTCGAATGGCAGAAACCGAAAAATACCCGCACGTTACTTTCTTTTTCAGTGGTGGTCGTGAAGAGGCGTTCGAGAGAGAAAGTCGTGTTATGGCAAACTCACCAAAAGTGGCTACTTACGATTTACAACCAGAAATGAGTGCTCCAGAATTGACAGAGAAAATCTGCGCTGAATTGCAGGCTGAAAGTGCAGATTACATTTGTTTAAACTATGCGAACTGCGATATGGTTGGTCATACGGGGGAGCCCGCAGCGATTATTAAAGCTTGCGAAACCGTAGATTCTTGTGTTGAACGAGTTGTTCAAACAGGATTAGATAATGATTATGCATTTGTAATTATTGCAGATCATGGAAATTCAGATAATATGTTAAACTTGGACGGAAGTCCAAATACAGCGCACTCAATGAACCCAGTGCCATGTATTTTGATAGATGATCGATTTACGCACATTGAAAATGGAAGTTTAGCCGATGTTTCCCCAACTATTTTAAAAATGATGGGTGTTGAGCAACCAAAAGAGATGACAGGAAAGGCGCTAGTGTAATTACCGCATTAGTTGCAGGTGACCAGAAAGAGTCCTTTGTATAACCGTTTCCTCATGTTCTGTATATTTATATTTAGGAGAATTTGGAGAGACGACAATGTAATAAACTCCTTCTTTCAAATCCGCTCCAGATTTATAATGTGTCCCGTCCCAATCGTTTTGATAGTCCTCCATGTAATAAACAATGTTCCCCCATCGATTATAAATTGTGATGGTCGGATTAGGGTAATCATCTAAGTTCACGGCACTGTATAAATCATTTACTCCATCTCCATTTGGCGTAAACACATTTGCTATTGCAACAGGACATTGAACCCAAACTTCAGAGGTTTCTAATGTTCTAACACTTCCGCAAGCATCCACAACATTTGCGTTGTAAAAAGTTGTAATGTCTGGCGATACTAAAACGGTATCTCCAATTCCTCCATTGTTATTCCACGATACATAGTAAGGCTGCCATCCTCCAGATATTTCTGCAACTAACTGACCTGTTTCGGGCGGACAAATATTAATACTATCGATGGCTAGGGCAGCATTTAATTGATTAATACTCTGAATGTATAAAGTTGCCGTATTGCACCCTAAATTTCCTAAAAGCGTTATTTCCAACGTGTCTATGTCTTCAAATAAAAAGTCTTGGAGTATCGTTACCCAAATAGTGTCGCTTGCCACGCCAACTGGTAAAATAATACTATCCGGAAATGATAAGTAATCTTCAAACATTTCAGCATTTCCACCGATTGTAAAACGAATTGTATCCGGTTCGTTTACGTTTGAAGAAGAAAAAACAAATCCAGCTTGTCCACAGGCTTCTCCAATAATGTTACCCCCTTGAACTCCTGCAAAATTAGCAAAACTAGAAACTCCTATTCCTTCTGACCCGAGACTCCCTGCTTTCAAAAAAACCGCAGAAGCTAGTGCACCATCTCCACAATCGGCGATAGCAAATCGGAAGTGATAATTTTCTCCGCATTCAACAGGATACTTTACCTTAACTATGGTTGTAAAACCATTCAAGCTAACAGTTGTGTTGGAAGGATTGTCGACGTAATATTGGCTATTTAATCCAGGGTGAACAGAACTAATTGTAATAGGATCTGTTGTGTTTGGTATTAATGCCACATTAAACGCTCCATTTGGAAATCCGGCTGGGCTAGAATAAGGTCCTGTAATTCCCGGTCCACTCAAAAAGAAGGAAAACAC
>JAQWQH010000197.1 GCA_029244805.1 Flavobacteriales bacterium
GTAATAGCAGATTTAGCTCTTCCTTCCGAAAGGTCTTGATTTGCGTATTTAGAACCATCGCTATCCGTGTGCCCTTGTAATTCAATTTTTATTGTAGGGTTTTGATTTAAGAAATCAACCAATTGGTCTAAGATTCTGTATGAACGCGTATCCAGTTGCTTTTTACCCGTTTTAAAAAGAAGGTCATCCACAATAATGCTTTTGCCGACCTCTATGGAGGATAAAAGAACAACTCTTTCAATGTTTTCTACTTTGACAGCGTCTACTTTCAGTGTTTGATTAAAATAGCCTTCCTTGGTAACAAGTATTTCAAACTTATTGCCAACCTCTAGTGGCTGCGCTTCAGGAGCAAAATCTTCTAATGCGATTAGCGAATTGATATGTTTATTTTCATTTGTAACGTTTGCCAACATAATTGTCGATTTGATAGGTTTTTTCGTGCTTTCATCTAATACAATCAGTTTTAGTGAAGTTGCAACTAATTTTGGTTTCGTTTTTCCTAAGTAGATGCTTTTACTTAATGTACCAAACTTATCATAGCGTATTTCTAAAATACCATTATCATAACCCTCTGCATTGGCAGAAATAATATGTTTAATACCGCTTTCTAACTCTTTAGAAACTTTGTGTGCTTCTCCTAGTTCTGTTTGGGTCATTGTAATCGGGTTAATATGCGTGATTTTTGCCGCAATTGGTTTGTTTGTTTCTCTGTCAAAGATTTCAATTTCTAAATCAAATAACGTTACGGATGGGGCCATGAATACTTTGGTCACAACTTCAATCCCTGTGTTTTGAATAATATTAATTTCTTGATCTTCGTATCCATCTTTCGTTATTGTAATAGTGTATTCTTCTTTTTGATTCAGTTCAGTTGTATCGCTTGATTTATTTTCAAAAATCATTAATTTACTCCCCGTTGTTTGGCTAGGATAGCTAGCCGAAGCAGTTATTAATTTTTTCGTGTTTTGGTCGTATACCTCAATTATGTTGTTAAATTTTTTGATTTTTGATTTTGGTTTAATTTTATAGTTTAGAAAGACTTCAAATGATCCAGTATTTTGATTTAATCCATCCGTTATGCTTGATGTGTTAATGTCATATGTAATGCCGCCATCAAAAGCATCCGAAAAATATTTTAATGTCATTATACCTGCATCTTTTAAACGACTATATACTCCAAATGCAATCGCAGTATAATTCTCAGTGGTGTTTTTGATAAAATACTTGAGATCGGCACCAATTACAACCTGACTTTGATTGCCTTGCGTCATAAAAAGAGCATTTGGTGACAATCCAAGTGCACCGAATACCACATTAGTGCCCCCTGTTATTGTCATTCTCATAGGTTTTCCCATATCAGCTGAGAGATTTGCTGAAGAAGGTTCATTCACATTAAAAGCGGTTATTCCGAAATAGTGAAGACTTCTTCCTAAAGAATCGTTCTGGTACCAGGTAATTGAAGGGGATATTTCTAACCCTTGGATTACGGGGTTAACTCCTGTCTCACCTATCGAAGTGTTTGAATTGTAAACGCCGCTACTGAATTGATTGCCGGTTGTTAATCCGTCCAGATCAGTTGAGCTATTAAAATACCCTAATTTCGATCCTACAGCAAGGTTACTGCTGCCAAGCGATAAATTATAAGCAAAATTAAAAGCTAGTTGATTCGTTTGAAGGTACCCGCCTTCGCCTATTCTGTCATTGACAAAAGAAAAGCCAATTACAGCTATTTTTTTGTTCGTATTTGTTTGTAAAATAGGAAGGGATCCTTCAAATTGCGAAGTAGTAAAGGGCTTTACTATATTGGTCCATTGACTTCTGTGAACCAAAGTTAAATTGATATCGTTACTAATTGCCATTTGTGTTGGGTTAGTAAGTGCATTTGAATATTGGTAATTCGAAAAGAATGCATCCTGACTAATTCCTATAGAACTAAACAGAATAGCGATAAATATTGTAGATAAAATTTTCATAATCTAGTTTTTCTTTCTGTTATCGTTTTAGTAAGATAGTTCCTGTGTTTTTTCCTGCAAACTGAAGCGGGGTATTTTCATTATCTTCTTGGAACCCTTTCATTACCCATACATAGGTCCCAACGGGCTGCTGTTCTCCATTTGCAGTTCCATTCCAACCAGTCGTGAGCATTTCGTTTACATCAGTGGTTTCAAAAATAATTTGGCCCCATCTATTGAAAATAGAGAAGTTGAAATTATCTGGATTAATTCCGTTGCCATAAATTAAAAATAGGTCATTCGTTTGATCACCATTTGGTGTAAATAAGTTTGGTACAAAAAAGTTAAGCTCTTCATTTATGAGAACATTTACATCTGCAACATCATAACATCCATTTGCTTGCAAAGCCGTAATAATATATGTGGTGTCTTCTATTGGAGACATAGTTATGTCTTGTGTGGTTAAACCGTTATTCCAAATATGAGAAACACCATCGGGGCCCTCAAGCGTAATCGAATTTCCTAAGAAAATCGTCGTGTCGTTAAATAATGAAAAGTAAGTATATGTAGGAGAGAAGTTAATTGTGTCTTGCAAGACACAAGAATTTGCGTCAACGATAGTAACAGAAACTTCACCAAAATTTGTAATTGTATTGGTTTGGTTTGTGGTTGCATCCGACCATGTGTAAGATGTAAAGCCTGGTTGTGCATCCAAAACCACTGTGTCTCCGATACAAAATTCTACATCATAGCCCAAAAACAACAACGATTCAGGGTAGAGATTAACGTTAACTGTATCATAGCCAGCACAGCCACTTGCTATATCCGTCACTTCTGCGATGTATTCTCCTGCAGAGGAAGGGAAAATAATTGAAGCGGTTTCTCCATTATTCCAACTATAAGAAAACAAACCAGAAAATGCATCTAATGTAGCTGTTGTTCCAGAACAGATAGTTGTGTCATTACCTAAATCCACTGGTGGACCAGCTGTTAGTGTTGAAGACCACGATTCAGTTGCGACACAACCGTTTGCATCCGTAACAGTTACATAAATAGGTAAGTCTCCTGAAGTCACATTAAAAATTGTATCTAATCCATTTGAAGTCGTACTTATAGTGTTTCCTTGGGTTCCGGTAGCCCAATCATATGATACACCATTGCTAGCGGTAAATATTAAGTCTCCATTTTCACAAAGATTTGATGAGGTAGCTAGGCTTGGAATAGGGTCCGCCAGCATATTTACGTCTACGTTTATAGGAGGGGTTGTAGTTGTTATGCATCCAGAAAGATAAGACCAATTTAATTGATACGTATTTCCAACAACTCCATTCATAACAGCGTTGGTGTCAAATTGATTTGTAAAAGATCCACCGGTACCTGATACAATACTCCATTCGCCACTTCCTTGTGCACTTAGTTGAGCTAGAGATCCACATCCTGTAATGGGGGTAACAGCATTAAAATCTGCATATTCCCATTTAACTTTTATTGTTACACGAAAATCTCCAGCATTAAAAGAATATGCGTTCCATTGGCAATGTGGGTCTAATCTAAAATCAAACGGAGTAAAGGTTTGATCTACATAACAATCGTCACCATTGAGCCCTCCTCCGCCATTGTAAGAACATCTATCTGCGGATCCAGGGGCATTTGATAAGTCGTCATCTTCCCAAGCCTCTAATCGAACGGTGAGATTAGATGCTGGGGTGTTTGTTTCATTAATGATAACTACATTGGAGTGACCTGTGTAATTCATGGGAACATTGTTGTTCCATGCTTCACAAAAACCACCGGCATTTGTTATACTTCCATCATCCGATATATAGCATTTCCATGTTACTTCTTCATCAAAACCGAATCCATCTGATGGGCATCCATCTGCTGCGTAGTATTCCACAATTTCAACGGTATAATTTATGTTTTGAGAATATAGCATACCAAAGGATGATAATGCAGTAACTAATAGTAATATTCTTTTCATTTATGATTTATTTAGAAAGGATAATTCTTTTTGTAATGATATGATTGTTTATCGAAAGGTGGACAATATAAACCCCATTTGATAAGTGCGACAAATCCAATTTTTTGCCAATTAAGTTGACTTGAATTTCCTTGCCTACAGAGTTATACAACGTTGCAAATGCAATTGGCGATTCAGATTGAATATTCAAAATACCATTGGACGGATTTGGATATATAGATACGTTTGTGTTCAATTCGTCTATTCCAACACCGCTAAACGTTATTGGGTCTGATTGACCTGCACAACCACTTGCGTTTACAACTTCCACGTAATAAGAACCGCCTTGTGTTGGAGTATAATCAATACTTGTTGCCCCAGGAATAGGAGAACCGTTAAAGTACCAAAGATAAATAGGATATGTTTGTGTGGATAAAACACCGCCATTTTCCGAAATAATGGGTGTTGGAGATGTATTTACAGTAAAAGAGATACTATCTGTTCCCGAACAAGTCCCATTATTTGCAGAGACATAGACTATGTCATCAGCAATTGACGGCGTAAGAACAAATTGACCAGAACCATCACTTAGTACTATATTTCCATTTGTGTTTAATGACCAATCGTAAATTGTTCCATTTTGAGCATTGAATATAACTTCAGTTCCTTCACAAATAGTATTTGAAGATATAGTCACGTTAGGTTCAGGAGTGGATATAAAATCAACAGTTACTGTGTCAGGGGTGTAAACATTTAAGCAATTTGGAAGACTACTCCATAACAAAACATAAGAGCCTAGACTTCCAGAAAAATTTGTGGTAGTATTATTAATATCTGCAAAACTTCCATTCGTTCCTGAAAATACAGACCAGCTTCCACTACCTTGAGACGACAATGAAGTTGAGGTGTTACAATCAACTATGTTTGTTCCTCCATCAAAGATTTTGTATTCCCATTTAATTCTTACCACTACAGAAAAATTACCACTTGCTAGCGTGTATTCGTTCCAAGTACAATGTGGATCATTTTTAAAGCTTATACTTGGAAATGTATTGTCGATATAGCAATCATCTCCAGAGTCATAAGTACATCTATCTGCAGAACTAATATTGTCATCTTCCCAAGCTTCGAGTTTAATATCTATAGCCGTTGCACTGGTTGCACTTTGAGAGATTAATAGTGTGTTTCCTGCATTGTGGGTAAAGGGTTCATTTGCATCTTGTTCGAAGCATGAGCCGCCAACAAAAGCTGTGTTTATATCATCTCTTCCCCATGCTTTCCAGGTTGGCTCTTCATCAGACCCAAAACCATCATCGCATCCACTAATTCCGAATTCCACTATCTCAACTTGGTAATTAACTGTTTGAGCAAATAAAATTGTTGTAAGTGAAGAAAAAATAAGCGTAGAAAGTATTTTCATATTTAATATAAATTGAAAGTGCATTATGTTATAACAGTAAATATAAAAAAAAATGAATATAAAATTGATGTGTATCAGATAATACTTAACGGGGTTTAAGGAAGTGAAATTCAATTTATTAATATTTATTAGCCTCTAAATGAACTTTATTTATCTTTACGTGTAACCATGGAAAACAAAGCAATGAAACGTTTATTAATAATTCTGATTATCTTTTTGCCAGCTATTATTGTTGGCCAGGAAGTTGATGTATCTGGTCCGGAGAAAGATACAGAATCAGTAGCTGCAAAATCGAATCTTTCCGGGTTAATAGATGCGGAGCAATTCTCCGTTCAAAGTGCGGATGGTTTGAAAAAGAGTTATGTTGATTTAAAAAGGAAATCTATAAATAAATACTCTAAAGAAATTTCTGAAGAAGAACAAAAACAACTTAATTCAATAGTAAACGATTTAGAGTCTATGCATTCTGAAAGTTACGAATATCATTATGTAGCTTATCTAAATTCTAATCAAAATCCAAAAGCGTTTCATCATCTTGAAAAAGCCTATGAAATTTATCCAGATAATGTTGAGTTGTATGATGATTTTGTCGCGCATTATGAATTGACAAATAACAGACAAGGAAAAAATCAGTTTTGTAAAAAACTTGCCGAGAGCAACACCATAGCTCAAGGTGTTATGGATTATAATTACAATGTATTGATGTCACTAGAGCCAAATGCTATTTTATTTACCAATGGATCTGATGATACTTACCCTCTTTGGATTTGGCAAGAAATCCACAATAAGAGAACAGATGTAACTATCTTAAACCTTGACTTAATACAAAATTTAGAATATCAAAAAGAAAAATTGAAATCGTTAAATATTTATCCAATAAGGAGTTTGGAGCCAGTTGGAATTGTCAAAGAAGTTGTGGAAAATAATTCCAATAGACCGATCAATATTGCACTTACAATAAACCCAAAAGCGATGATTGATTTGAAGTCAAAATTGTATTTAACAGGTCTGGTTTTAAAGTACAGTGAAAAAGCGATTGATAATCTTGCTATGCTTAAAAATAATTGGGAGTTTTCGTTTAATATAGAATCTTTAAACCAGCCGGTAACAAATACTAAAACCAAAAAATTAAACAACAACTATGTTTTACCGCTTTTGGTTTTAAGTCGATATTATTCTGATAGCGGAAAAACCACAGAAGCAAAGGGTTCCGAAACCTTGGCATTAAAACTAGCTGCTGAAGGGGGGAAAGAAATAGAAGTTAAAAAATACATTGAAGGGAAGAAATAGGATTACATGCAACTTGCAAAGAAATCATATACTGCCGAAACTGACGAAAACCTGATGAGAGAAGTCATTAAGGGGGATAGCCTTGCGTTTTCGGAAATTTACGATAGATGGAGTAAGCCTATGCTCAATTATTTTTATAAAATGTTGTGGCAGGATAGAGAAAAAGCAGAGGATTTTATGCAAGAGATTTTCACGAAGATTATTCATAAGCCTCAATTATATAATCCAAGTAGAGCCTTTAAAACTTGGATATATAGTGTAGCAAATAATATGTGTAAGAACGAGTATAGAAGAACAGAGGTTAGAAAGGGAACATCAAACGGCTTGCATGATAACATAATTGTTCATGATAATTTTGCACCTGATAAAGAGCATGATAAGAATATTTTTAATGATCGATTGAAAGAAGAGTTAGAGTTATTGAGTGAAAACCATAAAAAGACTTTCATTCTTCGTTTTAAACATGATTTAAGTATAAAAGACATTGCAGAAATTCTTGAAACGAGTGAAGGAACTGTGAAGTCTAGGATATTTTATACACTAAAAAAATTAGGTAAGAATTTGAAAGAGTTTTCGCCGGTTGCAAAAACAATGATGCTTGGAATGTGTTTAATAGAATTTATAAAGTACATAATATAAACGACGGATTATGGAAGATAGAAATAGATCTAGAATGGACGTTGAATTTTACTTATTGAATCGAGATTACAATGAGTTAAGTTCAGATGAGCTTGCTGTTGTGAGTGAGTATGTGGAGTCTGAACAACAATTCAATGAAATGAAAGCTGTTGTAATGGGGGTAGGTAATTTCTTCAAGGAAGATGGAGAATTAGCACCTAATCCAGCAATCAAAGCAGCACTTTTAAAGGAATTTGATAAACATCAACCAGCTCGAGCTTATTGGTTGAATGGAATACTTGTTTCTCTTTTTCCAAAGGAAAAAAAGTTCTTACAAAAACCAGGTATGCAATTGATTGGATTGGCAGCTTCTGTATTGCTAATTGTAACTATCACCTTTAATGGTAATGCTGATGTCAATAATTCAAAATTATCTCAATATGAGGATTTTAAGGCGGAGGAACAAGTATTTGAAGAGGTTGGTGAATTAGAAAGAGGTGAAGTGAATGAAGAAAAGATCTTGGTGGAGAATCTTGAAATAACTGTGCATGAGACTGTTGAGATGCATACAACTTCTGATGCAGATTATTTTAGCAATGAAAATAATTTGAATACGTCTGAAGAATCCCTTAAAAATGGAATTTCAAAGAATAGGGAAATTGCTGTATCAGAAGATCAATTGGTTATTTCAGAAATAACGCCAGTTACTGCTGAAGTAATAGAGGAAGTTAGTTCAGATGATGAAGAAGGTTACTTTGCAGATGTTGTTAGTGCTGCTGGTGCATCAGTTCCTGTTAATAATTCTATGGATTTACCCTTAAATAGCAGGACATTGGCCCAAGATGCAGATTTGATTGGAATACTTTACACCGCGATGTAATTATTTTTCCAACTTAATTAAATAATTTCCTTCCAGAATTGGAATTACATCTGAAGTGTTTGGCGTAAGGCAATATTTTATATCCTCATTCAAGTCTAATGCTGCAAGTCTTACGCGGTGTGAAGAAGCTTTTAAATAACTTAAGTAATTGTCCTTCGCCTGAATATACATGAATTTAGCTGCTACAGAAGAATCATCTTCGCACTTAAATTTACCGCTATTTTGGAGGTTTTCGACAAATGCTCCTGCACACATTGTATCTTCCAGACAGAACTTACTTTTCCACCCTGAACCAAGTATAAGGACATTTTTGTCTTGCTCGATCAACCATTCGCTCAAAGCATCCAGATTAGTGAATGAACCGATAACAACAGTTGGAGCATTTCGTGCAGTGTGAATAGCTTTTGTTCCATTTGTGGTGGTAATAACAATTGTTTCTCCTTCAAACTTATTGCCCATGTAGCTAGCAGGGGAATTCCCAATATCAAAACCTTCGACTATTTCTCCGCCGCGTTCAGCAGCAACAATGAAACCTTTCTTTTTGTATTCGAATGCTTCTTCTAAAGTTGCAATAGGAATCATTTTGGCTACGCCATTGTCAAAAGCTGTGCACATTGCAGTTGTTGCACGCAGTACATCTATGACTACAACAATTTCGGCATCATCAGCATGCAAGTCGTATAGGTTAGGAGTAAAACAGACTTCAACTTTTTTTCTATTATTCATGGAGTAAAATTTAAAGTTTCCCTTATTTAAAAGGAGGCTTTACAACTGTTGCTTTTAATTGTTTGTTTCTAACCTGAATAAATATGTCACTTCCTTCAGAAGCAAACTCAGTAGTAACATATCCCAGCCCAATAGCTTTCTTCAAAGAAGGCGCCATTGTTCCAGAAGTAACAATTCCTATTTCATTTCCATCTGAATCTACTATCGGATAATCATGTCTCGGAATACCTCTATCTATTAATTCAAATCCAACCAGCTTGCGCGTCATACCTGCTTCTTTTTGTGCTTGAAGCGCTACCGAATTTGTAAATTCTTTTGTAAATTTTGTTACCCACCCTAAACCTGCTTCTAAAGGAGAAGTTGTATCGCTTATATCATTTCCATATAGGCAATAACCCATCTCTAATCTCAGAGTATCTCTTGCAGCTAAACCGATTGGTTTGATGTCAAATTCTTCACCAGCCTCAAAAACTTTTTTCCAGACTTCTTCTGCTACTGCATTTGGAATGTATAATTCGAATCCTCCAGAACCAGTGTATCCGGTTGCAGACAATATGACATTGTCAACACCAGCAAAAGTTCCTTTTGAAAAGTGGTAGTATTTTACTTCACTCAAATTTACATCTGTTAATTTTTGCAATGCTGCAGTTGCTTTAGGGCCTTGCACAGCAAGTAAAGCAGTGTTGTCAGAAATGTTTTCCATAACAACACCTTCCGTATTATATTTACTTATCCAATTCCAATCTTTCTCTATGTTTGAGGCATTAACAACGAGCAAATACTCTTCTTCAGAAATTCTATAAACCAATAAATCATCTACTATTCCACCTGTTTCGTTAGGTAAACAAGTATATTGAGCTCTACCATCAAATAATTTGGACGCATCGTTAGAAGTAACACGTTGAATTAAATCCAAAGCATGAGGTCCTTTTAATAAAAACTCACCCATATGAGAAACATCAAATACACCAACACCTTTTCTTACGATTTCGTGCTCAGCATTAACGCCTTCGTATTGAACAGGCATTAAGTAGCCCGCAAAAGGAACCATTTTCGCTCCTAATTCCTCGTGGATATGTGTCAGGGCAGTTGATTTAATATCTAAAGTTGTATCGCTCATTTCTGTAAAATTTAATTGCCTACAATGATAAAGCTTAATGTTTGTATCCCCAAACGAAGAATAGGAAATTCACGTGAATCTGAAAAATTGTTATTTCCTATAGTTTTTTGATTATTGATTACCTTTGCCAACCAAAACTCTTTTGCAGTAGCATTAAATGATTTTTAATTCAATAGAATATATTTTATTTCTGCCCATAGTATTTATTCTGTTCTATTTGTTCAGACACAAGTTTAGGGTGTTTATTCTTCTTGCAGCTAGTTATTATTTTTACATAAGCTGGAACCCGGTGTTTATAATTCTAATAATCCTTTCAACCTTGATCGATTTTGGAGCTGGATTATTGTTAGAAAAAACGAGTTCAAATTCGACGAGGCGTTTATTACTTGGAATTAGTATTTGCGCAAACCTTGGGTTTTTATTCTTTTTCAAGTATTTCAATTTTGCATTAGAGAATGTAAATGAAGCAATGCTAGCAGTCAAAGCATCATATCAACCTATTGAAGCTTGGGATATTATTTTGCCAGTAGGAATATCTTTTTACACTTTTCAAACCATGAGCTACACAATTGATGTCTTCAACGGTAAAACAAAAGCAGAAAAGAACTTACCTTATTTCGCATTGTATGTTTGTTTCTTCCCTCAATTAGTAGCTGGGCCGATTGAAAGATATAATAATTTACTACCGCAATTTAAAGAGAAAGCACAACTTATAATTCAAAATATTTCTCATGGGGGTAGGTTGATCTTATATGGCCTGTTTATGAAAATGGTAATTGCAGATAATTTAGGTGTATTTGTAGATGCAGTTTATGGAGATATTGCTGGAGCTAGTAGTTTAAATTTACTAATTGGATCTGTTTTTTACTCTTTTCAGATTTACTGCGATTTTCATGGATATACAACGATTGCAATAGGTTCCGCAAAATTGTTTAATGTCAACCTCTCTGAAAATTTTAGAACACCTTATTTATCTTCATCCATTACTGAGTTTTGGAGAAATTGGCACATTACATTAACCACTTGGTTTAGAGATTATATTTATTATCCATTAGGAGGTAATAGAGGTACTTTACTAAAATGGATGCTGGCAATATTGTCTGTATTTATAGTCAGTGGATTATGGCATGGAGCAAAATGGACATTTATATTCTGGGGAGTTTTCCATGCATTATTTGTTTTATTTGAAAAGATTGTTCGTTGGGATAAGCCATCAACCAAGGTTTTCTGGAAAGGGGTAAAATGGGGGGTAACATTTACCTTGGTTACGGCCTTGTGGGTATTCTTCAGAAGTCCAGATATGGATGCAGCTATCTGGTATTTTAAATCGGTAGCCTCAAATTGGAATATTCAAGGAATAGATCTGCCTCTCGAACCGTTTATATTATTGGGCTTGTTTATAGTTTTAGATGTTCTTACCCGCAAAAAGAACTTCGCTTTACTCTTAGATAATGTTCCTTCTATGGCCAGAGGTGCTATTTACTTTGTTTTAATTTTCTTACTACTTTCTCGTTCCGCTACTGATATGAATCCGTTTATATATTTTCAATTCTAATGAAAATTGTAAAATACATAACGACTCGAATTATTTTAGCAGTAGTATTCTTGTTTGCGATGAATCTAATCTATTTATATACTTTTTGGAAAGAAGATGTAAAACAGCATGGAGATGTATTAGAAAATTTATGGGGAGTTGATATTCATTCAGATGCAATTTATTTTGGAGAATCATCTAATTTTCATGTTCAGGAAGGTGACTCTATTAAGCATAGAATTAGTTATGCTTTAGATAGTTTACTGCCTAGTATTTCAATAGCGACTGTAGATAATGCTGGGCTTCATGCAGGTACTTATTTGTCTTTGGTGAAAAATATTCCAAAGGAAATGAATTTGAAGTTTGTTGTGGTAACCCTTAATTATAGGTCGTTTGCAGCTAATTGGCGTTATGCATCCTTCGAAAATTACTTAGCTAAGTCTGCTTTAATGCTTGAGCCCTCGTTTCCAATTTTAAATAAGTATATGATTTCTTTGAAACAATATGATTACCAATCTGACGAGGACAGAAATGCGCAAATGAAATTAGCTTGGAAGAATGAAAAGTTCACAATACCAAATTTTGATTATGCCAATGTTATTGAATGGGACTCAGCTATGGCTTGGCATGCCTGGCTAGATATTAATCCTAACTTAACAGAAGAAAACCTTCCTTTGGCTAGTCATTATATTAAGAATTTTGCATTTAATATTGATACTGTTAATAATGAAAGAATTGAAGACCTAAATACAATTGTTTCCATTGCAAACAAAAGGGGTTACAAACTAGTTTTTAATCTTTTGGGAGAAAATACAATTGAAGCTGAAAAGCTTGTCGGTAAAGAATTACTTTATTTAATGGAAAAAAACCGTTCTTTTCTGGTAAACTATTTCACCGAAAAAGGAGTTATTATGGTGGATAATTTTTATCAAATACCCGACTCTTGTTTTATAGACAGAAGTTGGCCAACTGAACATTACAATTATCAGGGAAAAAAGATAGTTGCGGAAAACATAAAAAAGGCAATTGAGGCGAATGAATTACATTATTAAAATAGTAGTTGTTATTTGTTACTTATTGTCAATTTCGATTGATAATACGGCGCAAGAAAAACACACAATAAGTGGATATATCAAAGATGCAGGAACTGGAGAGGTGCTAATAGGTTCCAGCATTTATATTGAGGAATTGGAGAAAGGGGTAGTGACAAATATCTATGGGTACTATAGCTTAACGGTGGAAAGTGGTATTTACAATGTAATTGCAAGATATGTTGGATATGATGATATAAGCCAAACTGTTGGATTGGAAGCAGATGTCAAATTGAATATTGAAATGACTGTTTCATCCGATATAATGGATGAGGTGGTGGTCGAAGCCGAAGCTATAGACAATAATACGACTGGCACTCAAATGGGTGAAATAAATTTAAACATGGATCGGGTAAAAACTTTGCCAGCGTTTATGGGGGAGGTTGATATTCTTAAAACGGTTCAGTTTTTACCCGGAGTTTCTTCAGGAGGAGAAGGGAATACAGGGTTTTATGTTCGTGGAGGTGGTCCTGATCAAAACCTTATCTTATTAGATGAAGCAACCGTTTACAATGCATCTCATTTGTTTGGTTTTTTCTCGGTTTTTAATGCAGATGCAATTAAGAACGTAAAGATGATAAAAGGTGGAATGCCTGCTAATTATGGTGGTAGAATTTCATCTGTATTAGACATTAACATGAAGGATGGAAATTATAAAGAGTATCATGCCTCTGGCGGTATTGGGTTAATTGCATCTAGATTAACTATTGAAGGACCATTGAAGAAAGATACATCATCATTTATTGTTTCGGGGAGAAGAACATATGTAGATGTTTTAACAGATCCATTTATAAATGATACAGCCTCTTTTAAAGGTTCTGGCTATTATTTTTATGATTTGACAGCAAAAGCGAATTATCGATTTAATGATAAAAATCAATTGTTTATTTCGGGATATTTTGGAAGAGATGTATTTGATTTTAATGATGATAATTTTGATTTAAACTTCAGAGTTCCTTGGGGGAATTCTACCGCTTCAATTCGTTGGAATCACCTTTTTAATGATAAGTTGTTCGTTAACACCACAGGTGTTTTTACCGATTATGACTTTGCTTTTGAAGCAACGCAAAGTGATTTCACTTTCAGGCTCTCGTCAGGCATACAGGACTTTTCATTAAAGCAAGATTTTACCTATTTTGCTAATTCTCGTCACCAAGTTAAATTTGGATGGAGTGCAATTAGACATAAATTCACTCCAAGTACAGTTTCAGGTTCATCTGGTGAAACATTATTTAATTTTGACACTACAAAAATTATTGCCTACGAACCTGCTGTTTATTTGTTGGATGAAATTGAATTTAATGAAAACTTGAAGATAAACTTAGGCTTGCGTTTTTCATCGTTCAGTCATATAGGTCCATTTACAAGATATTTTAAAAATCCTTCAACAGGAATAACAGATTCAACGAAAGAGTGGGGTTCGGGAGAGCATATTGCCAGTTATACAGGTCTGGAGCCGCGAATTTCAATGCGCTATTTGTTTAAAGATAATTCCTCTGTAAAAATTGGTGTCTCAAAGAATAATCAATACATCCACCTGGCTTCAATGTCTGGGGTTTCTTTGCCTACAGACTTATGGTTTCCCAGCTCTGAATTGGTAAAGCCACAAATCGGAATTCAATATAGTGCAGGATATTTTAGGAACTTTAAAAAGAACAAATATGAAGCCTCTATTGAAGTTTATTATAAAGATTTACAAAATTTGGTTGAGTACAAAGAGAACGCTCAACCGGATGATAATATCAATGATAATGTAGACAATCAATTAACTTTTGGAAAAGGGTATTCG
>JAQWQH010000215.1 GCA_029244805.1 Flavobacteriales bacterium
AAAACCTGCTGGTGAAATTGTTGAAGCAGTTATGCAGGAGTTTTATTTGGCTAGAGAGGAAATAATCGCCAAAAATCGTTTTAAAATTTAGCGGAAGTAGAATGATAAAATTTGAAAAATTTACCTTAGAAAATGGATTAACGGTTATAGTCCATGAAGATAAAACTACTCCAATTGTAGCTTTTAATATTTTATATGATGTAGGGGCTAGAGATGAAGATGAGAGTAGAACAGGTTTTGCACATTTATTTGAACATCTCATGTTTGGAGGATCAGCAAATATTCCAAATTTTGATAGTCCATTGCAAAATGCGGGAGGTAGCAGCAATGCATTTACTTCGAATGATGTAACGAATTATTATGACACACTTCCGGTTCAAAACCTAGAAACTGCATTTTGGCTAGAATCAGACCGGTTAAATCAATTAGCTTTTACCGATAAAAGTCTAGAAGTTCAACGGAGTGTTGTGATTGAAGAGTTCAAACAAAACTATTTAAATCAACCTTATGGTGATGTTTGGCTGTTATTAAGGCCATTGGCTTATAAGAATCATCCATACAAGTGGGCTACTATTGGTAAGGAAATCGAGCACATTGAAGATGCCACAATGGAGGATGTGAAATCATTTTTTCACAAACATTATACACCTCAAAATGGAATCTTATGTGTTGCAGGAAACGTAACTGTTGAGCAAGTAAAAGAGCTCTCTCAAAAATGGTTCGGACCAATTAAGTCTAGAGAAAACTACATTAGAGAATTACCTATCGAGCCTAAGCAGACAGAATTGCGGAAGCTAGAAGTGGAACGAGATGTCCCAAGTGATGCTTTATACATGACTTTCCATATGGCAAGTCGTATGGATAAAAGGTTTTATTTGGCTGATATGTTGTCTGATGTTTTGTCTAGAGGAAAATCTTCTCGATTTACAAAACGGTTAGTTTTGGAAAAACATTTGTTTACGGAGCTAGATGCATTTATCACGGGGAGTTCTGATGCGGGATTATTTGTGGTAAGTGGTAAGCCTATGGATGGTGTTTCATTAGAGAAAGCATATGCAGAAGTTCGCTTAGAGCTTGAAATTTTGCAAAAAGAATTAATAACAGAGTATGAACTTCAAAAAATCAAAAATAAAATGGAGTCAATTAATGTTTTTGGAGAAATGAGTATTTTGAACAAAGCAATGAACTTATGTTCGTTTGAATTGCTAGGAGATGCTGGAATGATAAATCAGCAAATGGACAATTATATAAATATAACACCAACAGATTTACAGGAAGAGGCAAAGAAAATTTTTAAAGAAGAAAATAGTAGTGTGTTATTTTATAAAGCAAAGAAATAATGTTGGATAGAGTTACAGCACCAGAGATAAAGGAAACAGAAAAGGTGTCTTACATCGAACCGGAAGTTAGAACATTGAGTAATGGAATGAAAATTCTAGGTTTTAATATTGGAAGTCAGGAAGTTATTCAATTGGAATTCAATTTTTATTCAGGCTCCAAATACCAAGAGAGAAGCTTAATAGCTAGATATGTGAGCAAAATGATAGGAGAGGCTTCATGCAATTATGCACCTGGAGAAATAATGGATAAAATTGATTATTACGGGGCTTTTCTTCAGTCTGACTCTGACAGAGATATGTCTCATGTTACTTTGTTTACTATTCAAAAACAATTAAAACATATATTGCCGGTTTTTGCTGAAGCTCTTTTGAAACCTAATTTCCCGGAAAGAGAATTGAGTATCCATCTAAAAAATGGCAAGCAAAATTTTAAAGTCGAAAATGAAAAGGTGGGCTACAGGTGTCGGCAGCTTTTTACAGAATTACTATTTAAAAATCATTCTTACGGAAAGTTTGCTGATGAGTTTGCTTATGATGATCTGAGTGCACCTATGTTAGTTGAATATTATAAAAAGATGTATTCAGCAAGTAATGGATTAATTGTCGTTGCAGGAAAATTTGATGATTCACTATATAATCAGCTTGAAAAGGAATTTGGGGTTATTCCTATTGGTAAAAATAAAAGAAATTCCCAAAAAGTGTTATTTTCCGAGGCAGAAAAAGTTTACGAAGAAAAGCCAGGAGCAATTCAATCTGGTATTAGAATTGGTAAAGTGTTGAATGTGAAATATGGTTCGGATGAGTTTTTTAAACTACAAATTATAAACACGGTTTTTGGGGGGTATTTCGGGTCGCGCTTAATGTCTAATATTCGAGAGGATAAAGGATATACCTATGGAATTGGTTCTGCCATTGTTTCAATGGAAGATGCAATATTCTTTTTTATTTCTGCCGAAGTTGGAGTAGATGTAACTAATGAAGCTTTGCAAGAGGTGTATTTTGAATTGAATAGATTATGCGATGAATTGGTTTCAAAGGAAGAATTAGTGATGGTTAAAAATTATATGCTAGGGTCTATGCTAAAAAGCTCCGATGGACCGTTTTCAATGGCCGATAAATATAAATCGGTCTATTTTAAAGGTGAAGATTTGCGTTTTTATGATCGATTCATTTCAATGATAAATAATGTAACATCAGAGGAGTTACGCACTGTTGCTAAAAAATATTTTGATCCGAAAGAAATGTTAGAAGTTGTAGTTGGTAAAAAGTAATTAGTGTTTCAAGCAATCTTTAGAATCAAAAGTGAATTAATACATAACATTTGCTCTATAACTACGTTATAGGAGTCACAAATTGTTTTGAGAATAGAAAAACATATTGATAATGGAGATGCCGAAATGAAAGAATTAAGAGGTTTTATTTCGGTAATTTTCTTTCTAGGACTTTCATTAATGTCTTTTGGGCAGGTTGCCTCTCCTGAATTAAAGTGTCTTGCAGTTGACGCTGCAGGTGATGTCACTGTTACTTGGATTCCACCCGCCGATCCAACAGGTGTTTTTGTTGAGTACAGAGTTTATGCAGACAATGGAGGAGGTTTTGTTCAGGTAGGAACGGAATCTGTTTTGGGTGTAAATTCTTTTAATCACCTAGGGGCAAATGCAAATGCCAATTCAATAAAATACGTGGTAACAAGTTTTTCTACGTTAGAATCTGTATCACAAGACACGTTATCAACTATTTTTTTATCGATTAATAACCCGGGAGATGGAACAGCTTTGTTGATTTGGAATGCACTGTCAACTCCTGCATTAAGTACTACTAACAACTGGTATATGATTTATCAGGAATATCCTACTAGTGTATGGACATTGATTGATTCTGTCCAGTACGGAGACGAAACTTACCGAGATACAATAACGTTATGTAATGAAACAATAAATTACAGGATTGAGTTAGCAGATAATTCGGGTTGTAATTCAGTTTCTAATATTGATGGTGATATACTTCAAGATTTGATACCGCCAGATTCTCCCATTATAGATTGGGTGACAGTTGATACAGCTACGGGTGATGCTATAATTAACTGGACTGAAAGTAATGCGATTGATGCTTCTGGCTACATAATTTTAGAATTTATAGCAGGTGGTTGGATAATTATAGATACGGTCTATGGATATACCAATACGAATTATATTAACACAAATGCTTTCGTTGATTTTCAGTCAGAGAATTATGGTATAGCTGCTTTTGATAGTTGTTCTAATACGAGTCCAATGGGGGTGCCTCAGAATTCTATATACGCATCTACATCTTTGGATGTTTGTGAGAAAGAAGTCACTATAACATGGAACGCTTATCAAAATTGGAGTACTGGAGTGCTGCGATATGAAGTATATGCATCCGATGGAGGAGCCTATTCTTTAATTACTTCATTAGGTAGTTCAGTAACATCATATGTGCATTCTGGAGTTCTTTCTAATAAATTGTACTGCTATATAATAAGGGCTGTTAATGTAGGAGAGACATCTAGTTCTATTTCTAATAAGGCTTGTAGATTTGTAAATCAACCACCCACACCTCAATTTGCTTATCTGCAAACAGCTACGGTGGTTAGCGAAGATGAAATAGAGGTTCGTTTTCATCCTGATGTTTCAGCAATTGTAAATTCTTATACATTAGAAAGAACTGATGATTTAGCCAATCCGTTTGATGTTGTTTCTGTATCTACCGGAGGTGGAGATCCAATTCTTTTTGCTGATTATGATGTGACTACTGATAATCAAAGTTACTATTATCAAGTTGTATTAGAGGATAGTTGTGGGAGAAGTTCCTTGATTTCTAATATAGGAAAGTCGATGCTATTGACCGTTACCGAAAATAAAACAACTTTAGTTAATCTTTTGCAATGGTCTAAATACGAAAATTGGGATGGAAGTATCATGGAATATAGGATTTATCGTTCTGTAAATGGAGTGTACGATATAATCCCAATTGCAACGGTTCCCTCTAGTCAATCATTTTATCAAGATAATATAGAAGCCTTGGTAGCGAGCAAAATTAATGGTGAATTTTGTTATTATATAGAGGCAGTCGAAAACAGCAATAATTACGGAATCGCAGAAACTAGTTTGTCGAACAGAAGTTGCGTAAATCATACACCTATTGTTTACGTTCCCAATGGCCTTTTCATAGGAGGTATAAACAATAAATGGAAGCCCGTAGTAAGTTTAATAGATTTTAGTTCCTACGATATTAAAGTGGTTGGACGACAAGGTCATATTGTTTTTAGTTCTTCCGATACAAATCAGGAGTGGGATGGAAAATATAAAGGAGAGTATGTCCCAATTGATGTTTATCTTTACCAATTAACCTTTGTCGATGCTGAAGGTCAGTTCTACGAATTTAGTGGTCATATTACTGTGGTGAGATAGTTAATTGTATAAGTTTACTAGTTAAGGTTGCTCTCTTTCAAGAATAAAATAAGATGTTAATTAAGGTGTTTATTGTAACATTACCTGAAAACAGCTACAGATCCCGACTTTTTAATTCCATTAATTTCAACTACAAAGAAGTAAGTCCCTTCTGGCACAGCTAGGCCAACATTTGTGTGTCCATCCCATTTAGTATTTCCTCCGGTCGAAATAAATACTATCTGCCCCCATCGATTGTATATTTTTAGATCTGAACATTTATTTAATTCCCCAGCAACCTCTATGGCAAAAATATCGTTTTCTCCATCTCCATTTGGAGTAAATACGTTTGGAATAAAAATGTCAAAGTAATCATCGAAATCTAAAGCAGTTCCAGAAAATGTAGCTTTGTCAATGCATCCATCTGTATTGGTTACGGTTAATGTTGCGCTAAAATCTTCGCCGTAAGGGTAAGTATAAGTAGGACTTTCATCACTGGTGGTTTCTCCATCTCCAAATAGCCAATCAAAGTTAGAGCCATCAACAGATGTATTTGTGAATTTTACAACGACCCCTTCGCAACCGGCTTTAATTTCAGGAGTAAAAGAGGCACTAGGAAGGCTTAGCACAGTAATTATCACAGAATCTTGATCTGTACAACCTTGTGCATCGGATACAGAGACATAGTAGGTTATGTCTTCTTGCGCGGTTGAGAAAGGATCTGCAATGTTTGGATTAGACAAATAGGTGCTTGGCGACCATGAATAGGCGCTTCCTATTGATCCGAAAACATCCAGTTGTATACTATCTTCTAAGCAAATGCTTTGATCTGATATGGCTTCAATGATAAAAACACTGACAATAACTGAGTCCGCATTTACACAGGTATTGGAATCGGTAACGGTCACAATAAATTCCATGGTAGTGTCTGGTTTTGCATACGGATTAAAAATTAGGTTGTCATCTAAAAATGAGACATTTGTCCAATTGTAAGATTCTCCTCCAGTAGCAAATAATTGAACAGAGTCTCCAATACATATATTAATGTCATTCCCGGCGCTTACAATGGGTAAGGGGTTAATAATTACAGAAATCGTATCAGAGTTAATACAACCATTGACATCGTTACCCGATACGATATACTCTGTTGTATCATTTATTAAGGCAGTTGGTGCGGAGCTCGTATCATTTGAAAGTCCCGTTTGTGGAGTCCATAAATAGGATTCACCTCCAGTAACTTGCAATTGAGCTGTATCTCCAATGCATATTTGAATGTCATTTCCTGCACTAATATTTGGTAGGATATTGACACTTATTTCAACTGAATCCTGAATTGTACATCCGTTAATATCTGTAATCGCTACTACATAATTAGTTGTTGCATTTGATGTTGCCCAAGGATTCGGAATGTTAGGGTCGCTCAATCCTGCTGTTGGTGTCCAAAAATAAGAGTTGCCGCCTGAGGCATTTAGTTGTGCTGAATCACCGATACATATGGTTGTATCTTGCGTTACACTGCTAATCGGTAAATCATTAATGGTAATCACTACTGAGTCGGATTGAATACATCCGTTAGAATCAATTACAGATACTATGTATTCTGAAGTTATTGTTGGAAAAGCAAGCGTGGTATCATTCAATGAGTTAGATAAGCTATCCGAAGGTAGCCAGCTATAATTTGAGCCTCCATTAGCTATTAAGGTAGTTGTATCTCCGAGACATATGTCCAAATCATTTCCTGCAAAGGCAATTGGCAGTGGATTAACGATAACTATAATTGTGTCTGAGTTTTCACAGCCATTTATATCTGAAGCGTTAACAATATATTCAGTTGTGTCGGAGGGAAATGCCATAGGATTAGCAATGGTATCGTTTGTTAAATTAGTGGTAGGTGACCATAAATAACTTATTCCTCCTGTAGCTAAGAGTTGTGCTGAATCACCAATGCAGATTTGTATGTTGCTTCCTGCGCTAATTAGAGGCAGAGGGTTCACATTTACTGTAACTGAGTCTATACCTGAACATGTATCATTTGTCGTTACAACATAAAAAGTAGTAGTCACTGTTGGAAATACTGTAGGATTTGGAACAGAGGGATCTGTCATTAGTGTTGACGGTGACCATACATATGTAGTTCCGAGTACAGATGTCGGATTTCCTCCAATTACTACTGAATCTCCAGAGCATATTGTCGTATCATTTCCAGCTTCAGTTGGAACATTTTGATTTACAAAAAGGGTCATAGTATCAGTTAGTGCGCATAAGTTGGCGTCTGTTACCGTTAGAATATAGATAGTGGTATCGATTGGAGAGGATGTCGGTGTGTAAGAATTTGGATTCACCAAACCTGCAGCCGGAAACCATGATGGTACATCTGTTCCGGATCCATTAAGCTGAATGTTATCACCTGGGCAAACCCAGAGGTCAACACCAGCGTCAACAAAAGGTAGCGGGTTAACCGTTACAATAATCGAGTCCGCATCCGGACATCCTAAAGCATTCGTTCCGGTTACAATGTATTCTGTTGTATTGCTTGGGAATACGAATGGGTTTTCAATGTTTACATCCGTAATAGAG
>JAQWQH010000227.1 GCA_029244805.1 Flavobacteriales bacterium
GAGTCTAGTAATGATATTGAAATAAATGTTAAAGAACTTCAGAGTGATGGAGACTACCATTCTATTGGTGTGGAGAATGCCGATGGATCTGTAGGATTAGGAATATCGTTTTCCAAAAACAATATTTATGAGGAATCATATAAACTAACTTATCAAAGCCAAAATTTATCTAAGGATCCTGATGTGTTATTTGTTTACTTCAGAGATGTTGATGAAAAAGGACACTTGCATGGCTTTGATGTAAATGTTTCGGAATACATGAACCAGGTTGAATTAACAGATCAATACATAGGACGTATTCTTGATTCGTTAGCAGCTAGGCCAACTTATGAAGATGAAGATTGGTTAATTACTGTATCAACAGATCATGGTGGTATCTGTGATGATTATGATTTTTTTGGGAATTGTACTTCGGGAGGTCATACAGGTTTTCAAAACCATCTGGAGGTGAAGACTATATTTTATATAGTCAGTAATAAACAGCTTACAGAACAAGGACCTCTTTTTCCGCCTCCGAATATTGTCGACATGGCTCCAACAATTTTAGATTATTTATGTATTGATATTGATCCTGCCTGGGGCTTAGATGGTCAAAGTAGAGGGCTTAATTGTGTGAAACCATATGCTGATTTTAATTTAAATATTGATGGAATGACTGTTGAATTTACTGATACCATTAATAATATAAGTTGTGATAGTGTTTTGATAAATTGGGATTTTGGAGATGGATCCTACAGCTCTGATTCTGATCCAACACATACGTTTAATTCATCTGGAACATTTGACGTTTGTCTGGAGGCAACTAATGAATGCGGAACAACTCAAATATGTAAATCACTGACATATATTTTTAATAGTATCACGGATAAAAATGGGCAAATTATAACATTACACCCAAATCCAGCAACTGACTATGTCAATATAAATTTTGAGAAGGAAGGTACTTATCAACTAAAGTTGTACGATATGTATGGAAGGTTAATAGTTGAAAAAAATAACTTATATGGATCAGTTTTTGAGCTGAAAACAGCGTTTTTAACAAGTGGTTATTATATGCTTACGGTTGAAAATAATGGTTTTAAAACTCAAAAAAACCTGATTATTAAATGAGAAGAAGTGTTTTTTTAATGAATCCTTCTTAAATCTATTTCAGACGGTTGGTCATAAAAGCTTTATTTGAATATTAGATGTCGTTCACCGAAAAATATACTAAAACATTTAGAACGCTTCTTCCAACACCATTCACCATTGCAGTTGTGTTGACTATTGTAACTTATTTGTTATCTCTTTCATTTGGAAATAAATTGCCAGATGAAAATATAGCAATTCAAGAGTCGGTTGAAGAAATATTGCTGATTTCGAATTCAGATAATACTGTTTGGACATATTTTGATTCAGGAACTGAATGTACCGCAAGAAATGATACTTTGAGATTAGAGCATCAAAAAGAAATTCTCGATTTAACTGCGGTCATTTCGGAAAAAGGTAACAGTTATACAACGAAGCTTAAGTTTGAAGTTACTAATATGAGGCAGGTGTCTTTGGTAAATGAATCCACCAGTAGATCTTTGCAGTTATTAGACCATTGGTACGATGGATTATGGAGTGCTGGATTGATGAAATTTGGTTTTCAAATGATGTTAATGCTCTTACTTGGTCATGTATTGGCATTAAGTAAGCCAATCGATGACCTTCTAAATAAGATAACGCCAATTTGTAAAAGCACGGCTCAAGCAGCTTTTTATGTGACACTATTTACAGTTTTAGTTAGCCTATTCAATTGGGGGTTAGGGTTGATATTTGGCGCTGTTTTCGCCCGTAAATTAGGGGAGTTTGCAGAACGTTCAAATATCAAAATAAATTATGCATTAATCGGCGCGGCAGGTTATTCAGGTATGATGGTTTGGCATGGAGGGATATCGGGCTCTTCCCTTGCTGTTGTATCTGAGGAAGGCCATTTTTCAAAAATAGTTCAAAATCAAGAGGTTTTGGCGCAGCTACCGGAAACAATTCCTTTTACAGAAACTGTTTTTTCTGCTATGAATCTTTCAGTTTCAATGGCTTTGATAATACTACTTCCATCAAGTATGTATTTGATCGGCAAAAAAGTTAAGCCTTCCATCATTCGATTGTCAAAACCACATATTGAAATCGCCGAGGAAACAGAACTGATTGGTGCTGAAAAGCTGGATTATTCTAGATTGTTTACTTTTTTATTGGGCTTAGGTGTCATATCATTCGCTGCTTATAGGGCTTGTGCTCATCCAGGTTTTTCAGAGTTGAAATTTTTACAACCGGATTTTATAAATTTTTCTTTACTCGGATTGGTTTTTCTATTTCATAAGAATATTCACAAGGTGCTTGAATCCGTTGGACATGCTATTGCTGGAGTTTCTGGGATATTATTGCAATTTCCGCTGTATTTTGGGATAATGGGAATTATGAATAACTCTGGCTTGATTGGAGATATATCAGTCTTTTTCAGCGCGCATTCAAACGAAACAACATATCCACTTTTGACTTTTTTTAGCGCAGGAATCGTCAATATATTTGTTCCAAGTGGAGGCGGGCAATGGATGGTACAAGGGCCAATTGTTTTAGAAACGGCTCTCAATATGGGTCTTTCAATACCTAAAAGTATAATGGCTCTAGCATATGGAGATCAACTAACCAATATGATGCAGCCGTTTTGGGCTTTACCTCTTCTAGGAATTACCGGGCTTAAAGCAAGAGAAATACTTCCTTACACATTGTTTCTAATGCTATTAGGTGCTGTAATTTTCATTGCGGGGTTGCTATTGTTTTAATAAATTTTTAACAGTTTCAACTCATATAAAATTGTATTTTTGCTACTCACAAAAAAACTATATGGACACATTTGCTTTTATTAGCTGGGACGTAAACCCTAATATCATCGAATCGCCTATAATGATCCGTTATTATGGTTTGCTTATGGCAATTTCATTTATAACGGGGTATTATATTGTGCGAAAATTTCTTATTAATGAAGGGGCGGATGCAGAATGGATAGATAAGTTTTTGTTTTATACATTGGTTGGAGGTGTTGTTGGAGCAAGGTTAGGGCATGTTTTCTTTTATGATTGGGTGGATTACAAAGACAACCTTATAGACATCCTTAAAATATGGGAAGGAGGATTGGCTAGTCATGGAGGAGCAATTGGTGTTATTATTTCTACCTGGTTGCTTTCAAAGCGAGTAACAAAAAAGAATATCTTGTGGGCCTTGGATAAAATTGTAATTGCTACTGCTATAGCGGCTTGTTTTATAAGGATAGGGAACTTAATGAATTCAGAAATAATTGGTGCAAAGAGTAGTTCTGAATCGGCTTTCTTTTTTCAATATGATGCTGAGAAATCAATAGGTAGGTATTTTGATGCAGAAGAGTCAAATGTGAATATTGAGCCAAACGACAGTATTATTGAGCTAGATGGGACTGCCCATCCTCTTGCAAAGGTTACTGTTCATGTGTCGTTGGATACAGTTAATTCTAGCAGGTATTATGAGCATTTTGAGCTTTCTAATCGTGGAAATATTAAAAACGCGAATGACCACTTTTTTACAATTAATAGTAAACCAGAAATTATTACCAGTAATGGAGGTAGCACAATTGTTTCCACAATAGGGATAATTCCAAGAATTCCAACTCAACTATTGGAAAGTGGAACTTATTTTTTAATTTTCATCTTATTGTTTATTGGCTACTGGAAATGGCAATGGTACACGAAACAAGGATTCTTGTTTGGAATGTTTTTGACGCTACTTTTTTCAGCTCGCTTTATTATTGAATTTTGGAAAGAACACCAAACATTAGATGGGGGAGCGTCATTAAATATGGGGCAATGGTTAAGTGTTCCAGCAGTTAGTATAGGGTTGTTTTTCATTACAAGAGCATTAATAAAAAAGTCAGCATAAAACGAAAAAACGGAATTAAAATGAGACATGTAATTGGATTATTAGGTCTAGCTTTTTTAGCGTCTTGTAATACTGCTACCTCGGATGAAATCGTTACTAAGGCAATTGAAGTGTCCGACACTGTTGAGGTAGATACTGTTGCAGCAATAGTCGAGCCTGAAACAGTTAAAATTCCATTGGATAGTTTTTTTGTTGAAATAGATACAAATTTTCATACTAAGAAATTGATAATTCCAGTTAATCTAACCTCCACAATTTTGTTTACGGAAAAAGTGGATCAAGTGGTAACTCACGATGGGAGAACTGCTCCAGCAAAAAAACATCAGGACATGATTGCATATATTCCAATTGATGGTTCCAGCGAACACGGGAGGTTATATATTGGGCATGAAACAAATTATGGAGACGATATTTTAGGAGATGGAGGTGGAGCGACTATGTTTGAGGTCAAATTGGAAAATGGAGAATGGAATGTAGTTTCTGATTTTAATAATGTAGATTTTTCTCCTGTGCGTGGCACAGCAAGAAACTGCGGTGGCAGTATTGCTCCAAATGGTATGATTTATACCTGTGAGGAGACTGTTCCGCAAAATAATAGAGCTTCTTTTATTGGTGGGAAAGGTCATCGAGATACTTCGGATTTAGGAAGTCTAAAATTCCATGAAAACTTTGGGTTTATGGTTGAGGTAGACCCAAAAACAATGAAGGCAACTCAAAAAATGATTCAAATGGGAAGATATTACCATGAAGATATTGAGTTTATGGACGATCGCAAAACGGTTTACCTTTCAGAT
>JAQWQH010000011.1 GCA_029244805.1 Flavobacteriales bacterium
TCCCTACATACACATCTCCAACACTAAAGTCGTTATCGTGCTTTTCTTTGTGAAGTTCAATTAATTGCTTGTTCTTCAAAAGCGCAAGAACAACCTCAGTGGAAGTAGAATTTATTATTAATTCGTAATTCACTAAGGTTCTTTTTCCTGTAAAAATCTGATTGTCAAAAATCTAATGTAAAATACAAACATGAAGTATGTATATACACGAAAACATATTGCCACGGTTATTACACGGCAATATGTTAAAACTAACAAATTTTAATTGTTAATTATTTTTTCTTCTTGTGACGATTCTTTCTAAGACGTTTTTTACGCTTGTGAGTCGACATCTTATGTCTTTTTCTTTTTTTACCGCTTGGCATAATCTATTTTGTTTAATCTATTAATACTTTAATTACTTTATAGCAACCTTAGATTTCACACTCTCAACAAAAGTTTTAGCAGGTTTAAACGCTGGTATGTTGTGTGCTGGAATAATGATCGTAGTATTTTTCGATATGTTCCTTCCTGTTTTCTCAGCTCTTTCTTTTACGATAAAGCTACCAAACCCTCTTAAATACACATTTTCTCCTGCCTCTAAAGATGTTTTAATAGTTGTCATGAATGCTTCTACAGCTGCCTGTACAGCAATTTTTTCAACTCCTGTTTTGTCCGAAATGTCGGTTACAATATCTGCTTTGGTCATAGCTCTTATTTTAGTTTTATTCAGTAAATTAGGTTTTTTTAATCGGGGCGCAAATATAATCGTATTTGCATAAATCTGAAACAAATATGACTTTTTTTACTTTATTTGTGTTCAATTTTTCGACTAAATGCGCTTTTCAGACATATTAATTGATTGGTATTCAAAATATAAACGAGAATTACCTTGGAGAAATACTACCTCTCCATACCATGTTTGGCTATCTGAAATAATACTTCAGCAGACGAGAGTTTCCCAGGGGTTAGACTATTACAATAAGTTTGTTGAGAGTTACCCTACTATTGAGGATTTGGCGCATGACACTGAAGATAATGTATTAAAGTTATGGCAGGGATTAGGCTACTATTCAAGAGCTAGAAACCTTCATGCCACTGCAAAAGTTGTTTCGAATGAATTGAATGGAGTGTTCCCCTTAACTTATGACGAAATAATAAAACTCAAAGGAATTGGAGCATACACAGCTGCTGCGATATCTTCTTTCTGCTATGGAGAGAAGAAAGCAGTTGTTGATGGGAACGTTTATAGGGTGCTTTCTAGGTATTTTGGGATTAATACCCCTATAGACTCTACTATCGGGAAAAAAGAATTTCAAGAATTAGCACAAGAATGCTTAAGTATTGATCACCCTGGAGAATACAATCAAGCAATTATGGAGTTTGGTGCTTTGCAGTGCACTCCAAGTCCAAATTGTGGAGTTTGCCCATTAAGGGTGTCTTGCACTGCCTGCGGGAATTCGATGGTTAAAGCCTTCCCGGTAAAGGAGAAAAAAATAAAAGTAAGAGATCGTTATTTTAATTTTATCGTAATAGGTGATGACGATAGTTTTTATATTCAAAAAAGAGCGGCCAAAGATATTTGGCAAAATTTGTATCAATTCCCATTAAATGAATCCGAAAAAGAAGTCTTATCTCCTTTTGAATTGAAAGACTCAATTCTAAGTAATGCAGTCTTTTTGCGCGTAAGTGAACAGTTTAAACATTTATTGAGTCATCAGCGTATTTATGCAAAATTTTGGGAATTTAATTTAACGGAAATGCCTGCAGTAAAAGGATTAAAAAAAATAAAAAAAAGAGACATACAGGAGTTCGCTGTCCCTCGATTAATGCAGAAGTATTTAGAATCTGTGAAAAATTAAAGTTGCACTTGCTGTGCAACCAAGAAAATAACTATCTTTACTAGTCCACATATAATAATGAATATTAAATATTAAATAAGGCAATCTAATGGCAGGGAGCATAAACAAAGTAATTTTAATAGGTAACCTAGGAAAAGATCCGGAAGTCAGACATTTGGAAAGTGGTGTCGCTGTTTGCAACTTCTCAATTGCTACTGGAGAAACATATAAGGATAGGAATTCGGGAGAGAAGGTTACCCATACAGAGTGGCATAACATTGTGCTTTGGAGAGGATTAGCAGAGGTTGCTGAAAAATATTTAAAGAAAGGTGCAAAAATTTATATTGAAGGTAAATTAAGAACTCGTTCTTGGCAAGATCAGGAAGGAAATACTCGTTATACTACTGAAATACTGGGTGATAATATGACAATGTTAGGTAAGAGTGAGCCGAATCCTTCACCTGTAGCTTCCTCTCAAACGGCGGAGGCACCTAAAAAGAAAGAAGAGCCGTTGGGGAATGAGTTTTCAAATCCAGATGTTGAAAATGACGATTTACCCTTTTAATTTTAAATAGAAAGAATTGGAACCTGAGCAGATTATGCCTGAAAAGGTCATTTTAGCAATGTCGCAAGCACCTTCCATTAGTGTTTTAATAGTACTTTTTGTATTAATCTTAGTACTCATTACTTTTTCAGCTCTAATTTCTGGCTCAGAAATAGCCTATTTTTCTTTAGACGCCAAGAAAAGAGATGGTTTAAGTTCGGAAAAAACTAACAGAGGTAGCCGCGTAGTTACTTTACTTGAGACTCCAAAAAAGTTATTAGCTACAATACTTATTGCAAATAATTTCATTAATATCTCGATCGTTATGGTTTCGTTCTATTTTACAAAAGGGGTATTTGCCAATTCGGAACTATCTGAATTGGTTTTGTTTCTGATAAATGTGATTGGAGCTACTTTTGTAATATTACTTTTTGGTGAAGTTATACCAAAAGTCTATGCGACTAAAAATAATGTGTCTTTTTCAAAATTTATGAGTTCTCCAATTTCATTCTTATCTGTTTTTTTTGGGCCTTTTAGCAAACTATTAGTTTCGAGTACAAGCATTATAGATAAGCGTTTTAAGAAAAAGGTAGACAACATATCTGTTGATGACTTGGAACATGCTTATGATCTCACGAAGGAGTCAGTTGAGACAACCGAAGAGAAGAAAATTTTGGAAGGGATTGTGAAATTTGGTCAAACAGATGCTAAGCAAATTATGACTCCAAGGCTAGATGTGATTGCATTAGAGCAAGAAATGTCTTTTAAAGATCTAAGAGAAGCTATTTTGGAAGGTCGGTATTCTAGACTGCCTGTTTATTCTGAAAGTTTAGATAGTATCGAAGGGATTCTTTATGTTAAAGATTTATTGGTGTTTTTGGATTCAACGGAGGATATAAATTGGATCAAGTTGATCAGGGAGCCTAAATTTATACCAGAAAATAAAAAATTGGATGATCTGTTAAAAGAGTTTCAGACCGAGAAAACGCATATAGCGGTAGTTGTAGACGAATATGGAGGAACTTCTGGTATTGTGACCTTAGAAGATGTTCTTGAAGAAGTAGTTGGGGATATTACCGATGAGTTCGATGATGACAATTTAATTTATTCAAAACTAGACGAAAGTAATTATGTTTTTGAAGGAAAAACCCCTTTAATGGATATGTATCGAGTTATGGGTATTGATGGAAATCAATTTGAAGATCAAAAAGGTGAATCCGGCACGATCGCTGGATTTTGTATAGAACTGGCTGGTAAGATACTATTAAAAAATGAAAAAATAAGTTTTGAAAATTATACGTTTACCATTGAAGCTGCAGATAAAAGAAGAATAAAACAGGTGAAAGTTGCCATAAACAAAGTTGGTAAAGCAGAAGATAACGCATGAAAAAGGTAGTAATTTATATGCTTGTGATACTGACTGTTTTGGCAGGATGCAATGATGAAGACAATGTTATTCCAAAGCCAAAAAGTTATTTTAGAATTGATTTTCCAGCGAAGTCTTATCAAGGAAACAAGGAAAAGTGTAATTCAAGTTTTGAAATTCCTACGTATGCTTATGTTCAAAATAAAAAAGGGCCGCGGGAAGGTGTATGCTTTCAAAACGTAGTATTTCCTTATTACAAAGCTTCCATATATTGCACTTATTTGGAGTTAGATTCTAACTTATTTGAGCATACGGAGGAGTATCGTAATAAGGCATTTGAACATCAATCTCGAGCACAGGCCATTGATGAGCAATTATTTGTTAACGAAGAAGAAAGAGTTTTTGGAACGACATTCGATATTAAGGGAGATGTTGCTTGTAATTATATATTTTATTTGACGGATAGTGTAGATAATTTCTTCGCTGGTTCTGTGTTTTTTGAAGTCATTCCAAATTATGATTCATTACAACCTGTTCTTGAGTTTGTGAAAAAAGATATCCAACATTTAATTGAGACTTTTAAATGGGAGAATAACCCAATTGAATAGTTCTCTAAAAAAGTAAAGCCACATTCCGATAATTATCAGAATGTGGCTTTTGTTAAAAGCAAATATGAAATAGTTTAATTAAACGCGGGGATGCCAGTTATATCCAATCCTGTGATTAATAGGTGAATATCGTGTGTCCCCTCGTAAGTAACAACAGACTCTAGATTAGCCATGTGACGCATAATAGAATATTCGTTTGTTATGCCCATTGCACCATGTATTTGACGTGCCTCTCTTGCAACCTTCAGCGCCATATCAACATTATTTCTTTTTGCCATAGAAATTTGAGCCGAAGTAGCTTTTCCTTCATTTCGCAATTGACCTAAACGTAAAGTTAATAATTGAGCTTTTGTAATTTCAGTAATCATTTCAGCTAGTTTTTTCTGAATCAACTGGAAGCTTGCAATTGGTTTGTCAAATTGGATTCTTTCTTTTGAATATCTTAAAGCTGAATCGTAACAATCCAATGCAGATCCAATTGCGCCCCAGGCAATACCATAACGAGCACTATCTAAACAAAGCAATGGAGCACCAAGCCCATCTTTTCCGGGTAAAATATTTTCTTTAGGAATTTTTACATTGTTAAAAATTAATTCTCCGGTTGTGGATGCTCTTAAAGAATGTTTCCCATGCATGGTAGGAGTTTCAAATCCTTCCATATCTCGCTCTACAATAACTCCTTTAATTCTTCCTTCTTCATTTTTAGCCCAAACAACTGCAAGGTGAGCAAAAGGCGCATTTGAAATCCACATTTTAGCTCCGTTTAGTATATAGTGGTCTCCAGCATCTTTAATGTTAGATAACATTCCTCCCGGATTAGAACCATGATCTGGTTCTGTTAATCCAAAACATCCAATGTATTCCCCTGTGGCCAATTTGGGTAAATATTTTTGTCTTTGTTCTTCACTTCCGAATTTCCAAATGGGATACATTACCAAAGAACTTTGCACGGAAGATGTGGAACGTAATCCAGAATCACACCTTTCTAATTCTTGCATGATTAAACCATAAGAAATTTGATCCAAGCCAGCTCCTCCATATTCTACGGGAATGTAAGGCCCGAAACCACCTATTTCACCTAAGCCAGGTAATATTTGACTTGGAAAATCAGCTCTTTCATAATAATCCTCAATAATAGGACTAACTTCTTTCTTTACCCATGCTCTAGCAGCATCACGAATCAATTTGTGCTCATCAGTAAGCAAATCATCCATATTGTAGTAATCATGTGCTTCGTATCTATCTGTACTCATAGTATTTATTTTGTTGGTGCAAAAATAATAAATAGAATGGTACAAGTCATCATTTTTTTCAACAGTATTTGGTAGTTATTGTGACAATCTTAACAACAGCATATATATTCTCAGAATGACTCTAGCAATAAATAATATTATTTGCCAATCGCTTAATTTTTCTTTATTCCCGTTGAAATGACATAGAAGAATGTTTGAGCAGCTAGACTATTATTCCGATATTTGTTCACCTCATTTAAGAAACAATGATTCCAAAAGAAACGATAGAAAAAATTTTTGACGCTGCTGATATAGTTGAAGTTATCAATGATTTTGTAAATCTAAAAAAAGCGGGTTCAAACTATAAAGGTAATAGTCCTTTCTCGGATGATAAAACACCTTCATTCATGGTTTCTCCTGCTAAAGGAATCTTCAAAGATTTTAGTTCTGGAGAGGGTGGAACGGTTGTTTCGTTTTTAATGAAACACGAGCATTTTACTTATCCAGAGGCGCTTCGTTGGTTGGCTAAAAGATACAATATTGAAATTGAAGAAGAGGAGCGGACCCCTGAACAGATGGCTGCTCAAAGTGCAAGGGAAAGCTTGTATTTGGTTAATCAATTCGCGAAAGATTATTTTGCGAAGCAAATTCTTGAATCACAAGAAGGTAAGGCGATTGGGTTAAGTTATTTTAAAGAAAGAGGTTATAACGATGTCACTATTAAGAAGTTTGAATTAGGATACTCTCCTAATAATAGCAGTGCTCTCACAAAAGCGGCTCTTAGCGCTGGATATAAGCTAGAGTATTTAGAGAAAACGGGATTATCGAAAACGAATGAAAAAGGGAGTTTTGATTTCTTCAGAGGTAGAGTGATATTTCCTATTCACAATCTTACAGGTAGAATCTTAGGTTTTGGAGGCAGAACTCTAAAGACAGATAAAAAAATAGCAAAATATTTCAATTCTCCAGAAAGCGAAATATATCATAAGAGTAAAGTTTTGTTTGGGCTTTATCAAGCGAAAGGTGCTATAATAAAAAAAGATACCTGTTACTTGGTTGAAGGTTACACTGATGTTGTAAGTTTAAATCAAGCAGGAATTGAAAATGTTGTAGCTTCCAGTGGCACTGCTCTTACGGAAGGTCAAATTAAACTTGTAAAAAGGTATACAAACAATATTACCATTCTTTATGACGGCGATAGTGCTGGGATAAAAGCTTCTTTTAGAGGGATTGACTTGATTCTTGAACAAGGAATGAACGTAAAAGTCATTTTATTTCCCGATGGTGAAGATCCAGATAGTTATTCTAAAAAAGTTGGAATTACAGAGCTTGAGGAGTATTTACATAATGAAGCTAAAGATTTTATTCGTTTTAAAGCATCTGTATTATTAACCGATGCAAAAGATGACCCTTTAAAAAGAGCCGAGACAATTAAGGATATTGTTAAATCTATCGCTATTATCCCCGACCAGATTATTAGATCAGTATATATTAGAGAAACAAGTCAGTTTTTTGACATTAGTGAAAAGGCCCTTTTGAGTGAAGTTAATAAGATTCTTGCTAATAAAAGATCTTCTCACTCGCAAGAGCAGAGGCAGCAAATTGAAGCTGTAAAACCATTAGCACCTATACAAAAAAGGGGTTCAAGCGACGGAAGTCATAGCCTAAGTGATCAGGAAAAAGATTTAATTCGACTTATGCTTACATATGGTTCGATAGGAATCCAAGTAGAGATTGAGGCGCAAGAAAGTGAAGAAATCAAAAAAGAAGAAATTCCCTTAGCGCAATACATTATAGAAGAACTTTTATCGGATGACTTGAAGTATGTTAATGAAACTTATCAAAGTATTTTTGATGAGTTTTTGGATGGGATTGAAAATGGATTGATTGTAAATGATCAGCACTTTTTTCAAAAAGAAGAAGCTACCTTAAGTTCGTTGGTTGTTGATCTGACTATGCCTAAAGATTCGGTGAGTGAAAACTGGGAAAAAAAGCATCGTATTTATCCTCAAGAAGAGAGGCACAAGCTAAAGCAAGCTGCGGTAGAATCAGTATATATGTATAAACTTCGCGTCACAGAGAATATGATAAACGGAAAACAAACCGGGCTCAAAGAAGAAATAGAAGAGAAGGAAATATATAGTCTTTTAGAACAAATCAAACAACTTAACCAAATAAGAAATACCTTTGCCTCTAAACTAGGAATCATTATTACAAGATGAACGCTTTCTTTGATTATAGACTATTCGGATATTTTGAACAAAATTTTACTGTTTCCAATTTAATCTTGGTTTGTCTGGTTGTTGCTTCTATTTTCTTTTTTAGAAAATACATAAGCAAAAGACTGGGAAGGCTTTTAGTAAAAAGAGATTGGAAATTCGGTAATGGTAGGGAGAAAATAGTACATATACTCCTTGGTCAATCCATATTTATAATTGGCGCTTTATTATTAGTTAGTGCACTGGGTTATGGAAATAGTGATTTTTCATTAAATAGTATTCTTGACCTTCATCTGCTAGAAATTGGCGACTTCAAATTATCATTAGGGCAGTTAATTGCCTTAGTTGTTTTAATCTTTCTTTCAAAAGTTGTTCTAAATGTTTCCAAGATTGTCATTTTTAAAGCAACAAAAGGAAAAGATTGGATAGATGAGGGTAGACGATTTACCATCGTGCAGCTAACAAAATATTTTATTTACATCATCTTCGCTATACTGGTACTGCGAAATTTAGGTTTTGAATTGGGTTCATTATTTTGGGCTAGTTCTGGACTTTTATTGGGTCTTGGTATGGGCTTGAAGGATATGTTTACAGATGTTGTTTCTGGATTTATATTGTTGTTTGATGGTAGTGTGAAAGTTGGAGACATTGTGGAAATGGACAAGGTTATTGCCCGTGTGGAGAAAATCAACATCCGTACTTCACATGTTAAATCCATGGATGGTAAAATTATTGTACTTCCGAATTCAAAGTTAACTGAAGACAGTGTTGTAAATTGGACTATTAGTGATAAAGTCACTCGCTTCCATATTACGGTTTCTGTTGCATATGGAAGTGATACTGAAAAAGTCAGAGACCTTCTTTATTCCTGCGCTTTAAGCCATAAATTGGTGGATAAACGCAGCGAAATTACTGTCATGTTTAACGATTTTGGAGATAATGGATTGGAATTCGAATTGTATTTCTGGGCAGCTCGAACATGGGAAATTATGGTTATTAAAAGTGATTTGCGCTTTGCTATAGATAAGCTATTTAGAGAAAACGGAATTACGATACCCTTTCCGCAAAGGGATCTTCATATTATTTCAGATAACCGAAGCCAGTAAACTACATCTCTTTAATGTCTTTTACCATCAACTGAAGGGTGTATTTATTGTTAAAATAATTTTTATCTAAACAAAAAACTGCTTGAAAAGGCTTTTGATTTTCAGTAATAGGCAGTTTTTCTCCTAATCCAAAAGCGATGCCATTTAAGGAAAGGTTTTCCCCTTTTTGTTTTGCCGATATTTTTAAGTGGGTTTCCCCTACAACCTTGCTCCATCCTTGGTAGTCATAAAGATTTTTCATGATAAATATAGGTTTCATGTTTCCTGGGCCAAAAGGAGCAAACTGCTCTATCAGTCTGTATATTTTTGGAAAAACATCTCCTTGCTTAGAAGGTTTTATATCTTCCGCATTAAGTGTTCCATCAATCCCAATTTCTCTTGTCTGCTGCTCCTGAGTTATTAAATCAGTAACAACCTCTTCAAAACGTTTTCGGAAAGCTTCCACATTTTCAATTTTCATGGAAAGTCCAGCAGCGTATTTGTGGCCTCCAAACTGTTCTAATAGATCGGAACATTGCTCTATGGCAGCATAGACATCAAACCCCTTTACGGAGCGAGCAGAACCAGTTGCTGTACCATCATTTCCGCAAAGAACAATGGTTGGTTTATAATATGACTCAATTAATCTGGATGCTACTATTCCAACAACTCCTTTGTGCCAGTCTTTTTGAAAAACGACAGTAGATTTTTTAGATTCATCATCTTCGCTTACCATCTTGAGCGCTTCTTCCGTTATTGCAGCGTCAAGATCTCTTCTTTCGTTATTGTAGGCATTGATTGTTTCTGACCACTCTTTTGAGCTATTTTCATCTTTTGATAAGAGTAATTCTACAGCTTTTTTTGCAGAGGCCATTCTGCCCGCAGCGTTTATTCTTGGGGCCAACTTAAAAACCAAATCAGTAATGGTTAAGTCATTTTTTTTATTCGCTAATTCTAATATTGTTGCAATTCCTACCCTTGGGTTTTTATTGATTCTTTTCAGTCCATAATAAGCCAAGATTCTGTTTTCTCCCGTTATGGGAACGATATCTGCTGCGATTGCAATTGCGACCAGATCTAAAAGCTCTTTCCAGGTTTCTTCATTTTCATCTCTTGCTATGGCAAGAGCTTGTGCTAATTTTAATCCAATTCCACAGCCGCATAATTCGTCATAAGGATATGAGCACGTTATTTTTTTGGGATTTAATATTGCCAATGCATCTGGAATTGTCTTCGCTGGTGTATGGTGATCGCAAATAATGAAATCAATTGCATATTCATTTGCTTTTTCAATCTTATCTACCGCTTTGATTCCGCAATCTAAAGCTATGATTAGGTTAATTTGCTTTTCTTTCGCATGTTCAATGCTTTTCATTGAAATGCCATAACCTTCTGCGTATCTATCAGGTTGATAAAATTCAATGTTGGCGGTAAATCGACTTAAAAAAGAATACATTAGGGCAACCGATGTAGTTCCATCTACATCGTAATCTCCATAAATTAGAATACGTTGACCATTGTCTATCGCAAAATTGATACGGTCTACAGCTTTTTGCATATCCTCCATTAAGAAAGGATCATGCAATGATTCTATTGATGGTCGGAAGAAGTTCTTCGCTGCTTCAAATGTGGTAATGCCTCTTTCTACAAGTAATTTTGCAATGATTTCCGGTATTGCTATCTCCTTTTTTAATTGAGCAATTTGCTCTTTGTTTTCATCTTCTTTTATCTTCCAACGCATATAAGGGGTTTGTTTATGTAACAAATTGAACCTTTTAGCATATAAAGGTAATTATTAGTGCTTGGGTATGCTAAAACAATTAAAAACTTTGTCTATTTTCGAATCAATGAAGGTTCTACTTGCAATATTACTGGTTTTGAACGTATTTTTATTACGTGCTCAAGAAGAAGTAACGTCATTTTATTTTTCTGAACCGCAGCCCAGTTCAATTGCTCCATTAGAGAAATTTGATGAGGACATTTGCGGAAGATATCTATACGCAGAAGATACCTTAACAAGTTTGATTATTACACCTGATAGTATTTATACGCACTTTGGAACTTTCACTTATTTGTCATCAAAAGAAATTGAAGCCTCCGATAAATACAGTTTAAAAAATGATTTGTTATATGGAATTAAAGAAGGTCAAGGAATTCCCTACAAAGAGAGAAACGATACAATTTTCACATACGTAACCCAAAACGATTTACTTTTTAAACCAACTAAGATTCACACATTAAATAAAAGCGGTGATAAATTTTACCTAAATACAAAGGAGGATAATGGATTCTATTCAACTGAAGTTTTTTCATTGGAAGAAAAAAATTTAGTCGTTTATTCCATTGATCATGAACAAGTATTGGAAGAGATTTTGCAGTTTAAATCCACCAGAACTATGCAGGTTGACGGTTTTAAGACTTATCTCTCTGCTCCCACCAAGAGTGAATTCATTTCATTTGTTGAGAATAAAGGTTTTAGAGATAAAACAGTTTATCTCGACTCCGAGAAACTCTAAATTATTTGTCATTTTGTCTAAACTCAATTATATTCGCCCAATGAGTGAAGAAATCGAAGCTTTATCAGAGGCTATTCAATTGGAAAAAGAAAACCTGCTAAATTTAATTTTGGAAAGATTGGGTTATACTGAGGTAGAAGAAGATGTATTTCAAGATTTATTGCAGCTCATAGATGGCTCAGATGCTAAAAGATTTAAATATTCAAAAGCGCTTGAAGGACAGCAAGTTGTGGATAAAGTACTTAAAGATAGATTGGTTTGAGTTTTAGAAATTTAACAGACGATGAGCTGGAAGAACTAAAAGATGAGTTTGTACAGTATTTAGTAGCAAATGGAGTTGATGCTGACCTGTGGGAGCAGTATAAAAAAGATGAGACTGAAAAAGCTGAACTTTTCGTTCAGCAATTTAGCAATGTAGTCCTTCAGAAATCATTAGAAAAAGTTGAATATCTAGAACATCGTACACCTTCAGATTTAAAGCTGTTTTATTGTGGAAAAGAAGGCATAGATCTAATCGCCTTGAAATCTTCTGTTGTGGATTTAACCAATATGGCAGAATTTAATCCTGAAGATTTTAAGAATATTGAAATTTTCAAAGCATCTAAGCCATATACTAAAAATAGGGAGGTTGAACTTTTTGAGCTGACGGAGAAAGGTTGTCAAATTACAAGTCATATGCTTTATGATTTGTTAAAACAAATGGTTTAAAACCAAAAGTTAAAATTCAATTTTTTATATTAACAAACTTCTAATTATATTCGCACTTTTAAAAGCGGAAAATAAATTGGATTATGAGATTAGGGCAACTGGCAAGAGAATTAAAGATTAAGCCATCAGAGATAGTAAAGTTTCTGAAGGACGAAGCTAAAGTTGAAATTGAAAATGGTCCAAACACAAAGTTGGATGATGAACACGTGTCTTTGGTTACTGATAAATTTGTGACTGTTGTAGTTGAAGAAATTAAGGTCGAAACAGAGGAGAAGAAAGAGAATCTTACAGAGAAAAAAAATGAAACACCGACTTCTAAGAAGCCTGTGGAAAAAGAAACAAGAATTTCTGATGGGGATGAAGTTTTTCCTGATCCAAAGACCATTGCAGTAGATCCTAATGCAGAATTAATTAAAGCTAGAAAGCCTACCTTTCAAGAGTTTAAGGTTGTGGATAAAATAGATTTGCCTGAAACGAATGCTAAAACAGTAATTGAGGTAGACGGAGTAATGTTAAGTCCAGAGGAGGTTGAGCAAAGAGAAGCGAAGGAGAAAGAGGAGAGAGAGGCAGCAATCGAAGCTGAAAGACAAAGAAAGGCAGAAATTAAAGCTCAAAAAGATAAGGAGCGAGCGCTGGCTGAAGAAAAGAGGTTAGAAAAGCTGGCGATTGACAAGGAAAGAAAGAGAAAAAGGGAAGAAGAAGCTGCAAGAAAAATAAAAGAAGCGAAAGCCAAAAAAATAAAAGAAGAACGCACTGAATTTTATAAAACCCACCATGCTTCGAAAGTTCAGAAACCTGTCAAAAAAGCGAAAACTAAAGTTGTGACTGAGGAAGCTCTTCCTGATGAAAAAGTAGTTTCAGAAGAGCCCCAGACAGCTCTTGGTAAATTATGGAAATGGTTTAATACCTAGCTTTCATTATTCGTCTTACCAAAGCTATCCCATCCTTGCGCGGTTAATGGCATTACAGAACCTCCTGTAGATATAAAGTTGGTTCCACTTTCTTTATCTGTCATGTGTCCAATGACAGTCAAATTAGGATTGCCTTTTATTTTATCGTAATCAGCTTGGGGCACAGTAAATAACAATTCATAGTCTTCACCTCCGTTTAATGCGCAAACGGTTGGGTCTAGATTGAAATCTCTGGCTGTTTGATAGGTTTGTGGGTCAATAGGAAGTTTCTCTTCATATAAGTTGCATCCAGTTTCTGACGCTTTACATAAATGTTTGATTTCAGAAGCTATTCCATCTGAAACATCAATCATGCTTGTTGGAGTTAATTCCATTTTTATCAATAGCTCAATAATATCTTTTCTTGCCTCAGGTTTTAGTTGGCGACCCAGTATATAGTCGTTTCCATCTAAATCGGGCTGGATAGTAGGAGATGATTTCCAAACTTCTTTTTCTCTTTGAAGAAGCATTAGACCAACATATGCTCCGCCTAAATCTCCTGAAACCACAATTAAATCGCCATCTGTTGCTCCTGACCGATAAACTGCTTTGTTTTTTTCGATTTCTCCAATGGCAGTAACACTAATTACGAGTCCGGATAAGCTTGAAGTTGTGTCTCCTCCAACTAAGTCTACTCCATAATAGTTGCACGCTAATTCCATCCCATCATAAATTTCTTCTATTGCCTCTACAGAATATTTACTGGATATGGCTATCGAAACTGTTACTTGACGAGGTTGAGCATTCATGGCGTATATGTCACTTAAGTTAACCACTATTGATTTGTATCCCAAGTGTTTAAGAGGTGTGAAAATCATATCGAAGTGAATTCCCTCAACTAACATATCGGTGGTTAAAACGATATCTCTATCACCATAGTTTAGGACCGCAGCATCATCGCCAATTCCTTTTTTGGTAGATGAATTGTTTATTTGAATCTTATCGGTAAGAAGATCAATTAAACCAAACTCACCCAAATCATTAAGTTCTGTTCTTTTCTCGTTTTCCTGCATGGCTGCAAAAGTAGAAAAACAAATTTTAAGAATTCAAAATAAATGATTTTAATAACATAGCTAATATCGGAACTTTATTTATTGTGATTAGGGAAAGTTATATTCGAATAATGCATTAATATTCAGCTAGGAGCCATTTCATTATATTCCTTAAACACTATTTTTTGTGATGTGTTTAAGACATGTTTTAATACCTTAAACCCATGTTGACCACTAAAATAATGACGGTTTACAGTTTTTTGGACCAATAAAATGATTAAATTTGCACAGTGAATTAAGGCTTATTTGTAATTAATCTAAATTATAAAATGATAGAGGTAACGGATTTAGCAAGAAATACTGCCAACAGAATGATGAGTGAAGAGGGAAAAGAGAACCTTTTTATTCGTGTAGGTGTTGAAGGAGGCGGGTGTTCAGGTTTGATGTATCAACTTACTTTTGATAGTAATATTAAAGAAACGGACAAGGTGTTTGATAGCAACGGGGTAAAAGTAGTTGTGGATAAGAAAAGTTTCTTGTATCTGGTTGGGACTACCCTTGACTACTCAGGAGGTCTGAATGGTAAGGGCTTTATATTCAAGAATCCAAACGCAGAAAGAACTTGTGGTTGCGGAGAGAGTTTTTCACTTTAAATTAATAAGATGGCATATAGTGAGGATGACTTAAAACAGGACTTAGTAGATCAAGAATATGAATTTGGTTTTACTACAGATGTTGATTCTGAAAAAATTCCAAAAGGATTAACTGAGGAAACTATACGAATAATCTCATCCAAGAAGGAAGAGCCGGATTGGCTTTTGGAATATAGATTAAACGCTTTTAGAGTGTTTCAGGAGATGACAGAGCCTGATTGGGCTCACGTTAAATATGAAAAGCCAAACCTCCAAGATGTGGTGTTTTATTCCGCTCCTAAACCTAAAAAGGAATTAGCTAGTTTAGATGAGGTGGATCCCGAAATTTTAAAAACAATGGAACGTCTTGGGATTTCGTTGGAAGAACAAAAGAAATTAACGGGTGTAGCTGTCGACTTTGTTATGGATTCTGTTTCAGTAGCAACTTCATTTAAAGAAAAATTAGGTGAGTTAGGTGTTATATTCTGCTCATTTAGTGAAGCTGTTAAAGAGCATCCGGAATTAGTTAAGAAATATTTAGGGAAGGTTGTGCCTTCTACAGATAACTATTACGCTGCATTAAATTCTGCTGTATTTTCTGATGGTTCATTTTGTTATATTCCAAAAGGAACGAAGTGTCCCATGGAATTGTCTACATATTTTAGAATAAATGAATCAGGAACTGGTCAGTTTGAAAGAACACTTTTAATTGCCGATGAAGGAAGTTATGTAAGTTACTTGGAAGGTTGCACGGCTCCACAAAGAGATGAAAATCAATTGCATGCAGCTGTTGTGGAATTGATAGCGTTAAATGATGCTGAAATAAGATATTCAACAGTTCAAAACTGGTATCCTGGTGATAAAAACGGATTAGGTGGTGTTTTCAACTTTGTTACTAAAAGAGGAGTTTGCGAGCGAAATGCAAAGATTTCTTGGACACAAGTGGAGACGGGTTCTGCCATAACTTGGAAGTATCCATCCTGTATTTTGAAAGGAGACAACTCGGTTGGAGAATTTTATTCAGTAGCGGTTACCAATAATCACCAAATGGCTGATACAGGTACTAAAATGCTGCATATTGGTAAAAATACTAAAAGCACAATAATCTCTAAAGGAATTTCCGCAGGTAATAGCCATAACTCTTATAGAGGTTTAGTTAAAATTGGGAAAGGAGCCAATAATGCGCGTAATTTTTCTCAATGTGACTCACTTCTAATGACAGATACATGTGGAGCACATACCTACCCATACATCGAATGTGAAAATCCATCAGCTCACCTAGAACATGAAGCCACTACAAGTAAAATTGGAGAAGATCAGAAGTTCTATTGTATGCAAAGAGGTATAGG
>JAQWQH010000012.1 GCA_029244805.1 Flavobacteriales bacterium
AGATTTTTGTTCGAATGAATTCATACAATTAAACGGCCAAATATCGGGGACCAACCCTACTGGAATATGGTCCTCTACTGGCACCGGATTATTTAACCCTGGAGCTGTATTCCTCTCAACAATATATGCTCCTTCAGCAGCAGATATAGCAGCAGGAAACATTGACTTAATACTTACCTCAACAGCTAACTTTGGGTGTATCCCTGATGACGATACCTTAAAGGTTACATTTAAGCCGCAACCGACAGCTGACTTCTCTTTTACAACTGCTTGTGTTGGAGAAAACACCGTACTTAACGATGTTTCATCAACAAACGATGGGACGATTAATACGTGGACTTGGGATTTTGGTGATCAAAATAACTCGATTGCCGCCAATCCAATTCACCCATATGCAGTTGCAGATACTTTTAATGTTGAATTAATAGTTAGTTCAACAAATGGGTGTTATGACACTGTTTACCAAAATGTAATCGTATACCCAGTGCCCGTAGCTGATTTAAACATTTCTCCAGCGTGTGAAAATCAGGAAACTCAGTTTACAGATCAATCGCAAATTGCATACGGAACTATAGAAAGTTGGGATTGGAATTTTAATAATGGTGACTTTACAAGTATAGAGGAAGATCCTATTTACACATTTGGAAATCAAGGTTCTTACCCAATTTCTTTGGAAGTCACATCAAATCAAGGCTGCACAGGTACATATAATGATGTTTTCAATGTTCTTCCTGGACCTATTGCAGATTTTTCAATGACCCCTAATCCTGCTTTAGCATTGGAAGATGTTAATTTTATGGACCTATCTATTGGAAATCAAATTAATCAATGGTATTGGAATTTTGGAGATGGCACAGGCGGGAACAACGAAAACGAAATTTATAGTTATGCAGATGGAGGAGACTACTTAGTCACTTTAACTGTCACTGATATAAATGGCTGTATTGACACTACAAGTCTAATTATTTCAGTTGCATTACTTCCAGTGCTACCTAGTGCATTCACTCCAAACGGAGATGGAGAAAATGATGTTTTTATCATTCGAGGAGGTCCTTTCACTGATGTTGATTTTAAAGTATATAATAATTGGGGAGAATTAATTTATTTCACAAATGATGCAAACGAAGGATGGAATGGCACATTCAAAGGAGGAGAGGCTCCAATAGGGGTATATACCTGGACATTTATCGTTGAAATAGCAGGAAATAGAATAATATCAAAATCAGGTGATGTAACGCTAATGAGGTAATGAAAAGAATTCTTATTGTCATATTAATTATTTGTTCGTTTACAAAAACTAAAGGACAGGACTTTCATTTATCCATGTATGACGCTGCACCTGTATTCTTAAACCCCTCAATGACAGGAGTATTTGATGGAGAATGGAGAATTCACACCCAATACAGAACTCAATGGAAAGCTGTAAATTTTAAGCCTTATACTGCCGGTTTAATTAGTTTCGACATGCCATACAGAAAATGGGGATTTGGGGCACAAATTTCAAATTTCAGAGCTGGAATTGGAAATTACAATGTATTTCAAGCTCTTGCCTCTGCTGCTTACACAGTTCCAATAGATGCGAATAAGTTTCACAACATATCTATGGGGACTCAATTTGGAGGCACACAAAAATCTATAGAACATCAACTTCATACCTTTGACAATCAATATACAACAACAAATGGAGGTGGATTTAATAACAGCATTAATACTGGTGAACTTTTTGCAGGGCAATCAATTATTATTCCTGAATTAAATTTTGGAGCTATGTACTATTACAGTAAACAGCTAAGTAAATTTAATCCGTTTATAGGTTTTTCTGCCTTTAATTTATTAACCCCAACAGAAACTTTCTTTTCTGGACCAAATAAATTACCAATGCGTTTTTATACGCATGCTGGGGTAAGAGTAAATGTTACTGAACATATATTTGTATTGCCCAAGATACTGGTGATGCAACAAAATACATTTAGAGAACAAACTTTTGCTCTCGATGCTGGATTCTATTTACACGAAGCGGAAACTTATCTACTAGCTGGTTTGGTATATAGAAATCAAGATGCAATATCTGTGTCGATGGGGGCTAGAAAAAGCCACTACATAGCAAAAATAAGCTACGATTTTAATACTTCTACACTCAGACCATTTTCAACTGGTAGAGGTGGATTTGAAATCTCCTTTACCTACATGAAACAAAATTATAAACCAAAAGAAGGTAAAATTTGTCCAAGATTATAATGAAACAACTAGCTATAATAATCCTTTTGTTTTGTTCGATCCATACTTACGGTCAATCAAAAACTTCCTGGCTAAAAGAAGCTGACAAATATTATAATTCGGCAGATTTCTTTTCTGCACTTAAGTATTATAAAAAAATACTTAACGACTCCGTAATTTTATCTGCACAGGTTTTGCCATATGAAACCGTCGTATCAACACAAAAATTAAACAAAAAGAATGTAAAAATAGATTCCAACACTACAATTTCAATGAATGAATACATACATCATCAGATTGGAATGTGCTATCATTTTACATATGACTATAGTCATGCAGAACCACACTTAAAAACTGCTATTGATAGTGGATCTATTGAATCCGACAAGTATTATTACGGTGTTTCATTGATGAAAAATAACAAACATGATGAGGCAATTAAAATCTTTGAAAGCTTTATTAAATCAAATAAGGGATCTGCGCAGTTATTGAAAATGGCAAAATCTGATTTAACCGGGGCATATTACAAAGCCTACAGTAAACTAAAAACTGAAATTACAGTTTCACTTGCTGATACTAATGTATTTAATAAAGGAACATCTTCATTTGGAACTATGTGGTGGGGTTCTGAGAAGAAAATGATATTTTCCAGTGCAAGAAAAGGCGGTGTAATAATTGACCCTCAAGAGCAAAACTCAGAATTTCTTCTTGATTTGTATTGGACAGAGATAATAGATTCTTCAGAATGGGGGTTACCGCATAACTTTGGCAGGCCTTTAAATTCAGCTAAACATGACGCTTCTGGATCGTTTAACAACAATAATGTTATTTTCTATACCCGATGGAGTGATGAAGGTAAAAATGAAAAAAACATATACTTAGCAAGAGGAATCGACTTGAAATTTTTTGAATCTTACAAATTGGACAGCATAGTAAATGTCCCAGGATATAAAAGTATTAACCCACATGTATCCATGGATGGAACCACACTATTCTTCTCAAGCAACCGCCCAGGCGGTGAAGGAGGTATGGACATATGGAAAGTAAGAATTGACAAATTTGGAAACCCTTTAAATAAAGCAAGAAACCTTGGGCCAATGGTAAATTCAAAATTTGATGAAGTAACTCCCTTTTTCCACGAAACAACTTCCACACTTTTTTTTAGTTCCAACGGACATAAGTCAATTGGTGGTTTGGACATTTTTAAATGTTCATATGATCGTGATACCAAGAGTTACTCCGGACCAATTAACCTCGGTGAGCCAATAAATTCTCCAAGAGATGATTCTTATATGATCTGGGATAATTATTTGAAAAAAGGATTTTTCTCAAGTGATAGAGCAAAATGTGCAAATGGACATTGCTTTGACATTTATGAAGTAAAAAACGAACCTATTCGTATTATGATAGAAGGACTTTCTTTTGATGCCGTAAGCAATGATGTCCTCTCAAATGTTAAAATAACATTCAAAGATGTTGAATTTAATTTTGAACCTTTTAGTATTTATACTGACGAAAGTGGGTTTTATGAATTAGAACTATCACAAGATGTTGAAATATTTATGAAAGGGACTAAATTGGGATATTTTGCGGATGCTGCTAGTATAAGCACAAAAGGGGTTACTGAAACTACGACTTTCACACAAGACTTTTTCTTACGAAACATTGGAGGAGATGAAATAGAAATTAAAGGTATTGAATACGATTATGATTCTCACAAACTCCGAAAAAGTTCACTTGTAGAACTTGATTTATTAATAGATTTTCTAGAATTAAACGATAATTTGATTGTCCAAATAAATTCTCATACGGATTATCGTGGAAATGACGACTACAACATGGACCTTTCAAATAGAAGAGCTAAATCGTGTGTTGATTATCTAGTAAACAAAGGTATTCCTAAAGAAAGGTTGCAAGCTAAGGGGTTCGGAGAATCTACACCAACTCATTTGAGAGACAGCAAAGAATATCCAATTTTAGATTCTAAAGGTAACCGAATCATACTAGCTCCTGAATACATAGACAACACTGATGACAATTCTAAAAAAGAAGAATATCACCAAAGAAACAGAAGAACTGCTTTTAAAGTAATTGGTGAAGGGTTTAATATAGAAAGTAAATAAAAACTTACGAAATGCTAACCTGCGTTGCACATTCCTTCTGTTAACATCCCTGTTAATAATTGTTTAACCTATTTCATTATTTCCTTTGCAATACATATAACTTTGTTCCGCTGAGTAAACCATGACAAATAATTACATATATACAGAAAGTCCAGAAAATTTACCGGAAGGCACAGTTTCTTGGGAAAGCCCCTCTAATATAGCTTTGGTGAAGTATTGGGGGAAAAAGAGAGAACAACTACCGGCAAATCCTTCGATTAGTTTCACTTTAAATAATTGTAAAACTACCACTACCCTAACCTACTCAAATTCAGATAAATTATCTTTTGAAGTCTATGTAGATGGAAAAAGAGAAGAAGGTTTTGAACCAAAAATAAAAACGTTTTTTGAACGAATAAGTGAATACGCTTCTTTTATCAATACGTATAAATTTAGAATTGATACTTCTAATTCATTCCCACATAGCAGCGGAATAGCTTCTTCAGCATCGGGATTAAGTGCTTTAGCATTATGTATTTGTTCAATCGAGCAAAATATTAATTTAGAATTTAAGGGTGCTATTTTTCTAAACAAAGCTTCTTTTCTAGCTAGATTAGGATCAGGAAGTGCTTGTCGTTCACTATTTCCGAAAATGGCATCTTGGGGAAAGCATGAAGAGTTTAGTAATAGTTCTGATTTTGTCGGAACTCCATACAGCGACACCCACTCCATTTTCAGTACTTATCAAGATACCATATTGTTAGTAGACAAAGGCCAAAAGCAAGTCAGCAGTACAGTAGGACATGGTTTAATGCATAATCATCCATTTGCTAAAGCAAGGTTTGATCAAGCCAATAGCAACTTAAGTAAATTGAAAGAGGTTTTAAAATCAGGAGACTTAAAAGAATTCAATAAAATTGTAGAATCAGAAGCTCTTACGCTGCATGCGATGATGATGAGTTCGGATCCTTATTTTTTATTAGTAAGACCAAATACAATAGCAATTATAGAAAAAGTATGGGCTTTCAGAAAGGAGCACCAACTTAATTTGACAGTAACTTTAGACGCGGGTTCAAATGTTCATCTACTTTATCCAGAAGCGGAAAAGGAAGCTGTGCTAGAATTCATTAAGTCTGAATTAGTTGTGTTTTGCGAAAATGGAGCGTATATTTGTGATAATGTTGGTTTAGGACCCAAACAATTAAGTTTATGAGTGTAATTAAAGATTCACTTTTTTACGGCAAAATTCTCTTATTTGGAGAATATGGTATCATTGAAGATTCAATGGGATTATCCATTCCCTACAATAGCTACAAAGGAAGTTTTATCTTTCACTCAGACGACGAAAAATTCTCAAAAGATTCTAACAAAGAATTACAGAAATATCTTTCCTATTTAGACAAATTAAAAACCGAAAGCAAATTACCATGCGATTTGGATTTAGAGTCTTTTAAAATTGACATTTCTAAAGGCATGTTATTTGATTCTAGTATCCCACAAGGATATGGAGTTGGCAGTTCAGGAGCTTTAGTTGCTGCTATTTACAATAAATATTGTTTTAACAAATTAGGTTCTACCGATAACTCTGACATACTTGAATTAAAGCGAATTTTCGGAGAATTAGAAAGCTATTTTCATGGTACTAGCTCTGGTCTCGATCCATTAATCTGTTATCTAAATCTTCCTATTTTAATTAAATCTAAAACAGAATTAGGAACTGTTGGTCTTCCTGAACAAGGAGAAAGCAAAGGAGCAATTTTCCTATTAAATACTGGACTTACAGGAAAAACACAGCCGTTAGTTAATCATTTCTTAGAGCGTTGCAAAGAAGATGGTTTTAGAAACATGATTAAAAATCAGTTTAAGAAATACAATGACGCAAGTATTGAGGCCTTCTTAAATAAAGATGGTAAAGGCTTGTTATCCAATGTCAAAAACTTATCTAAAATTGTCTTAGATAACTTTAAACCAATGATTCCGAAAGCATATCAAAAACTTTGGCAAGACGGGTTGGATAGTAATGCTTACTATTTGAAGCTTTGTGGCTCAGGAGGAGGAGGATTTATCTTAGGTTTTACAGAAGACCTAGACAATGCTCGAACTAAATTAAACGATTACCAATTAGACGTAATCCATAATTTTTAGACACCCTACTCTATACAATGGCATTTAGCAGGAAACAAAAATACCTTTTTGTAAAGTTTCTAGCTCTATTTACATTAGTTCGCTGGTACAACATCTT
>JAQWQH010000039.1 GCA_029244805.1 Flavobacteriales bacterium
CTGTTCGCTGAAACTGTTTTGTAACTAAGTGTATCCACGTTTTCTGTCTTTTTCAGATGCTTACTATTCCCCAAAAATGGGCTGCAAATGTAAAATTATTTTTTCATCTGTCAAAATAAGAAACCTATTTATTTCCATAAAGTTCAAGGAAACTTGCTTTTACACTAATTTTCGAGTCGTCTAAAAACGCCTAAAGTGCACAAACAAAAGGTCTAAGCAGTCTTAAATTACTTTTAAATCCTTTCCAACTTTTATGAACGCCGCGACAGCTTTGTCTAAATGATGTTTTTCATGCGCTGCTGAAATCTGTGTTCGAATTCTTGCAGCTCCTTTTGGCACAACCGGATAAAAGAATCCGATAGCATATATACCCTCTTTTAATAAACCCTCAGCAAACTTTTGAGACAATGCAGCATCATAAAGCATTATAGGTACAATTGGAGAATCACCTTCTTTCACATCAAATCCAGCTGCCAGTATTTTATCTTTGAAATATTTAGTATTCTCTTCTAGCTTATCTCTCAGCTCCGTAGAACCACTTAATAAGTCAAAAACCTTGATAGATGCTCCAACAATTGACGGTGCCAAAGAATTGGAAAATAAATAAGGACGAGATCGCTGACGTAACATGTCTATAATTTCTTTCTTACCTGTTGTATAACCTCCCATTGCTCCACCAAGAGCCTTGCCAAGCGTCCCTGTTATTATATCTACCCGATCTAAGCAATTATGAAATTCTGGAGCACCTCTGCCTGTTTTACCTATAAATCCAGCAGAGTGACATTCGTCAGTCATGACTAGAGCATCGTATTTATCGGCTAAATCGCATATCTCATTCATCTTAGCGATATCTCCGTCCATAGAAAAAACACCATCAGTTACAATTATTCTAAACCTTTGCGCTTGAGCTGCTTTTAACTGATCTTCCAAATCAGACATATCACTATGCTTGTACCTATATCTTGCAGCTTTACATAATCTAACTCCGTCAATAATCGAAGCGTGATTTAATGAATCAGATATAATCGCATCATCCTTTCCAAATAAAGGCTCAAACAAACCTCCATTTGCATCAAAAGCCGCGGCATACAGTATTGTATCTTCAAACCCGTAAAAATTAGCTATTTTTTGTTCTAGTTCTTTGTGAATATCTTGCGTTCCACAAATAAAACGTACAGAAGACATTCCGAAACCATGGGTATCTAAAGCCTCTTTTGAGGCCTGAATTACCTCTGGATGAGACGATAGACCCAAATAATTATTTGCACACATAATCACCACATCTTCTCCCGAAGAAACATGCACTTCAGCTCCTTGTTGCGTTGTGATAACTCTTTCACTTTTATAAATACCATCGTCTTTTATTTGTGACAATTCTTTTTGCAATTCTTCTTTTATTTTTCCGTACATAGCTTTACGATTTTAACCCGTTTATTGTAGCCGACGAATATAAAGAAAAAATAAAACCCTTATACATCTTAGAAAAAAGGATTCCATCGCCCCGTGTTTAAATACACAAGATTGTGGTATTAGAATATAATAAGAAAAGTCTTAGAACAAATTCATGATGTTTTAGTTATTCGGTTAGGCTATAAATAAGAGCAGATAATTGCACAATACTTGCTAAGTACGAGTTGCAGCTGCCAAAATTCAGGAAAAATAAGTATTTCTAAAATTTATATGCAAAACCAACAGACCAAGCTTCTTTGAATTGCATCACCGGACCTTTGACTTGAACAAAACTTCCGTCAGAACCCAAGACATTATCACCTTCAGAATCCTGGTAATAACGCTCAGAACCATCTGTATTGTATCTTGCAATATCAACATCATGATCATAAATAAGATATGTAGATAGACTTATAGTCATATATTTATTCAACTTAATATTGGTTAATGTTTCCCAGGTTACATCAATATTTTCTGGTCCATTTGAATAATTTGAAAATAGGGTTAGATTCGTTTTAAAAATCACCCCCTCCATTTTTAATGGAGCTTTCTTTAACAGACCTAACTTGATGTAGCCTCCTAATTCCGAACGAAAAACGTCTCCTGAATCTAGACCAAATGCCCCTATTCCAGAAAGGTAATCATCTGTTACAAAAGTCATTTTACTGGTTAAGGGAGCCACAAAAAAAGTGAAATTTTCACTTGGCTTATAATCCATTCCCAAAGCGACAATGCTATATCCTGGAGCCATGAAATTTGAAATTTGCACTGTGTCACCTACCTTATTATATCCATAATTAAATTGAGTCCTAAAATTTACCAAACCCGAATAGTACCATTTTTCCGATGCTTTTTTCCCAACTTTAGAATTCAACTCTATTCTATCATCATTCTTAAACCATGGCACTGATTTAGCTTCTCCTTGCTTAATAACCCCATATGCTAAATCAATTGAATTATCCCACGAAGAATTACCTTTACTATAGTTTGCAAACAAACTTAAAATTCCTTGAGTTGAGATTGCATTTTGGCCACCTCCAGCCCAATTTGATAAATACACTTGAGAAAAATTAATATTAGCTAAACCACCAACTATCCACAAGGTGTCACTGTTTGAATCTAATTCTCTCTGTTCTTTTAATAACTTTTCAGTTTCTGCACTCATCTGAGAGAATGCAGAAAAAGTAACTAAGGTTAATAAACCTATTCC
>JAQWQH010000067.1 GCA_029244805.1 Flavobacteriales bacterium
AACGTGTCTATGTCTTCAAATAAAAAGTCTTGGAGTATCGTTACCCAAATAGTGTCGCTTGCCACGCCAACTGGTAAAATAATACTATCCGGAAATGATAAGTAATCTTCAAACATTTCAGCATTTCCAGCGATTGTAAAACGAATTGTGTCTGGTTCGTTTACGTTTGAAGAAGAAAAAACAAATCCAGCTTGTCCACAGGCTTCTCCAATAATGTTACCCCCTTGAACTCCTGCAAAATTAGCAAAACTAGAAACCCCTATTCCTTCTGATCCGAGACTCCCTGCTTTTAAAAAAACCGCAGAAGCTAGTGCACCATCTCCACAATCAGCGATAGCAAACCGGAAATGATAATTTTCTCCGCATTCAACAGGATACTTTACCTTAACTACGGTTGTAAAACCATTCAAGCTAACAGTTGTGTTGGAAGGATTGTCGACGTAATATTGGCTATTTAATCCCGGGTGAACAGAACTAATTGTAATAGGATCTGTTGTGTTTGGTATTAATGCCACATTAACCGCTCCATTTGGAAATCCGGCTGGGCTAGAATAAGGTCCTGTAATTCCCGGTCCACTCAAAAAGAAGGAAAACACATCATTGTATTGGCTGTTTACATAAGTAAGATATTCGTCGGAAGCGAAGACAAATTCAAATTCAACGGTATCGCCTACAACTTGAAAGTCAAAGTTTAAATCTGCTAAATCATGTGTTTCTGTAATTTGACTGGCACTGGGATTGCTTGTTACGGATTGAGCTACTGTAATTAAATCGGTATCCGTTTGGCTCGCAGGAGTTAAAAAGTCATCGGTTCCTGTTCCTCCAGGAACTATTGTTGCGATATCGGCCGTATACATTACAACCCCCGAATCTAATCCAATGTTGGAATTGACACCATTAAAAAAACCTATTTGTGAGGGTTCTCCGGAGAAAGTTATGTTTGAAGCAGAGACTCCGTTCCCCAAAAGAATGTCTTCGACAAGGTATTGTTCGCTATCGTAGGGAGTAGTATTTGATACAATAATTTGACTTTTTGCCACAAAAGATAGAAGCAATAAAGAAGCAATAGCAATAAATAGTTTCATCAAAATTGGTTTAATTGCCCAAAGGACGCATAATATGAATAGATAGTTGCCTAATCTAAATAAAGAATGCTCTGTTATTCTTGCATTCTTTCTATTGTCTTATCTTTGTAACATACATTTTTAAGCCTAACCTATGAATCAATTGAATCAGCACATCTCTAAAAACAAAGAACACTACTTAGCAGAATTATTTAATTTATTGCGAATACCATCTGTTAGCGCAGATCCGGCTTATAAAAAGGATGTAGTGAAAACAGCAGAGTTTATTAGAGATAAATTTATTTCTGCTGGAGCGGAAAATGTAAAAATATGTGAGACTGCTGGCCACCCAATTGTTTACGCGGATAAGTTATTTGATGCGTCTTTACCAACGATATTGGTTTATGGACATTATGATGTTCAACCAGCAGAGCCATTCGAATTATGGGATACAGCGCCTTTTGAACCTGAGATTCGTATAACCGAAAAACATCCTGAAGGAGCAATATTTGCGCGTGGAGCATGCGATGATAAAGGACAAATGTTTATGCATTTGAAAGCTTTTGAAGCTATGGTGGAAACGGATTCCTTGCCGTGTAATGTTAAATTTATTATTGAGGGAGAAGAAGAGGTAGGGTCAAAACATTTAGAAGCATTTGTTCAGGAAAACAAAGCCTTATTAGAAGCAGATATAATTTTAGTTTCTGATACTGGAATTATTGCGAATGACACTCCATCAATTACTGTCGGTTTAAGAGGAATGAGCTACGTTGAGGTAAAGGTAACGGGACCAAATAGAGACTTACACTCTGGTTTGTATGGTGGTGCGGTAGCGAACCCCATTAATATTCTGTGTGATATGATTGCATCGTTGCATGACAGCAATAATCATATTACAATTGATGGATTCTATGACGATGTTGAAGATGTGAGCGATGCGGACAGAGAGGAAATGGCCAAAGCACCATTTAGCGAAGCGGATTACAAATCAGATTTAGAAATAAAGGCCACACACGGAGAAAGTGGTTTTTCAACAACAGAAAGAGCTACTATTCGTCCAACCTTGGACGTTAATGGTATGTGGGGAGGTTACATTGGGGAAGGTGCTAAAACAGTGCTCCCTTCTGCAGCATATGCTAAAATATCTATGCGTCTAGTCCCTAACCAAACCTCGGAAAAAATTGCTAGTCTTTTCCAAAAACATTTCGAATCGATAGCCCCAGAATCGGTTGTTGTTGAGGTTAAACCCCATCATGGAGGAGAGGCTGCAATAGTTCCTACAAACTTTACAGGATTTCAGGCAGCAAGCATGGCAATGGAAAAAAGTTTTGGAAAGAAACCAATACCCGTTCGATCAGGAGGTAGTATCCCCATTGTTGCTTTGTTCGAGAAAGAATTGGGGTTGAAGACAATTCTGCTAGGTTTTGGTTTGGATTCAGATTTGATACACTCACCAAATGAACATTACGGAGTATTTAATTTCTTTAAAGGGATTGAAACTATTCCATTGTTTTATAAATACTATACAGAATTAAATAAATAAACTTTATGGCTCTTTTAAAAATAGGGTTAACCACATTATTTTCAATCTTTTTTTTAACGTCTTGTTTCGATTATGAGGATGTTGAATTCAAAGGAGTCCAAAATTTTGGTCTAGAGAATCGTTCAGAGGGAAACATTACGGTACGAATTGATTTGAAAGTGAACAATCCAAATAATTACAATATCAAAATTAAGAGATCCTCGTTAGATATTTTTGTTAATGGCGCTAGGGTTGGCAAAACTAAAATGAAAAATAATATTGTTCTGAAGAAAAATCACCAGGATGTATATCCGTTATATTTGACATTAAGCGAAAAAGAATTGAAAGGCTCTGCGTTATCTTCTATAGGGAGCTTTCTAAAGGGGTCAATGAAATTGCGTCTTAAAGGAGATATAAAAGCAAAAGTTTATGGTGTTGGGAAGAAGTTTCCAATTGATATTGAAGAGCCGATTAATTTACGCTCGATTTTTTAAAAATTATTTATCTCTTTCAATAGAATAATTAACCAATAATTCTAAAGATGACTTTGCGTCACTTTCTGGAAATTTTTTGAGAATAGTTAATGCTTTTTCTTTGTAACTATGCATTTGCTTTTCAGCATATTTTATGCCGCCAGTAGAAATTACTAATTCAATTACTTCTTGTACACGTGAGTTGTCTTTATTGTGGTTTTTTATGGTATTTATAATCCTTTTTTTAACCTTTTTCTCAACATTGTTTAATGTATAGATAAGTGGTAAAGTCATTTTC
>JAQWQH010000095.1 GCA_029244805.1 Flavobacteriales bacterium
ATTTCTACTTTGCACAAGCACATTGTAGGTAATTATTTCATTCCAGGGCGCGATAAATTGCGTTCCTTCATTGTAAGAAATATCCGTTTCTACTCCCTTTCCATAAGGTCTATATATAAATCCTTCTTCTCCTGGGTCAACATCTTGCCAAGACATGAAAAAGATTATACCTGCTACAATTCCAACACCTGCCAGAACAACCCATTTTAATTCAATTTTTAATTCTTCCATTATTTTTCTTTTTTTCTTAATATCAGTCTATTAACTGCATAATAAATAACAATTGCATCAAGGGCTAAAACCGCTATTTTAAACATAGGACTACCCTTTAATCCATATTTAAGCGTAGCCATTACCATAAAGGCAATAAGCAAAACGCCTAAAATAACTCTAAGTTTGTCATATGCAGTCAACTTCATGAAGTCTTTTTTTTGCAAATATAGTTTGTATCTAAAGCTTATCCTATAAAATATTCGAAGCTTTAATTATTAGACGATTTAAGAAACAAAATATTGTAATCCTCATTTAAATATCCACTAAACTTCCAAATTAAAGACCTTACTATTCAGCTATTGCTGAAAAGGTGTATTTTTTTTCTTTCAGTTTGTCAATGATAATTGGAAGTGCTTGTAACATTTTATTTCCACAGATGGCGTTATCATGTAATACGATAATGGATCCTGATTCCACTGCTTCCAGTGTATTTGATATTATTTTTTCCACATTATTAGAAGGAGAAAAGTCACCGGGAAGAACATCCCAGAGAATAATTTTAGTTTGCGGATTTAATAAATTTACTTGGCTTCGTTTAATTTTCCCATACGGAGGTCTAAATAAATGGGATTTTATAATCGCTTCTCCTTTTCGAACATCTTCAAGGTACTGTTCGTTTTTGGTTGTCCATCCTTTTAAGTGAGAATACGAATGATTTCCAACTGCGTGCCCTTCATCTGTAATTTTCTTGAATACTTCAGAATGTTTTTCAACTTGCTTTCCCAAGCAAAAAAATGTTGCTTTAATTTTGTGCTTCTTGAGGATGTCTAGGGTGTGATTAGTAATTAGTGGAGTAGGACCATCGTCAAACGTTAAAAATACCTCTTTAACGTTGTTTGGAATATTCCAAATCGCTTTCTTATTAAAAGCTCGAGCTATTTTTGGCGTTTTTACAAAGTACATTTTCAAAAAAAAGGAGAGACAATATCTCTCCTTTTTCAAATTTTATTTATTCATCCAGCAATATTGGGCCAATACAACCGGGAATCTTTGAGGGTTGCTGAAAAAGGCTTGTTTAGTATAACCTTTATTCAAAAATATTTGTTTAGCGCTTATCAATGTTGTGCTATAGCCTGTTTCTTCCAATGCTCCTTGATTAATAAAGAAAGTGTTTGTAGGGTCAGAAGCAATCATCGCTTCTTGGTCTAGTCCGCCAATTGATGCTTGTCTTAACATTTCTAAATTATTCAATGACCGACCCCATTCAGCCAAAACTTTATTAAAGAAGTGTTCGTTCAAACTTTGGTAATGGTCAATTTTTTCTAGTTCAAGTAAAGCCAATTTTTTGCCTATTCTATCTGCTTTAGCTTTCGTTTCAGTATATAAAGTTGAATCACCGGCAGCGGATAAAGCATCTGCCGCATCATAGTAGTTCCCAACTAAGTAAAAACAAATGTCATCTGGAGCAACTTGATTATTCTCAATAGGCATTATTTCGAACGTCTTATCCAAAATAGCGATTGCTTTTTCATTTTGACCCTCCACAATAAGTGCATCACTTAACTTCATCATTTGCATACGTAAATTCTGAACCATTCTTAAGGTGTAATAATCTACTAAAACACCTTCTGCTTTCATGTTACCCCATAAGAATTTATCATTCATAACTAGGTCGTACATTTTTGAAGTATTGGTTCCTCCGTTAGCACCAAATAATTTTGGTGTTAACTTGTATGTTACACCCTCAGCTTGCATATATTTTGCAATACCTTTGTTGGCTCCAATTCCCCCCAGGCTAGCAAAGTTGATGGGACGGTCCCATTTGTAATTTGCAAGAATATCCAAAACTGCCAAATCTGCTTTATAAAGAGCTCCTCCGCTTAAATTCCAACGAATGGTATCTTCCAAACCTGCATCATATTGTTTCTGTGTTACAATTCCATTAGCAAGCGCAGCTTCTTTGTCGACAGGAATGTATACACCTCTAAAATCGATGTATGATTCTAGGTTACACATCCCTGGGAATGCTTTTAAGTGTTGATCATTCATAATAAAATTAATCGCTTCTTTTGCAGAATAATATTTCCCTTTTTTAGACGGGCTTTCATCAAAAATCACAAAATCACGTGTTCCATTTCTGTAGTCAAACTCATTTAAAGTAATTGGGAGTGGATCGGAATCCCAAGCTTTACGTTTCATTTGGTTGATATGCCAATCCGTACTTAAAAGGCTCATGTTTGCAACGCGTACATCTGTTCGTACCCCTTCTACATCCTGAATATACCACAATGGGAATGTATCGTTATCTCCATTTGTAAACAACATTGCATTCTCGTCGCATGAAGCCAAATAATTATAAGCAAAATCTCTTGCCGTAGATCTATTGGATCGGTCATGATCGTCCCAGTTTTGATAAATCAAAATGAATGGAACTACCAGACACATCCCTGTGGATAATGCTGCATGAGCCAAATTGTTTTTAAGCGTATCTCCAATCAAAATCATTGTAGCATGGAGAGCTAAAGCAATGGCTGACATGTAAAAAATGGTATATGAAAAGGCATGGTTGGCATTCTCAGCACCTACACTAAAGGCTGTCTCTAAGCCATAAAGAACAACTCCCGCACCAAGGCTGTAGGCAGCAACCAGACCTAAATCTTTCCATTTCATGTTTCTAGCGGCATCAAATAGTGCATAAACACCAATACCTATCCAAAATGCAAAAGCATAAAAAGAGGCGGCATAGGCATAATCTCTCTCTCTTGGTTCGTTGGGTTTTTGATTAAGGAAAACAACAATTGCTAAACCTGTTAATAAGAATAACAATAATATCACAAACCAATCTTTAGGACTCTTAACAATATGAAATATAAATCCAATTAGTGCAAGTATTAAAGGCAGTAAATAGTACTTGTTGTACCCTTTATTTAGTCTTTGTATTGTTGGTAAGTTTTCTTGTGCTCCCAACCTTTGGTTGTCAATAAAATTAACGCCACTTAACCAGTTGCCATCTAGAATCTCACTGCCTGGTCCGGTTAAACCATATCCTTGAGTGTCATTTTGACGCCCCGCAAAATTCCATAGGAAATAGCGCACATACATCCAGTTAATTTGGTAGTCCTTAAAGAAAGAAATATTTTCGCCCATTGTAGGTTTATACAAGCCGTCTTTTTCAAGGCCAGCAGCTTCTTTTTCGTATCCAGCTTCCAATAATCTTTGATACTCCTGACTTCTAGTAGTCATGCCCGGAACTTGACCGAAATACCTGTAGCTAGGGGGGAGGGGATTATTTATATCACCTTCATAACCACACCAAACTCTGTAATTAGATCCTTCACCTTGTCTGTACATTCTTGGAAAAAGCGTCATAAACTGCTTTTCGTATGTTTTTTCTCCTTTTGGTCTATGCGCAAATGTATTTATGTATTTTTCTCCAACTTCACTTCCAAACTGGATGTCTAAATCAATACCGTTTGCTGCAAGTTCTTCATTTGCTCTGGTAATTCTATTTTGGTAGTCTTCCAATTCAAACATATTCATAAAGGATTGTTCGCTACCAATTATTGTAATAACATTTTTCCCAGGATTCTTGCTGCTCGGAACAATAGTTGCATTTAATCCTAAATTACTAATTAGTTCGTTGATTTTAACCGCATTATTAGCCGCTGTCTCAAAACGAGAATTCATTCCTTTAAGGGTGAATACTTTCATGTTTGATACTTTAGCGGGCAGTAAATCTTTTGCATCACAGGAACCTTTTTGTGGAGTATTCCAATATTGTCCATACAGAACAGGCCAAGTGCCATATTGATCACGATTTAAATAAGATACAAGCGCCGATAATGTTTCTGGGTTGTTTTCATCCAATGGTGGATTTGCATTTGAGCGAACAACAATCATTGTAAACGAAGAGTATCCTATAAGTAACACCGTAAATGAAAGAATTAAGGTATTCCACATTGCTTTTTGTTTCTTCGCAGTGTAATAGATACCATATGCCAATCCTCCAGCAAGCAGTGTAATAAAAAAGAATGCTCCGGTGTTAAATGGAAGACCTAAAGAATTTACGAATAAACGCTCAAACGAGTCTGCAATAGAAGGAAGTTTTGGTATGATAACGGCTTGAACCAAGCCTAGGGTTAAAATAGAAATAATTCCTGCAGTTAAAAAAGTTTTGATATTGAATTCATATTTTTTGAAATAAATAACAAAAGCAATTGCAGGAATAGCAAGTAAATTCAACAAGTGAACCCCAATAGATAGACCAATCATATAAGCAATAAAGATTATCCATCGATTTGGATTTCCTCTTCTTTTCTCTTGGTCTGCATTGTTAAATACGTCAACTTCAACTTCCCATTTTAAAATAGCCCAAAAAACAATTGCTGTAAAGAAAGATGACATTGCATATACTTCTCCCTCAACTGCAGAGAACCAAAATGAGTCGGTAAATGCATAAGCCATTGCTCCTACAAACCCAGTTCCCATTATTGCAACAATATGTCCTTTGTCAAGTAGGTTAGACCCTTTCTTTGCGAGTTTTTTAGCAAACATGGTTAAACTCCAAAACATAAATAAAACGGTAGCTGAACTACTTAAAGCTGACAGTGCATTTACCATATAGGCCGCATTTTCAGGGCTTGAAAATGCGGAAAATAGTCTTCCTAGCATCATAAAGAATGGAGCTCCAGGTGGGTGGCCAACTTCTAGTTTGTTAGCTGTGGTAATGTATTCACCGCAATCCCAAAGGCTAGTAGTTTCCTCTGCAGTAAGTAAATAAACGATGGTTGCGATTAAAAAAACTACCCATCCAGTAATATTATTTATTTTTTTATAACTCATTATAAATGCTTTGTTAAGGGTGCGAATTTAAAAAAATTAATGCTTTAATAGATGGAAAAGTGAATCTACCGGCATTATTTAGCGTTAATTGTGATTTTTTGTTAAAAAATAGAAACTTATTTAAGTTTGATTCTTGTTGTTTTATGTTCCTATTTATAAGGTTTCTGAAAGGGTTCTGCAAAGTCCGGTAAATAATAAATAGACCTCCCCCCCCTTACTGCAAATTTTCTGCGTCTATATAATTGAACAATAAAATTGAACTTTTAAAATCAAAAAATTATAACGATGAAAAAATTACTATTAACAACAATGTCCTCTTTGACAATCTTATTTGCTCAAGCTCAGTGTGAAGCAGAATTTAGTTATATGCAGAATGGTCCAACAACCATTTTTACAGATTTATCTACTGTAAGTCCATCTTTTTCAACAAACTACTCAGTTACTTGGGCGTGGGATTTTGGTGATGGAAACACTTCAACACAACAAAACCCAGTGCATACATATAGTACTAATGGTACTTTTGTACCAGAGTTAACAGTCACGTATTTTGACTCTACTATTATTGATTGGTGTATGCATAATAGTGTTGATACGGTAATTATAGGTAATGCTCCGCCAACACCATGTTCTGCTGATTTTTACTCTTGGAACAACGGCAATAACAATGATGTGGCATTATATGCTGCTGATTCTACTCAAATAGGAACATATACTTGGGAAATGGGAGACGGCACTGTAATGACAACCACCACTGGAGAGGCTTTTTATACATATGGATCGTCTGGATTATATTTTGCTTGTCTGACTTTTGATGATGGAATGGGTTGTACGGACACTTATTGCGATTCTGTATATGTTGGAAATACAACACCTTTAACATGTAATTCAGATTTTTACTGGTGGCAAGATTATGATTCTACAAGTAATACATTTTCGAATGTTGTGTATTTAGTCAATATGGCTTCAGGAGGAGTTGCACCATTCACTTATGCATGGGATTTTGGAGATGGAAATACTTCTAGCCAACAATATCAGGTGCATACTTATAGCCAAGTTGGAAACTATGCTATTTGTCTTTCTATAACTGATGCTAATGGGTGCACAGATACATATTGTGATCAAATTTCAGTAGTCCTAAAAGCAAGTGGTTTTACATTAAATGTAATCAGCGAAAGCCAAGCAGCATCTGTTGGAATTGAAGATGAAGAAGTAATTAGCTTAACATCTCTGTACCCTAACCCTGTAAACGAGTCTGCAACACTAGAATTTAATGCAACTCAAAACACTAATTTAAATTTTACTGTAATTGATATTTCTGGAAAGCAGGTAAACAATTTTTTAATGAATGTTAATTCTGGGAATAATAAGATTGCTATTGAGACTTCTGATTTAGCGAATGGATATTACATGTTAAACTTAAGTTCTACAGATGGTAACTTTACTAAAACAATTAGATTTACTAAATAATAATCTGGTTTATATGTATTAATTTTAACATGGTGATTTTAAACTGCACTTGAGAAATTAATCTCAAGTGCAGTTTTATTTTTTTTAAGTGGAAGTTAGTGATGTATTAATAAAGCGATTAGAGAAACAAGATCGTAAAGCACAAATGGAGCTTTATCGAATTTGCTTTAGTGCGTTGATGAGTGTTGCTTTTAGGTATAAAAAAAATGAGGAAGATGCTGCAGCGTTATCAAACGATGCATTCTTGAAAATTTTAACAAATATTAAAAAGTACAATTCCAAACGTCCATTTGCGGCTTGGATCAGGAGAATTGCTATTAATACGGCAATAGATGATTACCGAAAGAATAAAAAAAGAGAAGAAATGTTTGAAGCTGAGGATAATTTTGAAGGATTAGAGGAAGTTACTTACAATGCAGTTGATAATACAATTGAAGCGGAAGAGTTAAACAGCATGATACTAGCACTTCCAAAAGCAACAAGGGTTGTTTTTAATTTATTTGCTGTAGATGGGTATTCTCACAAAGAAATAACGGAAGAATTGGGAATAGGATTAGAAACCTCAAAATGGCACATGAAGGAGGCTAGAAAAAGATTAAAAGCGTTGCTAATAAAAAGAGAAGAGTTAAATGGAGTCAAAAAATGACATAGATAAGTTATTTAAAGACAAACTGGGCCACAGGGAGTTTGACATCAAAGAAAGTTTTTTAGCTGACCTTGAAGGGAAGTTGGAGGCGCAAAAGCCAAGAAAGAAATTGTGGTGGATGTTTTTCTATTCACTCATAGCGTTAGTTGGAGTTTCGGTATTGACATATATTGTATCGACCAATAATGTGAATGATACTATTGACTCTCAGGTAACAATGGAGGAGACCAAGCAATATGTAGTTTCAAATAAAGTTAAAAATACAGGGATTGAAGGTGTAGAGACTGAAACTACAGATAAATTAGTTGATTTAGACACTGAAGCCTTCCAAGACGAACAGCAAGAAATTGATACTTACACTACCAAAGAAGCTTTAACTGATGGCATTAATAAAGAGCTTCCAGAGAATATTAGTAACGATAAGAACGCGACAACGAAAACAAATACTTTAAAGAATAATGAGAAACCTTACACCTCTAGAAATGGAGAGTCAAAAACATCTTCTGTTAATAATTCGGAAAAGGATATTGCTGTAGCTTCCGACAGTCAAACTGAAGTCAAAGAAGGAACGGAGAGTTCCATTATGCCTTCTGAAAAAGTTTACGTATCAGATCAAGAGATAAAAGAGATGAATTCCAACAATTCCAAAGCTTCAAATGTTGAATTGTTTACCGATAAAAATGAATCCATGTCGCTGGCCAAGGAAAGCAATACTAAAACAGAAAATGAAAGTTTAGTTCCAGTTAATTTAGACACCTTGGTGGCAAATAGTTCATCGGTAGTTTTGACTGATACAGACACAGAGGTTGTGGATTCAAACAAAGGGTCTGTTGAAGATTCAATCAGTATAAATGTAAATAGGAGCACAGAATTAATCGCGTCAAAAGATTCAGTTTTGATAGATAAAGAAACTACGCAAATCGTTTCTGATACCATTATGCAGGGTAGTTTGCCAAATGAGAATCAAATAACAACAGGAGATTTAGGAACAACCACATCCGAAAAGGAAATTATAAACGAAAATGATGCTGTCTCGAATGAAGAAATAATAGATATCACAATCTTAGCTATTGATTCTATTGTTATAGATAGTTTGGTCTTGGAAAAAGAAATTTCGGAGGAGTTTTCCGACATGTTGACTAAGGATGATTCTCTTGCAAATAAGGTGATTTTAACTCCTGAAGATGCAACGTTTAAAAAATGGACCTTTTCTGTATTTGGAGGCCCGTCTCTTGTAAGTAAAAAGTTAACAGGTGGCTCATCGGATGCTTACCTAGCAAAAAGAAATAACGAAGAGACTAATATTGTGTCAATGTCTTATGGATTAAGATTGAATTATAATTTGAGTGAAAAAATTAATATTTCATTAGGGGCAAATAGCTTGACTTACGGCGAAGATGTTAATTATTCCACTATTTACAATACCGAAACAAATATGAGCACTGTTTCGAAAGATAGTACTTATTTAGATTATGTATATACAGCCGTTCAAGATTCTAATGGAGGGTGGGACACTATATTAACAACTATTGTTGTCGATACAACGTTTATGGTAGATACAACCATAATTAATGTCAATGCAACTGATTATGCAGGAAAAAATAGATTTACCTATTTGCAAATCCCTATCATGTTTGGATATAAATTTACATTTAATAAGCTAAGTGTAAATATAAGACTTGGCGGTTCTTATGGAGTATTGTTAAAGAATTCGGGAAGTTATGTCGACAATAACGTGAGTAATATTGAACTTCCAAATCTTAGAAAAACCATGATTAATATGGTCGCTTCTACAACGATAGCTTACCAGCTGAAAAAGATGAATGTGTTTGTAGAGCCTAAATTTCGATTGAATAGTGGTTCCATAATAACACATCCGGAAATCAAGCAACATTATACTTCTATCGGCTGTAATTTCGGACTTTCATTTGATTTTTAGAGGTAGTCAGTGTGATTTCTATATTTTTTTTGCTTCCATAGTTTGATTTTTAAAAAGGAGCTTTATATTTGCGCACTCGTAAAGAGAAATTGTCCCATGGTGTAACTGGCAACACGTCTGTTTTTGGTACAGAAGAGTCCAGGTTCGAGCCCTGGTGGGACAACTCAAAAAATGACTAGACCTCTTGTTATTCAATTAGATAGCAAGAGGTTTTTTTATGCAGTGGTCGGAATGGTTTCTATTGATGTAAAGGTATTTACTAATTTTTAACATATTTCCGCCCTGCTTTCTTATTTCTTAATACTGTTTTCGATTGAAATAAAAGTTAGAGTAAAGTGCTGCTGTCATATTCTATATTCGGAAATTTGATTCTAATTACTATAAAGTATGAGTTACTTCTTTTTTCATACATTTGCATTCCTTCTGAAGGAAAACTTAATATTTATATATGGCAGTAGAAGAGATTAGTTGTTCGTTTTGTGGTCGTCAGAAAAAAGACGTTGATGTTTTGATTGCTGGTATCACAGGTCATATTTGTGATGCATGCATTGGGCAAGCAAATTTGATTGTTCAAGATGAAGTGGGACAAAAGACAACAAGTGATCTGGAAAAGTCTATAACCTTGCTGAAACCTGCAGAAATATTAAAATCATTAAATGAATATGTAATTGGTCAAGATGAGTCTAAAAAGGTATTATCTGTAGCTGTTTACAATCATTACAAAAGATTGCTGCAGAAGGATACTGGCGATGACATTGAAATTGAAAAGTCAAATGTTATTTTATGCGGAGAAACGGGCACAGGGAAAACACTTTTAGCCAAAACCATTGCAAAAATGCTAAATGTTCCATTTTGTATTGCGGATGCTACGGTTTTGACAGAAGCTGGTTATGTAGGTGAAGATGTGGAGAGTATTTTGTCGCGATTACTGCAAGCTGCAGACTACGATGTAAAATCTGCTGAACGTGGTATAGTTTTTATTGATGAGATAGACAAAGTTGCTCGAAAAAGTGATAACCCTTCAATTACGCGAGATGTCTCGGGTGAGGGAGTTCAGCAAGCAATGCTAAAGTTATTGGAAGGAACGATTGTCGGTGTTCCCCCTCAGGGTGGAAGAAAACATCCAGAACAAAAAATGACCCAAGTAGACACTAAAAATATTTTATTTATTTGTGGTGGCGCTTTTGATGGAATTCAGAAAATAATTGAAAGAAGAGTAAAAACCCAGTCAATTGGTTTTGGAGCTGGTTCGGAATTAGCTGAGATAAAACAAAATATTCTTTCTTATGTTAATCAATTAGATATTAAAACCTACGGTTTAATTCCTGAGCTAATTGGACGTTTTCCTGTTTTGACATATCTAAATCCCTTAAATAAGGAAACATTAATCTCTATTTTAACGGAGCCGAAAAATTCTCTTCTAAAGCAGTATTGTAAACTTTTTGAGTTTGATGGAATTGAGCTCAATGTCAATGATGATGTGCTGGAATTTATAGTTGATAAGGCAATTGAGCTTAAATTAGGTGCAAGAGGTTTGCGATCAATATGCGAAGCTATTTTAACAGATGCAATGTTTAATGCTCCTTCAATGGAAGTTAAAAAACTAGATATTACACTTGATTATGCCAAAGAGCAATTTGGTAATTCAAAGGTTAGTAAACTAAAAGTAGCGTAAAAAGCTTATCCTTTCTTTGTATACTCAGTAACGATGAAATTGTGCGTATTTTTTTCATCTTTTTGATGCTCCATTAAGACGCTTAAATTCCAATCTTCTTTTTTGAACTCAGGGAAAAAAGTATCTCCTTCGAATTTTTCATCAATATGCGTTATATACATTTTGTCAACGATATTCATCTCTAAAGATTCTTTATAAATTTGCCCTCCACCAATGATAAAACATTCTTGATCACCATTTATTTTTGCTGCCTCAATTCCTTCCCGTATGGAGCCAACAACAACACAGTCTGGAGCTTGGTAATCTTTGTTTCTCGTAACTACTACATTCGTCCTGTTTTTTAAAGGTCTGTATTTTTCAGGAATAGATTCATAGTTCTTTCTTCCCATGATCACATAATGGTGCAGAGTAGTATCCATAAAAAACTTCATGTCTTTTGGCAAGTGCCAAGCCAAATCATTGTCCTTACCAATAACGTTTTCGTTTGCAACTGCAACTATAATAGATACCTTCATTCTGAAATATTAAACTGAAACTCTTGCTTTGATATGTGCTTGTGGTTCGTAATTAACCAATTCAAAATCCTCAAATTTAAAATCAAAAATGTCTTTAACTTCAGGGTTAATTTTCATTTTTGGCAATACTCCGGGAGTTCTGGTAATTTGAAGTTTAGCTTGTTCAATGTGGTCATTATACAAATGAACATCACCAAAAGTATGTATGAAGTCTCCTACTTCTAAATTGCAAACTTGCGCCATCATCATTGTGAATAAAGAATAGGAGGCAATATTAAAAGGGACTCCCAAGAATGTATCTGCACTGCGCTGATATAATTGGCAAGATAGCTTTCCGTCAGTTACATAAAATTGAAAAAAAGCATGACACGGAGGTAAAGCTGCTTTTCCGTTTGCTACATTTTCAGTAAATGAAACCGATGTGTCAGGCATTACGCTTGGATTCCAGGCTGACACCATCATTCTTCTACTATTTGGGTTGTTTTTAATGGTATCTACAACTTCCTTAATCTGATCTATCCCATCGCTATTCCAATTTCTCCATTGATGACCATATACGGGCCCTAAGTTTCCGTTTTCATCAGCCCAAGAATCCCAGATTTTTACATTGTGATCTTTTAAATATTGGATGTTGGTGTCACCGCTTAATAACCAAAGTAGTTCATGAATAATTGACTTTAAGTGTAATTTCTTAGTAGTCAATACAGGAAAACCTTCTGCTAAATCAAAACGCATCTGGTAACCAAAACAACTGATCGTTCCAGTTCCGGTCCTATCACCCTTTTGATCTCCATTTTCTAAAATATGATCTAATAATTCAAGGTATTGTTGCATGTTGTGGATTTTGAAAAGCGAAAATAATTAAATACTTCCGTAGCTGAAAACGAGGTTAATAAGTTGATTTGAAATGTTAATAAGATCGCAGAATTTAACGTATTATAGTGTCATTCCAACAATAACAGCGGTTAGCAAACAAGCAACCGTGCCGCCAATTAAGGCTCTTACCCCTAAGCGAGACAATAATCCCTTTCGAGTAGGGGCTAGCGCACCTATTCCACCTATTTGAATTCCAATAGAAGCAAAGTTAGCAAACCCACATAACATGTAGGTACTCATAATCACTGATTTCTGAGAAATCATCCCGCCATCTTTCATTTCTCCAAGTCTAGGATATGCAACAAATTCATTTAATACCGTTTTAGTTCCGAGTAATTCGCCGACATAAATAGAGTCTGCCCATTCAATTCCTATCATCCATACCACCGGACGACAAGCGTATCCCAAAATGAACTCAAAGGAAAGGGCTCCATACGCAGTATTCTCAGCGATAGTAGAATTCAGTCCACTTATATTTCCGATCCACCCTAAAACACCATTTCCTAGAGCCATCAGCGCTATAAAGACTAGCAACATTGCTCCAACATTTACCGCTAATTTTAATCCATCAGTTGTTCCGTTGGAAATTGCCTCTAGAGCATTACTGCCAATCTTCTCCTTTGAAACGGTTAAGTCTTCGTTTATTTTTTCCGTTTCAGGAACCAGTATTTTAGCCGCTATTATTGCAGCTGGTGCAGAAATAATAGAAGCTGTTAATAGATGTTTGGCGAAAAATGCTTGTTCTACTGGGTCATTACCTCCTAAAAAATTAACATAAGCAGCCAATACTCCCCCGGCAATTGTTGCCATTCCACCGGTCATCAGGCACATGATTTCCGACTTAGTCATACCCATCAAATAGGGCTTAACTAACAGAGGGGCTTCTGTTTGTCCCAAAAAGACGTTTCCAGCAGCAGCAAGGCTTTCTGCACCGGATAAGCGCATAAATTTTTTCATGATCCAGGCAAAAGCATAGACGATTTTCTGGACTATTCCCCAGTAATAGAAAAGACTAACCAATGCAGAAAAGAAAATAATTGTAGGCAATACTTTAATTGCAAAAGTTAACAGTGGGGCTTGTACTTTTCCGATTCCAAGTTGTCCAAATAAAAAATCAGTTCCAATATCGGTTTTGGCAATAACCCAAACAAAAGCTTTGCTTATATAGTCAAATCCAGTTTCAATAAAAGGAACTTGCAAAACTAAAAAAGCAATTATCAATTGCAGAGCTACTCCTTTTCCAACTAACGACCAATTAACCGCCTTTCTATTTGAACTGCACAACCAGGCAATAGTTAATAAGAATGCCATTCCTAATATTCCTCTGAGTATAGACAGATATGAATAGGGTTCCATTTTTGGTAAAGCTGAATTATCTCTGATCAAACAGGATGTCATCCCTACTGTTCCCATTATTAAGGTATCCCCATCTAGGTAATCGATAGACATAGTTTGATTGGCAAATTTTTGTTCTAGGCTTCCATTTTCATCTTTTAGTATTTGTTGGCCTCCTGAAAAATAAACGACTTTTCGTTTATTGGAATCCAGAAAGACAACTGTAGAATCAATACGAATTTTACTTCTTGAAACAAATGGAGTAAAGGTTAAAAGCGAATCTTCAGATTTAAGAACCCAAGATCCGTTCGTCGTGTCTTGCAGTCCTTCAATGATATTACTGTTAAATGATTCAGTTTTTGTGTCAAAGTCAATAAAATATTCGGCAGAATCAAATGGCACATAATTTCCATCTGCATACTGATTAATGTGCAAAGTCCATTTACCCGACAACTTTTCTTCAAGTGATAATTCGGCAGGGGTTTTTTTTGAACAAGAAGAGAATAATCCCGCCAGAAGTACAAATAAAAGTATATGCTTTAGTGTTTTCAAATGAAAGGATTCTCTTAGTTTGAATTACGCCTCTTGATTTCATCGCGAATTTTAGACGCTTGTTCGTAATCTTCATTTTCTATTGCCTCTTGCATTTTTTGTTCAAGGTCATCTAATGTGAACGTTTCCACGGGGTCTTTGGTTAATTCATCTAAATCGACATCTTCTTCCACAAACGCATTTTCTTCATCGTCTTCATCGTCCAATACAATTCCGGCTGATCCAAGAACAAACTCGTAGGTATAAATATTACACTCAAACCGGACCGCTAAAGCAATGGCATCAGATGTTCTGGAGTCGATTTCTATTTCTTTACCATCTTTTTCACAAATTAATTTTGCAAAGAAAATTCCTTCAACCAAGTTGTAAATAATAATTTCTTGAACGTGTATATCAAATTCATCCGCAAAATTCTTAAATAAATCATGGGTTAGCGGTCTACTAGGAGTCATTTTCTCTAGCTCAATAGCAATCGCCTGAGCTTCAAAGCCACCAATAATAATCGGTAGCCTCCGTTTACCTGTAGACTCTCCCAATACCAGCGCATAAGCACCAGATTGTGTTTGACTGTAGGATAGGCCTACTATATCCAATTTAATTTTCTCCATACCCTCTACACTAGTATTTTGATACTCTATCTGTTCTAGCACGAAAATAATTAAATTAAACCCCTTATTCAAACATCCATTAAAATGTTTTTAAAAATGTGATAAACACTTTTTAATCTTTGCTTAAGACTGAGAACGAAAAACCTCGAACATGATTGCTCGAGGTTTTTTTTGTTTAATCGTTTCTTAAGTGCTAGTTCTGAGAAGCTTTGAATGTTTTTATTGCCTCATTTAATTTTGGTACTACCTCAAAAGCATCACCAACGATTCCATAATCCGCAGCTTTAAAGAATGGTGCTTCACTATCTGTATTGATAACGACAATAGTTTTACTACCATTTACTCCTGCTAAGTGTTGAATTGCTCCAGATATTCCAGCAGCAATATATAAGTTAGGACGAATTGCTACTCCCGTTTGTCCAACGTGTTCATGGTGAGGTCTCCAGCCAATATCGGCTACTGGACGAGAGCATGCCGTTGCGGCACCTAAAGTAGTTGCTAATTCTTCTACCATTCCCCAATTTTCTGGTCCTTTCAGACCTCTTCCTGCGGAAACAACTAATTCAGCTTCAGGTAAAAGAACTCCTTCTCCTTGTGTTTTCATTTCTTTAATGGTAATTCCTGCAGTTCCTAATTCGGGATTGAATTCTACAACTTCTGCGCTTCCTCCGGTTGATTCTGGTGCAATAGAATTTGGTAATAGAGAAATTACTTTCTTTGGTGTATTAACAGAAACATTTGCAAAAGCTTTTCCTGAAAATACATTTGTTTTAACTACAAATCCGCTTGATGTATCTGGAATGGAAATCGCTCCAGAAACATGACCAGCTTCTAAGTTGGCTGCAACTCTCGGCCCAACAGCCTTTCCTAATTGATCTTGTGAAACGATTATTACATCAGCCCCGCAATCATCTGCTGCAGCAGCAATTAACTTGGTTAATTGTTGATCATTTCCTTCGTTCAAGTTTCTACAAACCAAAACCTTAGAAGCTCCATTATCTCCTATAGATGCTAGGCTTGCAGCATCAGCTTCACCAAAAGTTACTACTGTTGTGGGTCCTATTTTACTTCCGTAAGTAACCGCCTCCTTGGCAGCCTTCGAAATTTTTCCTTTTGTTTCTATAAATACTAATACAGACATATCTTATATAACTTTTGCTTCGTTGTGTAATAATTCTACTAATTCGTTAATGCTATCAGCATCAATGTATTTACATGCGGATTTAGCTGCAGGCAAACTGTAAGAAACTATGCTAGTTAATTCAGCGGTTTCCACAGCTGGAATTACATTTAACGGTTTTGTTCTAGCGGCCATGATTCCTCTCATATTTGGAATCCTTTGTTCTGCCATTCCCTTAGCTGCACTTAATACAAATGGTGTATTTACTTCTATAACTTCTGCTCCACCTGGAACATCTCTTTCTAAAGTTGCTGTATTGCCGGAAACATCTAATTTTTGTACTAAAGATGCGAAAGGTTGGTCTAGCATTTCAGCTACCATACTTCCGATTTGTGCTCCATTGTAATTGATCGTTTCTTTTCCAGTTAGAACGATATCAAAGCTATTTGCTTTTGCGTATTCTGAAATTTGTTTTGCAACGAAATAAGGGTCTTTTGCTTCCGCATCAACTCTTACGGCATCTGTAGCTCCAATCGCTAATGCTTTTCTAATTGTTGGGTCATCTGCAGCAGTTCCAACGGTAATAGTTGTGACTGTTCCTCCATTTGCTTCGGTTAATTCTAGCGCGCGCACCAATGCGTACCATTCATCATAAGGGTTTACAATATATTGCACACCGTTTTCATCAAACTTAGTGTCACCATCCGTGAAAGCAATTTTTGATGTTGTATCTGGTGCTTTACTAATACAAACTAATATCTTCATATTCTATATTTAATTGTTTTTTATCTTTCCTATCCTAAGGATAAGTTTGTCGTTACAAAGGTAACTAAATCCAATTCTTGGAAGTTTAAAATTACATAAAAAGTTGTTATGCTTGCATACCTTTTATTGTTTTCTTAGGAATCCAAAATTAGAATCCAATAATTATTATTGATTCGGCAATGATTTTACATGTTTTAACTCTATTTTTGTTTTTCTAAAATTTGAAAACACATGAAAACAATACAATTTAGAGAAGCCCTTGGAGAAGCAATGAGCGAGGAAATGCGTAGAGATAAAAACGTATTTTTGATGGGAGAGGAAGTAGCTGAGTACAATGGTGCTTATAAAGTTTCGCAAGGGATGTTGGACGAGTTTGGACCGGATAGGATAATAGACACCCCCATTGCTGAACTAGGTTTTGCTGGAATAGCTGTTGGAGCTTCAATGAATGGTTTAAGACCAATTGTGGAGTTTATGACTTGGAACTTTGCAATTCTTGCAGCAGACCAAATTATAAATAGCGCAGCAAAAATGTTGCAAATGAGTGGAGGTCAATTTAATTGTCCAATTGTATTTAGAGGTGGTAATGGAACGGCCGGACAACTGGCAGCGACGCACTCACAAGCATTTGAGTCTTTTTATGCCAATGTTCCAGGATTAAAAGTGTGCACCCCTTCTAATCCTTATGATGCTAAAGGCCTTATGAAATCGGCAATTAGAGATGATAATCCTGTATTGATTCTAGAGTCAGAAAAAATGTATGGAGACAAAGGAGAGGTTCCGGAAACTGAATATTTAATTCCGATTGGAAAAGCGGATATTAAAAGGAAAGGAAAGGATGTTACAATAGTTACTTTCGGAAAGATTATAAAACTAGCGCAAGAAACGGCAGAGATATTAGCCAAAGAAGGAATTGATTGTGAAATTATTGATTTAAGAACAATTAGGCCTTTAGATTATGCTACCGTAGTAGAATCTGTTAAAAGAACTGGTCGTTGTGTTGTTTTGGAAGAAAGCCATCCGCTTGGATCCATCTCAAGTGAAATAGCTTATCATCTCCAACGTTATGCATTTGACTATTTAGATGCGCCAGTTCAAAGAGTAACGCAAAGCGATACTCCTTTTCCATTCGCTAAGCCGCTTATGGCAGAGGCTTTGCCAAATGTGAAACGTTTGGTGAATGCAATAAAGGATACTATGTATGTCAGTTAAATTGTTGATAATCTTTACTTTTATTGGAGAGTATTTTTTAATTAATAGTACTTGGAGCAAATAGAAAAGTAATATTCAGGTTATATATTAAAAAAAGCATCCGTTAATGGATGCTTTTTTTGTTTTGTAAAGCCTTATATTTACTCCAATAACAAGCATAATGACCATAAAATCAAAATTTAAAGTATTATCTGCAGCTTTCCTTGCATTGTTCCTGAGCATAAGTGTATGCTCCCAAAACATTCAAATATCTAGTGTAGGAAGCCCAACAGAACCTTCCATTATGATAGATCCGAATAACCCGGACATTCTCGTTGCAGGATCTAACTTAAATTATTATTATACTTCAATTGATGGAGGTGCAACATGGAACGTTAATACCTTAACCTCTAGTTATGGTGTTTGGGGAGACCCCGTAATTGACATAGACACTCTGGGACATTTCTACTTCACACATTTATCAAATATGGTTGGCGGAAATTGGATAGACCGAATTGTCTGTCAAAAATCTACTGATGGAGGCAATACATGGTCTGATGGTTCATACACAGGGCTGAATGGAACCAAGGCACAAGACAAGCAATGGACTATTGTTGATCGCAGTAATAATATCATTTATATGACATGGACGGAATTTGATCAATATGGTAGTTCTGCTTCTTCAGATAGCAGTAGGATATTGTTTTCTAAATCATTAGATCAAGGAGGTTCCTGGTCTTTACCTTTGCAAATCAATCAGATTAGTGGAGACTGCATAGACGGAGATAACACCGTAGAGGGCGCGACTCCCGCAATTGGTCCATCAGGTGAAATTTATGTTTCTTGGGCCGGACCAAATGGAATCGTTTTTAACCGGTCTTTGGATCAAGGAAATACTTGGCTTCCTCAAGAAATTTTAGTTGACTCAATGCAGGGAGGATGGGACTTTGATATTCCTGGTTTAGACAGGGCTAATGGCCTTCCAATTACCAAATGTGACCTGAGTGGAGGTCCGAATCATGGAACGATTTACATCAACTGGTCAGATCAAAGAAATGGTATAACAGACACTGATGTTTGGCTAACAAAATCAACTGATGGTGGTAATACTTGGTCTATTCCGGTGCGAGTAAATAATGATAATTCCAATAAACATCAGTTTTTTACTTGGATGGATATTGATCAAACCAATGGGCATTTGTATTTTGTATTTTACGATAGAAGAGCTTATCTGGATAATCAAACAGATGTTTACATGGCAATCTCATCAGATGGAGGAAGTACATATCTAAATCGAAAAATTAGTGACACATCTTTTATTCCTGTCGGCGGGATATTTTTTGGAGATTACAATAATATAGTGGCTCACAACGATATTGTAAGACCAATATGGACAAGGTTTAATGGAGGTCAGCTCAGTATTTGGACGGATATAACTCCCATAAATGAAATCCTTAACCTTCCGCAAGAATCTTCGTCAGATAGTATTATGGAAATGACTGTTTTTCCAAATCCCACAACAAATTTGACTTATATTTCATTTAAACTGCATAAGTTATCAAAAGTTCAAATTGAACTTATAGACAGTAGCGGTAAATTTATAATGGAGTTAACGAATAAGATGCTAGCTTACGGAAAACATATTGTTCCTGTTAATATGTCGACCTTTAAATTACCTGCAGGCACATAT
>JAQWQH010000108.1 GCA_029244805.1 Flavobacteriales bacterium
AACGCGTGACCAACGGATTAAAAGTCCGGTGCTCTACCAGCTGAGCTAACTCCCCAAAACGAAGACATGAATTATCCAACATTAACAATGTTGGGTCAATAAAATTTACTAGATAATTAATTAACTATTTCAATGACAAAAAATTGAAAAAACATTGAACTCCTGAACGAGTCCATCTTTAATAATGTTGATACCTGCTCTTGTACCAACCCATATCTCTCCATTTTTCCGATCACTAATACAAGTTACTTCGTTACTAAGAAGACCATCTGTTGTTTTCCACGAAACAAATTTATCTCCATCAAATCGACATACTCCTCCATAAGTTGCAATCCATAAATAACCGGATTCATCTTGAATAATATCTTTTACCTGTGACTGAACAAGTCCATTTATTTTAGGTAGATAATTCTTAAAGTTATATTTCTGAGAAGAACCCGATAGCGAGAAAAGTGAAATGATACAAAATATTGTTACCTTAATTTTTATCATAAAAAAAATAAATATTTTTCCATCTTTACAATATAAGAAAAAGAATTAAAGTAGATAGGTTACTTCCAACACGTGTTAAATATAATTTTAGATAAGTTCCATGATATAGATACCATAACTTATTGGAAGCCTTTTGAACATCGGAAAGGGTTATTTTTGATAATCAACAACCTAGCGAATGAAACGATATAATGGAAACTCTAAAAAAGGCGTCTAATTAACCTAAAATAATTAAACTATTAGTATTTCACAGAAGAACATCAATTGTCGAAAATAACCCACATCTTGAAATACCCTTTAAATTATTTAGCTACTTTTCTGCTTAAACAGTTTGTTATAACTAGAAACAGTATCGAAGAAGTATACAAGTTTCATTGTCACTGTATTTCTTTGTCCAGCATCAAGAACAGCTCCTAGGTTATTGAAATACGTCAACTGTGTATTGCTATCATCCGTTTGAAAAGCATTCTTGTAAACCAAATTTATAAATCCTCCTGGGGCAAATTGCCAAGCAAAAATCAAATCGGTATTAAATGCATTAAAGTTAAAGTCTGAATCACCCTGAAATGCATCGTCTCTTATAATGTATCCGTTTTCATCCAAGTCACCATAGTAATCGTATTCTCCATAAGACCAATAGTGTCGAATTCTTAGTGTTAACGATAGGTTATTTTTAAAAACATATTTGCCTTTCATAATATTCACCAATGTTCGAACATCTCTTACTCCATATTTTGGTAATCCCTCAAAATATCCAGCAAAACCTGCACCGTTATACAAAACCGAATAATTAGATGAAGGGGTTAATGTAAATTTATCAGTAAAACGAATAATTGGTGAAACATTCAATTCAAAATATTGATTCACTATGTAATCTGTAAAGTACCCCTTACCAAATCCGATATTTCCATCTAAGGCAAACCTTTTTCTGTAATCTGAGGAAATACCTATACCGTTATAATAATATTCAGGAATGATAAATTCCTGACCCGTAACTCTAGACTCAAACAAATCAATTCCATCTCCTACTTGAGCGCTCATATTTATGAAAATTGTATTAAAGCTTTTCAAATCAAAAATGTACCTCCCCGAATACTGCTTCTTGAGAATTTTACCTGAAGAATAGTCTTGATCTAGATCAAAAGAAAATCGATTAAAATTCCTGTTCAATATCCAAAAAGGATTGTATTTATTGTATTCAAATTCAATAGAATGTGTTCTAATATTTGTAGTGAAATTTATACCTAAATCGTTGGGATTAAAACTTGGTGATTTACTTTCGCTTGAGAGTGAATACTTAAAGTTTCCTTTTATTTTTGCTAGATTGACAAAATAACTTAGCCCATCATTATCACCACCTTTAAAAAAATTATTCAGCAAATTTGTATCACGTTGCGAAATTTTCAATTCTCCACCTATTGCATAGGTTGAACTCTTCGAAATGAGATCTAACCCTAATGCTGAAACATTCGCATCAATGTAATCTCCCGATCTTGTAGTGTTTAAATTAATAAAATAGATAGAACTATTATTTTTTAAATTCTGATCAAAAGAAACAATATTGTAATTTACAAACGGATTGGTCTCAATTTCGCGTGTATTTCCCGTTAAATCATCTAAAATAAGCGCATTGCTCGAAGCAGTTACTGCATTCATTACACCAATTCCAAGTCCTTTTTTGTTGCGTCCAGATATTTTTGCAACATTAATGAGCCGGGTGTTTGATGGATTATTAATAACCCGTTCAGTAGAGTCTAAATTAAAAAGGTTTTGGTTGTTTTTAATGGGTGTTCCACCAATTCTTCTAGAATAAAATAAATCTCCACGATTAAACAAATCCACGCCTTCTTGAAAAAAGGGTCTTTGCTCTTCAAATTCAACTTCAAATGCTCCCAGATTTTTAACAATATTATCCGATCTCACTTGAGAAAAGTCAGGTAGTAAAGACATATCAAGCGTAAAACTTTCGTTTAACCCTAGTTTAAGATCAGCTCCTGCACCATAACCCAATGTTGTCTCTCCATTATCAACATCTACAAAAGAAGAAGTGTATGGCGAAAGTGACAAACGAAGAGGAGCTTTGATATTATCCAAACCTTTTAATAACCCCCAATAATTCAATTCTGTTTCTACCTCTTTGGGTACTAAAGCCCATTGTAAACCTGTTCTAGTCCTTCTCAAATTTCTTTCAAATTGGACCCTCCAAACTTGCTTGTCGCCATTAGGAAAACGAATTGCATAATAAGGTATTCGCATTTCAACAATCCAACCATCTGAAACAATTTGAACTGCACTTTGCCAAACTGCATTAAAAGAGGGATCTGAGAGTCTAGAATCCGATTGGACTCCGGATGCTGCAACAGAAAATGTAAAAGCATCTAACATTTTATTGTATGTATCTATCGAAAATGTAAATCCATCCGAATTTAATTCATCATCCCGCTCACCTAATTGCGCTAATATACTATCAGGACTGCTATCATAGCAATACCCCAGTATATAAAGGTTACTATTGTCATAAAGTACTTTTACTTCGGTTTTAAACCTAGGTTCATTACCTTCTGTTGGATTTTGCTCTAAAAAACCAGTTGCAATATCAGCAGTTTTCCATTGTTCTTCAGAGGCAAAACCATCGATAGTAATTTTATCAATTGCCCTTGAAGCTTTTACAGTTTTTGCTTGACCAAATGAAAAATTGGACAAGAAAAAAAATAGGATTATATAAAAGTTTTTATTCAGAATTAATAAAATTTTTTCAAATGTAATAGAACCCATTGCGATTCTATATCTAACATTAAAGAATTGTTATGAGCGGTTATTAAAAAAAATAAAAAGTGCCTCGATATTCATAAGTATAAAAAACCCAGATTAATGTAATAACCTTATATTGTATGCCTTAAGTATAGAAAATGAAAAAACAACAAATTAACACTCTAAAAGAACAGTTTATACTATCCAAACATA
>JAQWQH010000112.1 GCA_029244805.1 Flavobacteriales bacterium
AAGGAATCGATTGTCCACTTGACCATACATAGGTATAGTTCCCCTCACCACCGGCTGGTATAGAATTTATCATACCATCACAAGAACTATTACAAATTGGATCTGTTATCCCCAAAGTAACCGTTAAAGGTGCGGGTTCAGTAATTGGATCATTCGCCACTGTTTGACATCCATTTGCATCTTCTACTATTATATCATAATTACCAACACAAAGGTTGGTAAACACATTGTTCAAACCAAAAGTAACACCATTGTCATTGCTGTATTGCAAAGTTCCAGTTCCTCCACTTACTGTTACATCAATTTCTCCTGTACATTGTCCTGAGCAAAAAACATCCGTTAATACTGCAGAATAGGATAGTACCGGAGGATCATTTAATATAGCTGAAGAAGTTGCTTGACAACCAACTGCGTTTGTTACCACAATATCGTAATTACCTGGACATAAATTTGCAAAAGCGTTTACTCCTTGAAAGGTTACTCCATTATCTATACTAAATTGAGTTGCATCAATTGCATCAATAGAAATAGAACCATCACATCCTGCATTACATAATGGATCAATACCTGTAACACTATTTATTATTGGACCACCTTGATCTGTTACTGAAACAATTCCAGTAACTTGACACCCTATATCATCTTGAACAACAACATTATAGTTACCGGCCAATAATCCCGTAAAATTACCCGATGCTTGAAAACTAGCGCCATTATCAATTGAATATTGGTAAGCAACAACTCCATCACTCGCCGTTAACGTAATTTCACCATCGGCACTTCCACATGTAGATTGAACAACAGCATCAACATAACTTAAATTTGAAAACTGAACAATAACATCGTCCGTATCAGCACATCCACCGCCATTGTCTTCAGTCCAAGTCATTGTATAAGACCCAGCAATAGCAACAGTAGCAATTGAAGTAGGTGAATTCGCATTAGAAAATGTAACACCTGCTCCAGTCCATGTTCCTATACCAATACTTGGAACAGCATTTAATCCATAATTAAATGAACATTCTACAGCATCTGTTCCAGCATCTGCAGATGGCAACCCAACAAATGGGCCTCCAGAAAATGCTATTGGACAACCATTATCGTCAGTAACATCAAATGAATACATATCACCATCTTGCAACCCCGAAATTGTCACTGTGCCACCGCTTACTGTAAGCGGGTTTGGTGAAACCGAGGCAGTAGCAGGTAATATATTAGATATTGAATAATTTCCGCCTAACAGCTCTGGATACCCACCACTAATTGTAACTGTAACTGTTCCTGTTTGACAATCTTCTACACCAGCTACAACTAGCGGCTCCAAATAAGTCACCTCAGTCACAAGACCAACGTCAACGCAAGTTGGATCATACATAAATCCTCCAAAATCTGTTGCAGTAATTGGCGCATAATACACTGTATTTCCTGAAATTGGAATGCCCGCACCTAGCAAAGCTGCCAACAAACCACCACTGGAACCTCCTGCATTGACATCTATCAAGTCCAACGGCCCTCCAACAACAAACCCAGAGTAACATGGATCAACTCCTGGCTCCAAACCTGGAGTTGGCGGACATGTATAAATACCATACATTAATCCAGGATCTAACCATAAGGGGTCTGAAACATTATCCCCATTAGACAAAATATCAATTTGATCTCCATCACACAGCACATAATTGTTCGTTCCAAAGCCAGTCATTGTTACAGTGGTAGTTCCAGCATCTGCTGGACATAAACAGGAAGCTGGCTCCGTGTAAGTTCCGGTCGTCAGAGTACAAGTAGCATCTGCTGAAAAAACAGCTGAGACTGCACAACCAGCAGTTCCATCTGCTGTTATTCCTCCAATGGTAAAAACTTGCGGACTTGTAAAAGGAGCATTGAAAACTTGTTGGTCTCCTGAACAATTTGAAACGGTTAAGGTTCCCGTAGCTGGGGGGTTGACAAACTCAACTGTTCCGGTTATATCAAATGAATTCGTTGCCCCATTACAGACACCAACATTTGCGTCCAATAATGTCATAAAACATGTACAAACAGGCTCTGTAAAAGTCCCTGTAGTAATAGTACATGCCGGATCATCGGAAAAAACAGCAGTAACGGAGCATCCAGCAGTGGCATCAGCTGTAATACCATTAATTGCGTAATTTATTGGACTATTAAAGGGAGCATTAAACACTTGCTGATCGCCAGAACAATTAGTGATGGTAAGAGTTCCTGCTGCTGGCGGATCTGTGAACTCAACCTGACCTGTAATATCAAATAAACCAGCTGTGCAAACTGAAACATTTGCGTCAATAAAGTCCATTGTACAAGGATTAACAATATTACAATCTGTAGCACCAACACCACCAGTTTGTGACAATGTAATCTGCTGAGCTACAGAGGCATAATTCGTAATTAATAGCACATACACTTCTCCAATTTGAGCATTCGGAACATTAACATTTTCCGTAGCAGCAGTGGAATAGCTACAATCTACTGCCGAGCCATATGAATTACAATTTGCTTGCGCATCGGCTAAGCTGGAAAAAGGCCCCCATAGCGCAAAATCAATATCAGAACCCGCAGACAAATCCATGTCAATACCACCGGCATTTGCTACTTCCATGTAATACCATGTAGGATTAGGAGAACTACCTAAACAATTATAATTGTTTCCTGGGTCAGTGATACTAGCATCTGCCACTCCAGTTTGCGCAGGAAAATCTAAGCCTACATCAGTACAAATGGGCTCTAAAGTATTACATGTATTACTTTGAGAATAGACAATACTAATCGAGAGAATCGACAAAAGTACCAAGCAAATTAATTTCAAATGTTTCATTTGGTTATTTAACAGTTAGTAATTTTTGTTTTTCAATTTCAGCATTTGCAATGTTTAATTTCATTTCATCATACCAGCCACTTTCAATTGCCTTTTTATGCTCCGATTTATCTGCTTTTATGTGTTCTATTTTTGTTTTAACAGAAGAAATGTAGCTATCATAATAAGCCACACTTTTAGCCTTTATTATTTTTTTATTACCGCCCGATACGTATTGCCCTTTATTGTGAGCTTGAATTTTTGTGGTTCCTTCATTTGTAAAAGACACTTTTTTCACCTCAATTGATTTACCTAAATCATTTTGAGAATATGATATGGACGATGAAAAAAGTAATAATATAATTGCTATTGTTTTCATTTTCATAATTTACTAAACTTCTTAACGAACTTAAAAACACTTGGTTGCTTTTTCGAGTTAATAAATAACCGTTAACCATGTTATCTAAAAACTTGCAATTTAAGACATAATCTAAAAACTCCTTTCTCTTTGTGTGCTTAACTTGAGTAATATTATCTGAATGAGAAAACAAATTTGCTTGAAGTAAGAAAAAATAGTTTTCTTAAAACGAAATTAATTTCTACCAATTTATTCGAATTAATCATCTTTTTTTTAATGAAAAATGACTAAAAAGAACTCAGGTATTATGTTATTAATTAACCATTTTTTATGACATTTGCAATCTAAATACTAACGCTAAAAAAGTAAACAATGCCAAAAGTTCATAACTACAGCGCAGGACCATGTATCTTGCCACAAGAAGTTTTCGAGGAAGCTTCAAAAGCAGTATTAAACTATAACAACTCAGGACTTTCAATACTTGAAATGTCTCACAGAAGCAAAGACTTTGTGGCAGTTATGGAGGAAGCTAGAGATTTAGTCAAAGAAATACTAGAAGTTCCAGATGGTTATACCGTTTTGTTTCTTCAGGGAGGAGCTAGCTTAGGATTTTTAGTTTCCGCTTATAATATGATGGGAGAGAATAAAAAAGGTGGATACATTAATACTGGAGCTTGGGCTAAAAAAGCTATCAAAGAAGCCGATTTCATGGGTGAATCTGTTTTATTAGCTTCCTCAGAAGACAAAAACAACAATTACATTCCAAAAGGATACTCCATACCCGACGATATAGATTACTTGCATTACACTTCAAATAACACAATTTTCGGGACGCAATTTAAAGATATTCCAGAGACAAACATTCCTTTAGTTTGTGACATGAGTTCGGATATTTTCTCAAAAAAAATTGATGTCTCAAAATTTGACATTATTTACGCCGGTGCTCAAAAAAATCTTGGCCCAGCAGGAACGACTCTTTATATAGTAAAGGATTCTGTACTTGGCAACTCATCAGTTGATATTCCAACTATGCTGAATCTGAAAACGCATGCAGATAAAGACTCGATGTTTAATACTCCTCCTTGTTTTGCTATTTACACGGCAATGTTGACATTAAGATGGTTGAAGAAAAACGGTGGACTCGATTGGATTGAAAAAAGAAATGAAGAAAAATCTGCGTTACTCTACAGTGAAATAGACAACAACCCTCTTTTTGAAGGAACTGCTGCAAAAGAAGACAGAAGTAGTATGAATGTAACTTTCGTTCTTACTGACGAGAGCAAGGCAGAAGAGTTTGATAAAATGTGGAACGAAGAAAAAATTAACGGACTTAAAGGACATCGCTCGGTTGGTGGATATAGAGCATCCATGTACAACGCTCTTCCTTTGGAAAGTGTACAAGTTTTAGTTAACGTAATGAAAAAATTAGCACTTCAAATAGCATAAAAAAGAATAAATGAAAGTATTAGCAAACGATGGTATTGCACCATCAGGAAAAGAAGCTTTGGAAGCAAAAGGATTTACTGTAGTGACGGAAACTGTTGCTCAGGATGATTTAATTGATGCAATTAACAACGAAGGTTATGAAGTTGTATTAGTAAGAAGTGCAACCACTGTGCGCAAAGAAGTAATGGATGCATGTCCTGGACTTAAAATGATTGGTAGAGGTGGTGTTGGAATGGACAATATTGATGTTCAATATGGCAGAGACAATGGATTAGTTGTTTTTAATACACCGGCAGCATCTTCATTGGCTGTTGCTGAATTAGTAACTGGTCAATTATTTAGTATTTCTCGTTCTACTTATGACTCTGAGAGAAATATGCCTACTAATGGGAATTCCGAATTTAAAGTTCTAAAGAAAAAATACGGAAAAGGTGTTGAATTAAGAGGCAAGACCCTTGGTGTAATTGGGTTTGGAAGAATTGGTCAATATACTGCTAAATACGCTTTAGGATGCGGGATGAATGTTATCGCTGCTGACCCATTCGTGGAAAACGCTTCTGTATCCGTTGAAGTTGGAAATCAAAGCATTGATGTAAACATTGATATGGTTTCTAAAGACGATTTATTAGCAAAAGCTGATTATATTTCTTTGCATGTTCCTATGCCAAAAGAGGGAGCGGTAATAGCAAAAGCTGAATTCGACAAGATGAAAGATGGTGTTCGTATCGTTAATGCTGCAAGAGGCGGTGTTATTAATGAAGATGACTTAATTGACGCCCTAAACAATGGAAAAGTTGCTGCTTGTGCACTAGATGTTTTTGTTGGCGAACCTTCTCCAAGAGAAGATGTTTTAGCACATGAGAAAATAGCTTTAACACCTCATGTTGGAGCTGCAACGGTTGAGGCTCAGGACAGAATTGGAACAGAACTGGCCAGCCAAATAATTGACTTTTACAAAGTTTAACAAACTTATTATAATCTGATACCAAAGCCGATATTCGTAATTGTTTATCGGCTTTTTTATTACTTTCCCACTTTCAAACAATGTAACTTTACACTATGAGTAAAATAATTCCATTCAAAGCGGTTCGTCCGACTAGAGACAAAGCTTATTTAGTATCTAGCAGACCCTCCTACTCATACAAGAAAAAGCACTTAGAATCTAAACTTGAAGGGAATCCATATACTTTTTTACATGTTATCAACCCCGAGTTTAGAGAGGATGACTCGACTGAACCAAATACTGTTGAGCGTTTCGAAAAAGTGAGAGACAAGTACGATGAGTTCAAGACACTAGGATATTTTACTCAAGACCAAGTTCCTGCTATATATATTTACAGACAAATAACTCCATCGAATACTTATATTGGAATTATTGCGGCCGCTTCAGTCGAAGATTATTTAAACGGAAAAATTAAAGTTCATGAGCATACCCTTTCTCAAAGAGAGGAAATGTTTAAGAAATATTTGAATGTATGTAAATTTAATGCAGAGCCCGTACTTTTAACTTACAAAGACAATGAGGATATTGATGCGCTGTTGGAAAAATACGTTAGCACTCGCTCAGAATACGAATTTACCAACACAAGAGAAGTAAAGCATGATCTTTGGATTGTTAGTGACAAAAAGGATATCGAGCTACTTCAATATGCTTTTGCTAATGTAGAGCATTCATATATTGCTGACGGACACCATAGAGTCTCATCATCTGCATTATATAC
>JAQWQH010000144.1 GCA_029244805.1 Flavobacteriales bacterium
GAGTAGGGGCAACAACCTTAACAGAGGTGTTTAATACTTCGAACAGAACAGGGAAAGCACAATATATATTTACCGCTAGTGAACTAACTACTGCAGGAATTATTGCGGGCTTTATTGATAAGCTTGCACTTGACGTAACAGCTTTAGGCCCAGAGATCAATAACCTAAAAATTAGCGTAAAGCACACAGCGTTAAACGAGTTAACACCGGCATCTTACGAAACAGGCCTACAAGAAGTATATAATATTAATACAAGTATCGCTTCAGTTGGAACCGTGAACTTTAACTTTCACACCCCATTTATATGGGACGGGACCTCCAATGTAGTTGTGGAGCTTTGTTTTGATAATACATCAACCGGAAGTGACTTTTCAATTACTGGAGGGGTCGCTGGTTTTAATTCTGGAATAACAGGTTCTGATAATGGTTATTTAGATTTCGGAAGTGGAGATTATGTTGAGGTACCTTCGGCGGCTTTTTCAAATATTTCGGATCAAATTACGGTTTCATTTTGGTGTTATGGAGATCCAGATGCAATGCCCATGAACTCTTATATTTTCGAAGGAAGAGACGCTAATGGATATCGAGTTGTTAACTCCCATCTTCCTTGGAGCAACAGCAGGGTTTATTGGGACGCGGGAAACAACTCAACCAACTCGTATGACAGAATTGATGAAGCGGCAAATACAATTGATTTTGCTGGTCAATGGAATCATTGGGCGTTTACAAAGAACGCAACTACAGGAAATATGACAACCTACTTAAATGGCGCTGTTTTTATGTCTGGAACAGGAAAAACCAAAACAATGGCAGGAATAGAAACGTTTAAAATCGGAGGGCCTGGACAAAATGATTATTCAGGTAGATATGATGGATATATTGATGAATTCAGAGTTTGGAATGCTGCTTTAGATCAAACAACTATTCAAAGTTGGATGGATAGAACGGTTGACGGAACACACCCTAATATATCAAACCTTCAAGCAGCGTATAATTTCGACGATTTAACAGGGACTGCGGCGATGGACTATAGTGCTAGCGGAAATGACGCTCAATTAATGGGGCTTCCTTCTTGGCGCGAGCAAAGTGGGGATGAGGTAGGCACTAATGTTTTACAATCTACAAACCGTCCAAACATCACTTTTATACAAGGAAACTACACATCTCACCTCGACTCTCTCTTAGTCATTGACTCTATAGAACACCACCAAGTTTCTATTGTCGAAACAACAACATCGGTTGATATGAATGCTGCCGGAATATCTTCTTCTGCGGTTGACACATCTTATGGCTGGTTGCCAGAGTATTCATATACTTATGACAACAACGGCCTCATTATAGACTCAAACTACATTTCTTACGACGGCTATTTTTTAAATACATACAGTCAAACAACTCATCAAATTCAAAACTATGTTACACCTTATGGAATAGGACTAAGCCTTGGTCCGAATGGATTCAGATGGGTTTACGATGTAACAGACTACAAGCCTTTGTTCCATGACACTGTTGAGTTTTCTGCAGGAAACCAACAAGAACTGATAGATGTGAAATTTGTAATGATACACGGAACTCCACCAAGGGATGTTATTGATTTTGAAACAATATGGTTAGGTGATTATCAGCATTCAAATATAGCTAACGATATTTCTATGCCAGCGGTTGATGTGCAATTAAACCCTGGAGCAACTCAATATACGGTGAAGACTAGAACAACAGGACATTGGTTCGGAGGCTTTGAGAATTGCGCAGAATTTTGTCCGAAATTACACGATTTAGGCATCAATGGTTCACAACAATTTCAGTTGTTAAATTGGAAAACATGTGCTGATAATCCAGTTATTTCCCAAGGAGGAACATGGATTTATGATAGGGCCGGTTGGTGTCCAGGAACATTTGGCGATACATACAATCACGATATTACGCCTTATATCACACCCGGAGGAGTTGCTTCTATTGATTATGGAATGGAATATGACGCTGCAGGTATGGAGGGGAATTACCGAACTACTGTTCAGCTTGTTTCTTATGGAGATATTAATTTTGTAAATAATGCGACCGTTGATGATGTGATTTCTCCCAATATTTGGGAGTATCACAATAGAGTAAACCCTATTTGCGATAACCCAAAAATTGTAATTAAAAATAACGGCAGCGCGAATCTAACGAGTGCAACGATAGAGTTTTGGGTTTGTAACGGAGGTCACGAGTCTTTCAATTGGACTGGGAATTTGGCTTTTGGAGAAACAGAAGAGGTTGAGCTACCTATATCGGGTCAAGGGTTTTGGTTTGAAGCTCAAGACTGCAAGTGGTTTAATATTGATGTTGTAAGCGCAAACGGAACTTCTGACGATTATGATTATGACAACACTTATAGCGTGGAGTTTGAAGCCCCAAAAACATATCCTTCCGATTTTTATATTTGGACAATAACAAATAATGCAGCCAGTGAAAACGAACTCTATGTTTATGACGAAAATGGAAATGTAATTTTTTCACGAACTAATTTTGCCAATTCAACTACTTACAAAGACACATTAAGCTTACCTTCTGGTTGCTACAAAATGGAGTTTTTAGACTCCGATGGCGATGGTTTGGGCTTTTTTGCAAATAGTGATGGCAATGGGTCGATAAAAACCAAAATGCTCGGAGGCCCACAATTAGACCAATTCGACTCTGATTTCGGGACGCACATCACCCACTACTTTACGGTTGGATATACTTTAAGCCAGGAAGAAATTGAGAGCTACACTTCGGTTGAAGTTTTCCCTAACCCAAGCGAGAATATTTTTAATATAGAAATAGAAGGCTTTGGTAAGAGTATTAGCATAGATGTTCTAGACGCTACAGGTCGTGAAATCTCTAGCGAGCTAATTTCAGGTAGCGAACATATAATAAAGACTCAGGTTGATTTGGGCGGAATGGAAAGTGGAATTTATTTTGCAAAAATTAGTAATGGTGATAAACAACAAATTAAAAGATTGATAAAAACTAATTAACTGATTATCATGCAATAAAAAACTTTTGTTAATTTGCAGAAACCATACAAAATATTTGTCCAAATGAAAAAATTATCAAGCTTAGTAATTTTAGCATTATTAGTCACAATAGCCAACTCCCAAAACAATGTTTGCTTTACGATTGAGGCTAATCCAAATCCCTCGGACCCTGCATTAATGTCGTTTACGAAATATGTTGATGTCTTTGGTTGTTCTGTGTACGCAGAAAGTACCGTTCCTGACGATAAAGTATTACACGCTGCAGCAATCTGGGCAGAGTTAATTGATAACGATGAGGACGGTGTTGTTGATGACCCAGCTTTGCTTGCGGAGCTTGTTGCAAATGAAGCCATGATGCCTGTATTTGCCGCTGATGAAAACGCGGCTATGCTTGCGTTTTTTAACAATTACAATGGGAACGGCGTGTCAGCGGTATTGTGGAAATCAGAAATGGATCCAAATGCACCAGGTTATTGGGGTTCAGACGCTACAGTAGAAGAGGTTTTGCACACCATTAATGGTGTTGGACACGTAAACATCTATCCGGCTGCATTTGACTTCTCTCCTAACTCTTCTCTTTTATCAGCTGCAATGGATGTTGCAAGGGGTGGCCAGTTCTTAAGTGTTCCAAACCCTTATCCAAGTTCTGCCTGGTATCACTATGACGACGCAACATGCGATTATGGGTGTATGGCAATTGAATACTTATATTGGATGATAGTCACTAACATGGGCATATTAAACGACACGCCCACTTGTAACGGCATTGCTAATGAGTGGGAGCCATGTTCGCCGGCGTTACTTCAAACCAACGATGTTTTAGGTTATGCTTTGATTACTAACCCTACCTATAAGTTGCCTCAAAATGCTCCAGATGGTAATTATTGCCCACCAAGCCTTCATATAGAAGAGCAAGGGATTAATGTGGTTAAATTTTATCCGAACCCTTCAAATGAAATATTATTTATTGAAGAACATGGATTGATTACAATTACGGATTCTGTTGGAAAGCAAATTTTATCTAAACAGGCAAGCGCTGATACTAACGCAATCAATGTGTCTAAATTCGCCAAAGGAATATATATCATATCAGTCAACGGAAAGAGTGGTGTTTTTATCAAAAACTAAAAACAAAGCTAATTTCGGAAATATTGTCAGTAAGCGAAAGTCTAAAACGGCTAAAAACAGACAAAAAGGCATCTTTTTTTTAATGAAATGCAACGGCATATAGTTTGACCTAGTGATTTCGAAATTTAATTAGAAATCAAAAACTAAAAATTATGTCAATAGTAAAATTTAACCACAGACCAAGTATCAATTCGTTATTCGATGATTTTTTCACCAATACAGATAAGTTGGATACAAATTATAATAAGCACACTATACCTGCCGTAAATGTCAAAGAACATGAAACAGGTTTCGTTATCGAACTGGCTGTTCCTGGAATGAAAAAGGAGGATTTAAATATAGAGTTGGAAAACAATAAGCTTTCTATTTCTAACGAAAAAGAACCAGTGGAAAACGAAGATGGGGGTAAATATGTAAGAAGAGAATTTATTTACGGTAAATTCCAAAGAACATTTAACTTACCGAAAAACGTGGAAGAGAAAAAAATAGTAGGTGACTACAAAGATGGAATACTGTCAATTTCAATTCCAATAAGCAAGGAGAGTAAGCTTGCGAAAAAAATAGCTATTAATTAAACATAGAACTTTTTAGCTTAACAAAAAAGCCCGATTTGCATTTGCAAATCGGGCTTTTTGATTTAACGATGTTAAATGTTATTGGACAACAATTGATTGGGTATACCTGCCCTTGTTTGAAGAAACAGATATTAGGTAAACACCTCTCTCAACGTTTTCAAGAGAAATAGCATTTTCTTTTCCAACTCTAAGTCCTTCCACTTGAGAATAAATCAACCTTCCTTGCATATCGTTAACTTGCACAGAAACCTGTTCACTAATATTACTTAGAGAGACAATGAAATTACCATTGCTCGGATTAGGGTAAATACTAACATTAGATGCAGTCAGTTCGGAAATGTTAGAACAATCATCGAATGTAACATTAACAGTATCTATCGCTTGACACATTGTAACTGTATCAGTAATAAGAACACTGTACTCAACAGTTCCAACCGTTGAACTGCTCGCCACAATTGTTTGTGTTGTCTCTTGGGTAGTCCATTCGTAATTGTATGGTCCAGCACCTGCATCCAACACTACTGAATCTTGTCCTGAACACAGTGTAACATCTGCACCTAAATCAACTGTAAGGCCCGCACATGGAGCAACACAATTAACCGTTGCGTCCCAACCTGCGTCATCTACAGATCCATCAGAATAAAACACAAAAGTTAAACAACCTGTAACATCTGTAGAAACAAACGGCCCAGGAATAGTTGTGCCATCAAATGTACCGAAACTTGTTCCGCCGGTTCCGCTACCGTTGTAAACAACCAATGAGTCATACCCTGCTTCAGTAGCAAATGAATTGAAGATTACCTCAATCACGTCTCCAGTAGTTTCAGGGCAAATTACCGTTGTGTCGCTAGAGTTGTTCAGATAGTTGCCTCCTAAGCCACCATTGTCATAGAAATTATCTCCAGCGCAATAGTCAGGTGCTGTTGTGAAGGTATACGGTCCAGTCCATTGACTTGTTCCAGTAGTTCCGCCACAATCCGCTCTTACATAAAAATCATAAGAAGTACCAGACGTTAACCCTGTTAAATTATGAGGGTTAGTTGCAGTACCGGCAATTGTTGGAGTACCGGTTGCGGTATATGGAGCCACACCATATTCAATATCCCAAGTTGTTGCAGAACCATTTTCTGTCCAACCTAAATCAGCGGAAGTAGTGGTGATATTAACTGCTGTCAGCAGAGTAGGGTCTGGACAAGCAGGAGCTTCAACGAAAGTAACATCATCAATAGCTACGTCATCAAAATAAGCACCCGTTGGGTCTTCATCAACCACAAACCTTAATTGTACAGGACCTGTAATTGTTAACGAAGATAAAACCACAGAGATTTGCTGCCATTCCCCATTAAGGGTGTTAGTGTTGCTTGTATAAACACCACTATTCCAGGCAGCGCCATCCCAAACATCCACAGAGAAGTTAACATTTGTCCCTGCGTTACCTTCATTGTTACTAATTAAGTAAAAAGACAACATAGGCACAGTTAGGGAGCTTACATCAACAAGTGGGCTCTCTAAAGTTGTTCCTGTATTATCCGGGGAGGAATCATCAATCCAAGCAAAATTATTGCCACTAGTAGTAGTGCCTCCTATAACCCCCACATTACCAACATGACCTCCAGCAGCTCCAAACAACCAGTTTTCTGCATTGGCAGCGCCATGAGACCAACAAGTTGGGATTGAGTCGTTAGCATCAAAGTTTTCCGACCATGGAAGCGTAAATGCTGAGCACAATGTTGTAAAAGTAGCAGGACCAGCCATATTGCTTGTTCCATCTGCTCCGCAGTCGGCTTGAACATAAAAGTCATATTCAGTACTGCTGGTTAATCCTGATATCGAGTATGGGTTTGTAGTAACGGCATTTGCTATAGTTCCGGTACCAGGAGTGAATCCAGCTGGCCCATATTCTACATTCCATTGAGTTTCATTGCTGCCAGCAGTCCATCCTAAATTTGCTGTTGTTGCAGCAACGCTAATTGCGTTTAATGCTGTTGGGTTAAAACACGATGGAGCCAAACTGTGGTAAACGACAACAGTCCACCCTGGTTCAACTAAATTGAAAGTATTGTCACAACCTGCGCCTCCATATGATCTTCCTGCATGTAGCTCAAAATCCACAGTTCCTGTAGCCGTATTGGCAAAAGAAATACCTGTTCTGTTGTAGTTTATTGTTCCGGTAGCATTACCTGCACCATTAGATGTTGCAGCCTCTCCAGCTCCTACTGACGGGGAGTACAGCCAAGACACCTGCTCTACCATCCATCCTCCGCCAACAGCGGACATGTCGTAAAAAGTTGCAACACTATCTACTATATCCCCTGCAGGAATAGTAACGGATAAAACCCCTGGACATGTAGATGTTCCTGGTAAAGCTGTAAAGTCAAAGTCTGTTGATATTTCTGTACCCAATGTTGCACATTGTGCACCAGCAGGACAAACAAAAGGAGTAGTAAAGCTAGATGGACCAGCATACGCACTCGAGTCAGCTCCGCAATCTGCTTGTATCCAGAAGTCGTAGGAAGTACTCGATGTTAAACCTGTTAATGTGTAAGGATTAGTTCCTGCAGCTACTATTGTTCCTGTTCC
>JAQWQH010000152.1 GCA_029244805.1 Flavobacteriales bacterium
AATTAAAGTGGATCGATTCTCTATTGTAGCAGTGATGTCCAAAAACACCAGTTCATCTGCACCTTGTTTTACATAATTTTTTGCTAATTCAATCGGGTCTCCTGCATCTCTAATCCCTACGAAATTAATTCCTTTGACAGTTCTACCATCTTTGATGTCTAGGCAGGGTATAATTCTCTTTTTTAACATAATTCTTGCAGTTGTTTTAATGTTATCTTTCCTTCATATATAGCTTTACCCAAAATAGCACCCTCACATCCTAATTCGATAAGCTGATATAAATCATCCATGCTAGATACACCTCCGCTTGCAATCAAATTAACAGGTGACTCACTCATAATTTCTCTATAAAGTTCATTAGATGTGCCTTCCAACATTCCATCTTTCGCTATATCTGTGCAAATAACATTCTTTACTCCTTTTGCTCCGTAATCTTTGATAAAATCAACAACATCAATATCAGATTTGTCTATCCATCCATTCGTTGAAATTTTCCGATTACTGCAATCTGCACCTAAAATGATTTTATCAGAGCCATATCTATCCAACCACTGCAAAAACAAATTTGAATTAGTAGCCGCTACGCTGCCTCCTGTAATTTGCGAAGCACCACTATTAAAAGCAATCTCAACATCTTTACTTGTTTTTATTCCTCCTCCAAAATCTATTTGAAGATTCGTTTTAGATGCGATTAACTCAAGTATTTTATAATTCACAATGTGTTTCGATTTTGCTCCATCTAAATCTACTACATGTAAGAATTTAATACCATTATCTTCAAATTCTTTAGCTACTTCTAATGGATTTTCATTGTAGACTTTTTTTGTACTGTAATCTCCTTTAGAGAGTCTTACGCAATTACCATCTATTATATCTATTGCCGGTATTATTCTCATAAATTCAGAAAGTTTTTAAGTATTTGTTCACCAATATCAGCCGATTTCTCCGGATGAAATTGAGTTGCATAAAAATTATCTCTTTGCATTGCTGCACTAAAAGGTTTTATATAATCGCAAACTGCAGTTGTCTGCTCATTTATCTCTGCATAATAACTATGGACAAAATAAACGTTATTGGTATTCTCCAAACCATTAAAAAGTTCGCCTTTTACTTTAGAGAAGTTATTCCAGCCCATATGAGGAACCAATTCTGTATTTGGAAATTTCTTCACTTTTGTGTTAAAAATTCCTAAACATTGGGTACTTCCTTCTTCAGAATACGAACACATTAACTGCTGACCTAGGCAAATCCCAAGCATTGGCTTTTTAATCGATAAAATTGTCTTATCTAAGTTGCGTTCATTTAAGTATTTCATAGCTGAACTTGCTTCACCCACTCCCGGAAAAATAACTTTGTCCGCATTTAATATTTCCTCTGAATTGCTAGTGATTATACTCTCATAGCCCAGGCGATTTAGCGCATTCTTCACCGAACTAATATTTCCTGCATTGTATTTTATAATTGCAATCATAATATGCCTTTTGTACTAGGTATTGAATAATTTTCTGTTTTCATCTTAGCCATTTTAATTGCTTTTGCAAAAGCCTTAAATATTGCTTCTATTTTGTGGTGTTCATTTTCGCCTTCTGCTTTAATATTCAAATTACATTTTGCAGCATCCGTAAACGATTTAAAAAAGTGCATAAACATTTCAGTAGGCATTTCTCCTATCATCTCTCTTTCAAAATTGGCCTCCCAAACTAGCCAGGGCCTACCTCCGAAATCAATTGCAACCTGAGCTAAACATTCATCCATAGGCAGCAGGAAGCCATACCGTTCAATTCCTTTTTTAGAACCTAAGGCCTGTAAGAACGCATCTCCTAAAGTAAGCGCAACATCCTCTATAGTATGGTGCTCATCAATCTCTAAATCTCCTTTTACTTGTACATTTAAATCTATATTTCCATGTTTAGAAATCTGTTCCAACATGTGGTCAAAAAAACCGATTCCAGTGCTGAAAGATCCTTTTCCACTTCCATCTAGGTTTAATTTTACGTTTATATCCGTTTCTTTTGTTTTTCTGTTTATTGAAGCCTTCCGTGGTGTTGCTTTTAAGAATTGGTAGATTTCGCTCCAATTTGTAGTAGACAACGTAGCCAGTTCATTATTATCTCCTATAAAAACACTTTTACTTTTTAAATTTTTAGCTAATTCGATATCCGTAGCTCTATCACCAATTACATAAGAGTTCTCTAGGTCATAATCGCCAAAAATATATTTGTTTAACAATCCTGTATTCGGTTTTCTTGTTGGGGCATTCTCTTCAGGAAAGCTTCTATCAATTAAAATTTCACTGAATTCAATACCTTCATTTTTGAAAGCTTGGAGCATCTTGTTATGAGCTGGCCAAAAGGTATGCTCAGGAAACGAGCTAGTTCCTAATCCATCTTGATTGGTAACCATTACCAATTCATAATCTAGTTCAGCAACAATTTTGGAAAGACCTTGAAACACACCTGGATAAAACTCTAACTTATCTAAGCTATCCAGCTGATAATCAATAGGTGGCTCTATTACTAAAGTTCCATCTCTATCTATAAATAATACTTTTTTCATTTTTAAATCTCTTTAATAGCGTTTATTAATATTCTATTTTGTTCTGGTGTCCCTACTGTAATTCTCAAGCAGTTTTTAACCTCTTTAGTTCTGTTTCTAACTATAATACCTTTAGATTTTAGCGAAACAAATATTTTATCTGATTGGTCAAATTCAATAAGTAAAAAGTTAGCCTCTGATGGATAAACCTTAATTACAGAAGGAATTGCATACAAAGCCTCTGTCAATAAAGTTCTTTCTGATTTTAATAAATCAATTTGGCTCAAAGACTTCTTAGTGTTCTTTAAAGCTTTTAATCCTTCAATTTGACTGATTGAATTCACATTGTATGGCGGTTTTATTTTATTAATTACAGCAATAATCTCTTTACTTGCAAAAGCCATCCCTAAACGTAATCCAGCCAATCCATAAGCCTTACTTAACGTATTGAGGACAACAAGATTTGGTAATTCGTTGAGTAATGAAATGGCACTTTCTGAACTTGAGAAATCAATATATGCTTCATCAACAATTACTAAACCTGAAAATACAGCTGCTATTTCTTTTACAGCATTTAAAGAATAAATATTTCCTGTTGGGTTATTAGGTGAACATATAAAAAGTAAACCATTCGAATCAATTGTCTCTACTAACTCATTTATATGAGGCAGCTGAAAATCTGAGTCCAAACTTATTTTAACAGTTTCAATGTTGTTTATGTTTGCTGACACTTCATACATTCCGTATGTAGGAGGAAAAACATACGACTTATCCTTCCCTGGCTCGCAAAAAGCTCTAAATAAAAGATCTATAGCTTCATCGCTTCCATTTCCAATAAAAATCTGATTGGATTCTACCCTTTTGATAATTGAAAGTTCTTTTTTCAACGCTGTTTGAAAAGGATCAGGATAGCGATTGAGTGCTGTTTCAAATGGATTTTCATTTGCATCCAACAAAATAGTTGCCTCTTCCTTAAACTCCTCTCTTGCAGACGAATAGGGAGTTAGGTTAATTATATTTTTTCGAATTATATTTTCTAATTTAAACATTTTATACATCTTTTAATCGGAGTGTTACTGCATTTTTGTGCGCAAATAATTGCTCTGATTCTGCCATTATTTCAATTGAAGGTCCTATTGCTTGTATTCCTTCTTTGGTAATTTTTTGAAACGTAATTTTCTTTTGAAAACTATCCAAAGAAACTCCACTGTAATTCCTTGCATATCCATTTGTTGGCAAAGTATGATTTGTTCCACTCGCATAATCTCCAGCACTTTCACAACTGAAGTTACCCAAAAACACAGAACCTGCATTAATTATCTTCTCAATATAATTTGCTGCATAGTCAGAAGCTATAATTAGATGCTCTGGGGCATAAAAATTGCTCAGATCAATACATTCTTCCATGTTTTTCAAAAGCACAGCCTTACTATTTATCAATGCCTTTTTTGCTATTTCGGTCCTTGGCAAAAGAACTATCTGTTTTTTTAATTCCAGAAGTGATTGTGTCAAAATAGTTTCATTGTCTGATAGTAATATCACCTGACTGTCTATTCCGTGCTCAGCTTGTGACAATAAATCAGCTGCAATGTATTCTGGATTCCCCGTTTTATCCGCAATAACTAGCACTTCACTTGGTCCAGCTGGCATATCTATGGCAACGCCATTTTGCTGAACTAGCTCTTTGGCTTTGGTTACATATTGGTTGCCTGGGCCAAAAATTTTATACACTTGGGGTATTGTTTCAGTTCCATATGCCATTGCTGCAATGGCTTGAGCTCCTCCAACTTTATATATTTTGGTAATGCCAATTAGATTAGCTGTATAAAGTATTGCTGGATTTATTTCTCCTTTATCGTTGGATGGTGTGCACAGTATAACCTCTTTACAATTTGCCAATTTAGCTGGAATTCCAAGCATTAGAACAGTTGAGAATAGTGGTGCCGATCCTCCAGGTATATAAAGACCTACCTTTTCAATCGCCACAGATTTCCTCCAACATTCTACACCCACTGAGGTTTCTATAACTTGTTCTTCAATGAATTGAGATTTGTGAAACTTTTCAATATTCTGTTTCGCAATATTGATGGCTTTCATTAGTTTTTTTGAAACAAGCTTATTGGCATTTTGTATTTCTGCATCGGTAACTAAAAACTTAGTTAAATCTACATTGTCAAATTGCTGGGTATAAGCTCTAATAGCTTTATCTCCATTGTCTCTAATGTTGTTCAATATATTTTGAACAGATTGATTAAGATTTTCCTTATCAATAGCTGGGCGTTGCGTTAATTCTCCCCAGTCTTCTCGTTTTACATACTTAATTATTTCCATTACAATACCATTTTATCTATTGGGACAATTAATATTCCTTCCGCCCCTGCACTTTTTAATTCATCTATTACATCCCAGAATTTAGCTTCATCAATCACTGTGTGTAAGGAGCTCCATCCATCTTTCGCTAAGGGAAGTATTGTTGGGCTTTTTAATACTGGTAATATTTGACTTACCTGTTCTATTTTAGTATTTGGAAGGTTCATCAAAACATACTTTGTGTTTTTAGCTCGCAAAACAGCTTTTATTCTAAATAATAGTTTATCCAATATTTGTTTTTGCTCCGCTCCAATCTTTGGAGACTTTCCCAGAACAGCCTCTGACCTTAACATTACTTGAACCTCTTTTAATCCATTCTTAAACAAAGTACTTCCAGAACTAACTATATCACAGATACCATCTGCAAGACCAATATTTGGAGCAATTTCAACAGACCCTGAAATAGCATGTATTTCAGCATTGACCTCATTTTTGTTTAAGTAATTTAAAAGTGTATTTGGATAAGAGGTTGCTATTTTTCTTCCTTCAAAATAATTGATTGAATCATAATCGACCTCTTTTGGAACCGCCAATGAAACCCGACATTTTGAAAAACCTAATCTTTCTATTATCTCAATATTTTTCTGTTTTTCAATTAGAAGGTTTTCTCCAATAATAGCAACATCCACAACCCCATCTTCTAGATATTGAGGGATATCAGCGTTCCTTAAATATAAAATCTCTAATGGAAAATTTGGTGCAGTTACCTTTAATTGGTCCTTCCCATTGTCGATAGAAATACCACAATCCTTTAATAGTTTGAGAGAGTCTTGATTTAGTCTACCACTTTTTTGTATTGCAATTTTTAGTTTACTCATTTTTATAAATTATATATCTGAGTAAATCTGAGAGTTGATTATATAAAACAAAAAACCCGTTTGATTACTCAGACGGGTTTTGAAATATATTCACTATACATATATCATCTCCTACTCTGAGAGCAATTGTAAAGATGATGATGATGTAATTTTGTAAAACTCATAATGTATATTATGAAACAAATCTATAGAAAAATAATTTAATAATTAATGTAAAATAAAAAAATATGGTAACTAGTTTGTTTTTTATCGAACCGAATCAGGGTGTTTCCAATATTTTACACCTTTACCCCGATAATACAAACATCATCTAATTGTTCTAAGTCACCTCGCCATGTTTGAAAAGTGCTCTCAATACTTTTCTTTTGCTCTTCCATAGCTTTCTCTTGAATACTCAGAAGTAAGTCTCTAAAAGTTTTGGATTTGAATTTCTTACCCTTTTCTCCACCAAATTGATCTACATACCCATCAGAAAAGATATAGATAGTATCTCCTTGCTTTAAATCAAAACTATGCGTTTTGTATGGTTTTGGGTTGTCAAACTTACCTACGGGTTGTTTATTTGCCTTAGTTTCAATAATCTCGCCATTTCTTATTATCCACAGAGGGTTATGTGCACCCGCATATTCCAGTTTCATTCCCTCAATGCTACACAATGCGATATCCATACCGTCTTTTACTTCTTCTTCTGATTGGTCAAATTCTTCTACAACTATCTCACGCGTTTTGTTTAAAATATCTCCAGGCTTTGATAAGCCATGTTCTCTAACGCTTCTGTTTAAGGCATTATTACAAATAACACTTACCATGGCACCAGGTACTCCATGCCCTGTGCAATCAGCAGCAGCAAAAAACACTTTACCACTCGTCTGCTCCATCCAATAAAAATCTCCTGCTACAACGTCTTTTGGAATGTATAGTATAAAGCTTTCCTTCAAGTATTCCTTAACCAGTTTTGCAGGAGGTAATATAGCAGACTGAATACGTTTAGCATAATTAATCGAATCCATAATTTCTTGGTTCTTTACTTCGAGTTCATCGTGCGCATGTTCAACAGCTTCTTTTTGTTGTTCAATTATCTTTTGTTGTTTTTTGGCTACTCGCAATCTATTAAAAACAAATAACAAGAAAACAACAACTAATATTAGTCCCAGTAAAATAGCTCCTGAAATAACTTGTTGGGTCTCCTTCTTTTCTTTTTCTATTGCTATGAGCTTGTCTTTTTCTGCCCCATCAAGCGCTTTTTGTTTTTCACGCGCTGCATCATCAATAGTTTTTTGTTTTTCATATGTGTATTTAGCTTGCTGCTGAGCAGTTGCTTTTTGAGTTTCTGCATTACTCATACTGTCTTTCATTATTACATATAACTTGTACATTTCGAGTGATTTCATGCCATTCCCTTGCTTCTCATAAACATTGCACAATAATCTTGAAGATGCCTTAATCCTATCAGGAGATCCAATCTCTTTCGAAATCGTTAAACTTTTTTTACCAAATGCTAATGCTTTATTTAACTGGCCTTGATCATCGTATATATTTCCAATGTTTATTAGAGAAAGAGCTATTCCTGCTTTATTTCCTAATTCTTCTTGCATTTTTAGACTACGATTATAATAATCTAAAGCCTCTTTTATTTTACCTAGTTTATCATATATATACCCATTGTTATTGAGAGATGTAGCTATACCCGCTTTAAATCCTATTTCCTCTAGAATTTTAAGACTCCGACTGAAATAATCTAAGGCTTCTTTTAGTTGGCCTTGGTCTTTGTATATGTATCCTATGTTATTAAGAGAAATAGCGATACCCTCTTTAGCGCCTAGTTCTTTTCTTATTTTGAGGCTCCGTGTGTAGTAATCTAAGGCCTCTTCTTGTTGGCCTTGAGTATTGTATATAGCTCCTATATTATTTAAGGAAGAAGCTATTCCTGCTTTATTTCCTATTTCTTCTAGAATTTTAAGACTGCTATCATAACAAGCTAAAGCTTCTTTTGTTTTTCCTTGGCTAGCATATAGACTTGCTATGTTGTTTAGAGAGAAAGCTACACCTTTTTTATCACCTATTTCGTCTCTTATTTTAAGACTTCGGTCATAATAATCCAAGGCTTCCTTTATTTTACCTTGGTCATTGTATATCAATCCTATATTGTTCAAAGAGAGAGCTACTCCCTCTTTATCATCTAAATCTTCATATATTTTAAGACTGCGATTGTAATAAACTAAAGCTTCTTTTACTTGCCCTTTGTCGTTGTATATAGTCCCAATGTTGTTTAGAGAAAGAGCTATTCCTTTTTCATCACCTATTTCTTCTCTTATTTTAAGACTACGGCTATAATAATCCACGGCTTCTTTTACTTTACCTTGGTTATTATAAATCAATCCAATGTGATTAAGAGAGGAAGCGACTCCCTCTTTATCATCTATTTCTTGTTCTATTTTAAGACTTCGATTAAAATAATCCAAGGCTTCTTTTACTTGGCCTTGGATACTGTATATATATCCAATATTACCAATCGCTCCTGCTAAATCAAGTTGCAGTGCATTTGTTACTTTTATTGAAGGATTATTTTTTAAGAGTGCTTGCAGTTGCTCATACTGATAGAATTGATATTTCTTCCAATCATTAGAAACCATTTCTTCAATCAAAAATGTAAGCGTCTTAATCCGAGAAGTGTCTTGTTTGGATGCATGGTATACCTTTAAGCAACTATCCAACAACTTGACATCTCCTTTGCTGAGATCATCTAGCGACAAACTATCTACTAAGTAATAGCTGGTATCAGCATACTTTTGAGCAACTACATTAAGAGAAATGATAAATAAAAAGACGCAAAAAATGTTTTTCATTTGGCAAAAGTAATGAATCTAGTCCGTTACATTTTTTATTTATTTAGAAATAGTGACAAATTTAAGTAACCACCTAGTATCTGCATTATGCTTGTTTACACCCTTACGCCAATTACGCAAACATCATCAATCTGCTCTAGGTCGCCTTTCCAATTTTCAAAGGCTTCATTAATGGTTGTTTTTTGTTCTTCAATTGATTTATCCTGAATACTCAGCAGTAACTGTCTAAAAGCTTTGGCTTTGAATTTCTTTTCTTTTTCTCCACCAAACTGATCTACATATCCATCAGAAAATATATAAATAGTATCTCCTTTTTCTAAATCAAAACTATGCGTTGTATAGGGTTCAGGGTTATCAAACTGACCGATAGGCTGTTTATTGGCTTTCGTTTCTATAATCTCACCATTTCTAATTATCCACAACGGGTTATAAGCTCCCGCGTATTGTAGCTTCATCCCTTCAATACTGCATAAAGCGATGTCCATTCCATCTTTTACATCCTCCTCAGACTTCTTAAATTCTTGCACAACTATTTCACGCGTTTTATTCAATATGTCCCCTGGAATTGTTAATCCATGTTCTCTAACGCTTCTGTTTAGTGCATT
>JAQWQH010000165.1 GCA_029244805.1 Flavobacteriales bacterium
AAAAATCTGTTGATCTTTTTCAACTTTGAATTGTTGCCCTGCTATCTCTACGATTGCGTACATTTAATTTGTTTTTTTGTTATACAAAATTTATTCGGGCTGCAAATGTAAATAAACTTTCCTAATTATCTCATTTTATTACTGATTTAATCGTCTGGCAATATTTAATGATAGATAAATGTTATCTTTAACAAAAAAAGAAAGGTGAAATTAAAAGCTTCGATAACATTAAAAAAAGCATCAGAAATAATGGGTTGTTCTTTTGTGGGAAATGAAAATCACGAAATTACAGGATTCAATGAAATTCATGTTGTTGAACCCGGCGACGTAGTTTTTGTAGATCATCCTAAGTATTATAATAAAGCATTAAGTTCTGCTGCCACTACCATCCTTATTGACAAAGAAGTTGAATGTCCAGCGGGCAAAGGCTTGCTTATTTCTGAAAATCCTTTTGCTGATTTTAATAAGTTAACCAAACTTTTTATGCCTTTTGTAAATTGGGAGAGCACCACTGGGTCAGATGTTAAAATAGGATCTGGTAGTGTGATTCATTCAACTGTTGTTATCGGTAATAATGTTGTAATAGGCGATAATTCAATTATCCATGCTGGAGTAAATTTAATGGACAATGTAACCATTGGCAATAATGCAGTGGTGCAAGCTAATACTGTTTTAGGTTCTCATGCTTTTTATTATAAAAACACCTCAGAAGGGTTTAATAAAATGCATACATGTGGTGGAGTTATATTAGAAGACAATGTTGAGATAGGCGCTTTATGTACTATTGATGCTGGCGTAACAGGAACCACTGTTATAGGTAAAGGGACAAAAATGGACAATCAGGTTCATGTTGGTCATGATTGTTTAATAGGTGAAAACTGTTTGTTTGCTGCGCAAGTTGGAATTGCCGGTTGTGTTATTATAGAGGATGATGTTACGCTTTGGGGCCAAGTGGGTGTAGCTGCAGATTTAACTATCGGTAAAGGAGCTGTTGTTCTTGGGCAATCCGGTTTGAGTAAATCAATAGAGGGAAACAAAACCTACCTGGGTAGTCCTGTTGGTGAGGCAAGATTGAAATTTAGAGAGTTAGCTGCAGTGCGCAAGCTACCTGTAGTCATAGAAAAATTAAACTAGTGGGAGAAGTTAAAGTAAATAGACTACTGGAAAAACTTCAGTTAAAAGAATTTAAACTTTCATCCTTACTGGAAGTAACGAAAGCGATAAATGAAAACTTTAAAACAGATAAACTATTAAATCTGTACGAATATATTTTACATGAGCAACTGGGGATATCTAAGCTAGTTTTGTATCACTACGACAATATTGAATGGACTTGCTTATTGAGATATGGTGCAAAAGGAAAGGCGAAAAAAGTTGATGTCAAAAAAGATTTATCGCACATCAGTGAGATAACCGTAATAGAGTCTTCATCAAGCGATTCGTTGAATTCATTTGACCTTGTTGTTCCTATTATGCACAAAGAAATGCCTCTAGCATATCTTCTCATAGGTGATTTAAACGAAGATGAACTAATTATTAGCCCGACCATCAAGCACATGCCTTTCGTTCAAACGTTAACCAATATTATTATAGTAGCGATTGAGAATAAGCGATTTGCAAACGAAAGTATTATTCAAGAAAGAGCAAACCGTGAAATGGAATTGGCTGCTGAAATGCAGAAATTATTGTTTCCTGCAAAATTGCCTTCTAATAACAGAATGGAAGTTGCCGCACATTATGAATCACTTCATTTAATTGGTGGTGATTATTATGATTTTATTCAGCTAAACAATGAAGAGTATGTTTTGTGTATTGCAGATGTTTCGGGAAAAGGAGTTCCTGCAGCTTTGTTAATGAGTAATTTCCAGGCAAATTTGCGAGCCAATATTAAATACAACCATGCAGGACTATCTATCGAAAATTTGATTCGTGAATTGAATAAAAATGTAAACGATTCTGCTAATGGTGAAAAATTCATCACTTTCTTTTTAGCTTATTATAACTGTACAAATCGTGTTTTAAAATACATTAATGCTGGTCATAATCATCCTATATTAACAGATGGTAAAACAGCAAAACAATTAAACAAGGGTTGTATTGGTCTAGGAATGTTTGAAGAGCTTCCTTCTGTGGAAGTAGAAGAGATTGTACTAAAACCAAATGATACGCTTGTTTGTTTTACCGATGGTCTGGTAGAGCTCGAAAATGAAGAAGGTGAGCAGTTTGAAACGGAAAGACTAATTAATACGATACACGATAATTTTCATTTAAGAATGAAGGATTTGAACAAACTTATTTTCTTTCAATTGGAAAAATATAAAGGCGATGCGGAGTATGAAGATGATACAGCTGCTATGAGTTGCCGTTTTTTTTAGTACAAAACTTTACCTATTTTCTCTTTTTGATTATTCGCAAAATAGATATCTATTGCAACAATTATAGCAATAAACCCCCATACCGGCACTGACGCTTTATCGGTATCTAGATAATTGTTTAATACACCATGAGTAAAATAGGTTACAAGTCCGAGCATAAGCATCATAACTAATCGTTTTAATTTTTTATTTTCCAACCGAATATACAGCACTGAGGCACGGTAAAAAACAACTATCACCAAAATAACTATAGATAGAATGCCAAGAATTCCCTGCTCTGCTAATGGTCAAAGGTACTCAGAATGTGCGTTTCCTCCGGTTCCAAAATTGGTGCTAATTATGGTTAAGTCTGCAGGGGACTGAAATGGGGCATAGTAGAATGAATAAACTCCAGGTCCCCAACCCAGAAGGGGTCGTTCATTGAACATTCTTATGGCACAATTCCATCTGTTTAATCGCTCTAAGTTAGATGCATCGCTGCTGACATTGCTCATTGATTCTAATTTTTCAGAGAAATTTTCTGTCGTATGCTCTGCATCGTTTTTATTCAGCATGTAACTTATCTCTGTGAAATTTACGGCAATAAAACTTCCAATTAAAAGCCCGGAAATCAATAAGTACTTGAACTTAATTCTAAATACGAATAGCAGATATACCATGCCAGCTCCAACCACACTTGCCCAAGCAGCTCGGGTAGAACTATAGAATAAAGCAATTGAAAATATAATTAGGATAATAATAATAATAGATCGCGTAATAGGCGTTTTTTCTTTATCGAAAGCCATACTAACCACAATTGGGAAAAATAAAGCAATAACAGCTCCATAGGACGTATGGTCCTTAAAAAAAGGAGACATTATCCAGTGTCCAACTTCCTCGCTGAATCCGTAGGAAGCATGTTTTACCAGGGTCAAAAGTAGCACTAGGGTCAATGGTATAATGTACATCCACAAAAACGCATACATATTTTTAACACCTTTCCTAAAAAACCATATTCCAAAAAAGTAAATAGGTACAATAAACCACATCCTAGAAAGCAAAAATTTAAAGGATATTAAGGGATCTTCACTTGTTAGGCAGGTTATAAATATCCAGCTTAAATTAAATAGTATTGCCAATGTAATAGGATGATTTACGATTCTTGAATCTCTTTCAATAGTGCCAAAAAGCTGTTTGTACAGAAAGAGAAGCATTATGCCAAATAGTATAGGTTCTGTTGGTAAATAAATGCCAACCCCTCCAATATTCAATTGCTCTAGATTTAGGGATAAAGGAGTACAGAAAACAACAAATAGAAAAAGTTTATCCAATGCAAAAAGAGCTGCAAATAATACCAATAAGGCAATTGGTAATAAATTTAAAAAGTAAAAATCTTTATAAGTAAATAAGAGATTGACACATAGAAAAAGAATTCCTATCAAATAAATCCAGTTATTTCTAAGTGATTTTACCAAGGTAAACCGCTATTTAGAATTTGCTTTTAGCTCTTTTATTTTTGCGACAAACAATAATAAAATTATTGAAAAGAATACCGTAGCAAAAGTCGATACTGCTACAATTAACCAACGAATAGGATATGCTTTTTTCTCAGCAGGGCTGGCGAGTTCTACCACAAATTTATGTGAGATGTTTGACAGCGCATCCGATTCCGATTGTTCATATGATGTTTCCATTGTTGCCATTCTTTCTGATAAAAATTCTGCCCGCACTTGAAATGATTGTAAAACACTTCCATATTTTTCTGTCATTTCAAGTTTTTTTTCATACCTGTATCTGGTTTCGCTATCCTTAGCGGAGTTCATCGCTAAGGTTAAACCTTGATATGCTTGATTTGTAACGACTCCTAAGGTAGTTAGTTTGGACATGGTGTCATTCAACATATTTATCTCGTCTTGAAGTTTTTGAAGTTTCATTTTTTTAACTTCAAACTCTAGTAATGCACGTTCATGAATAATTGAATTTTTTGTTGTATCAAATAAAGCTGAAATATGATTTGCTATAAGCGCTGCAGTGTCTTTGTCGTGGTCAAGAACGTTTATCAGTACCGCCCCTTTATTGTTTCTTTGAAAAGTAATATTGTCGCTATACGTTTCTGCAAGTTCGGTGTATTTTAATGTACTTGCAGTATCGATATCGTAATGTTTAATTAAGTCAAATCGGGCAATTATTTTTTTTCTTACTAATGCAGATTCAAGAATTTGCAGCATTTGTTCAGCTTCTTCCTCTTCTCCAAATTTTGTAACACTTTGATCTTCGGTTATTACCTCTGAAAAAGTAATAGAACTAGATTTCGTAGGGAACAAGGTAACTGTCGAGAGAAATTTTTCCTGCATCATTAATGAAACAATTGAAGAAATAACAGCTGCTATTGTACCTAAAATGATAAGTACTTTTCTTGATTTCCAAAGAAATGATATTAAGTCGATGGAATCGAATTCGTTAGATTTATTCTGCATGAACGGTTTTTTAATCGTGCCAAAGATAATTAATAATTTAGATTATAAAATATCCTACTTTTAAATTGGAAGGTTTGATTCAAAATCAGAGAAACTATCTATTTATTACCTTTCTTTTAAGATCTGCAAAAGATTTTTAATGCTAAACATTCCCGTTGTCAGAGATAGGATTATCCCACTCAAAATAAATATACCTAGATTCCAATACCAATAATGATTTTCATCAGGTAAAAAAGAGATGATACAGGCAAAAATACTGACAAAACAACAAGTCTGTAAAACACTTTTCCATTCAATTTTAAGATGTAAAATTTTAAAGCTCAATATTACTTGAATTACTGCTGTGCCTACCTGAGTTATCATACTTGCAATTGCCGCACCATAGGCACCCTTTGTGGGAATTAAGTACAAGTTCAAAGAGATGTTCAGCAGAACACCCCCAAAAGCCATGTAGTTAAGGGATTTTAAACTGCCATTTGCCGTTAGGAGAGTCCCAAATATGTACGTAGTGCAAATGGAGATAAAACAGATCATTAACATACCAAATGCGTTTGCAGATTGGATAAGTTCGATTCCAGACGTTTGATAACGCCATTCTATTATTTCCTTGCTGAAAGTGAAACAAGATAGCCCAATTACAATAGCCCCCGACAGCAATATTTTAAATGATAAGTATACTATTTTTTCAATCGATTCTTTTGCTTTTAGCATTTTGGAAAATATTGGTAATAGCAAGCCTGCAAACAGAAAACCTATCATGTTTAAAGCTTCAAAAAAACGAAATCCCTGGGCGTATATAGCCGATTCTCTAGCGCCATTTGGGAGCATTCTTTCAATCATAACACTGTCTGATCGGTAATAAATCATCATCAATAAAATGAGCAATGCATAAGGAAGACTTTGCTTTAATATGGAAATAGAAAAAGTGATGTCAAATTTTGGTTTCACCATTCCTGTTTGCCGCAAAACAAGCAATCCTGCCAATATAGCCGTAAAAAGATAAGCTCCGGTTTGCGCGTATACGAACCATTCTATTTGGAATGGTTGACTTGTGGCTCTTCCCCAAAGTAGAAAAGAGCAAATTCCAATTAACAGAATTCGATCCATTACTGAAATAATACTATCTTGCTTGAATAGTAATAATCCAGAAAGGTTGGAGCGAAAGTAAAGTATAAAGGCAACCAATATTTGATTAATACCCAGAATTACAAGCAATTTTATCTGAAAAGAGGAATAACCAAGAATAAAACCACTCAACAATATGATCACCATGTACCCTGCCGAAAGGATTCCTCTTAGTGTAATTATTCCAGCAAAATGCTTTTGTAGTAATTGCTTGTTTTGAGCTATATTTCTGGTATTGTAATTAATTACTCCCAAGTCAAGAAAAATATTTAGAATAAAAGTAAATCCAATGAGAGCAAAATATTCTCCATATCTTCCTGGGGTTGTTTCCTCCACTCTTTTGAGTACTTCAGCATCTATTCCTAAAATATAAAAAGGTTTAACCAATAAGTTAAGCAACAGAATAAGTGCGAGGTTGGTAATGAATTTTTTTTGCATAGTTAGCCCACCGGTGTGATTTGTCAAAAATAGGAAAAAGAACGTATAAACAGCCGTCTTTATTCTCTTATGGATGAGCTCGTTTCTTGTTTAATGGGTATTGCTAAATAAAGAAGAGGGTTCATTAATAGGAATTTTAAAGGTTCAATTTAAGGATCCTATGTTGGATAAGATTAATAAGGTAATCAAGAATATAAGGATTGGGAACACCGTTTTAACTGTTTTTAGGTGCGCAATTAGAAACGGATAAGCCGCAATAGTATTGAATCGAAATTGAATTTTTGCCTATAATAGTGGTTCATAGATAAGCCTATATTCATGATTAAGTTAGAAGCTTTTTACGAGTAAAATCAAAAAGGGTATTATATTTGTTGCATCATATAGTAAAATACACACTATGAAAAATTGGATTAAAACAGCTGCAATTTTATCTATTTTGTTTGTAAGCGCATCATTTTTCGCTCAAACCCCTGGATTTCACGATGTGAAAGTTACTCAATTTGAACAACTAGCAAAGGCAGGGAAAGGTGTCATTCTGGACGTAAGAACTCCTAGAGAATATGCTGAAGGACATGTAAATGGTTCTGTAAATATTAACTATTTTGATAAAGATTTTAAAGATCAAGTTTTGAAATTAGATAACGCCAAGCCTGTATATGTTTATTGTCATTCTGGAGGAAGGAGTTCAAAAGCAATGAATATAATGAAAAGTCAGGGGTTTACGACAATATATAATTTGACCGGTGGGTATGCTGCATGGAAGAATTTACATAAGTAAAAAAAGATATTATTTAATGTCACTAATAGACAATCGATTCTCCTTTTTTTAGTAGAGTTTTTCCATTGAAAATACTAATAGGCACTGGTTCCATTCCTTGCAAATAAGATTGTCAACAATTGAAAAATCTAATCTTCAAGATACACTCTGACAACTCTTTGTGAAATAGCCGTCATAACTTCGTAAGAAATTGTACTCATTTCTTTAGCTAAATCAGCAATTGGCCTTTCGGGTCCAAAAATTATTACCTCACCTCCTTCTTCGCATTGAATGTTGGTAACGTTAATCAGCGTCATATCCATACATACATTACCGACAACGGGGGCTAATTTCCCATTTACTAAAACATGTCCCTTTCCATTACTTAAACTACGACTAAACCCATCTGCATAACCAATAGGAATTACAGCAATTGTTAAATCCTCCTCTGCAAAAACACTCCTGCTGTAACCTATTGATGATCCTTTAGGCGTGTTTTTTATTTGCGTAATAATTGTTTTTAACCTCCCAACTGGCTCAAGGTTTTTTAAAGAAGATGAGTTGCCATAAACACCTATCCCTAGCCTAACCATATCAAGTTGATGTTTGGGAAAGTTTTCTATGCCCGCTGAATTTAAGATGTGCTTTTGAACCGAATATCCCAAACCTTTTTCTAGTTGATTTGCCCAGACTTCAAATAGTTCTATTTGCTGATTGGTAAAGTCATTGTGTTTTGATTTATCACTAGCTGCCAAATGACTAAATATACTTTTTACACGAACCTCAGGTTGGCTCATAACAATAGAAATAATATTATCAATTTCTTCTTCAACAAACCCGAGGCGGTTCATTCCAGTATCTAGTTTAAGGTGAATAGGGTAATTTTTCTTTCCTAAATCAATCAGTTTTCTTATGAAACTATCAAGCTGCTTGAAACTAAAAATAGATGGTTCTAGTTTATTGTTAATAATATCATTAAAAGAACTTCTTTCAGCATTCATAACTAGAATAGGCAAATCGATTCCTTCATTCCTTAAATCTACCCCTTCATCACTATAGGCCACACCTAAATAGTCAACATTGTTGTGCTGCAGAACCTGGCCTATCTCTTTAATGCCGGCACCATAACCAAAAGCTTTAACCATTACCAATAATTTAGTTGCCGGATTCAATAAGCTTTTATAAGTTTTAATATTATGGCTAATAGCATTAAGGTTGATTTCCAATACTGTTTCATGCGTTTTTGCTTCTAGTAATTGACCAATTTCTTCAAATCGAAAATCGGATGAGCCTTTGATTAAAATAACTGTATCTTTTACTTTATTTCTTTCTAAATCTTTGATATACTGATCGGTACTCTCATAGAAATATCCTTTATTGAAAAGACTTCGGTTTATCATTAATTCCTTTCCTATTCCGATAAAATTGTCAATATTTCTCTGATTAACCAATTCAGCAATGTCATGGTATAAATCGATAGATTTCGTTTTGTCTTGCTTGATGTCAGAGAGAATTAGATACCTTTTCTTAGATTTATCATGACGATCTAGATAGTCTAGAACAATTCTTAGTGAGGCGACATCAGCATTGTAATTATCTAAAATAAGAATATTGCCATCCTTCCCCTTTCTTGTTTCTAGTCTAAAAGCTATTTGTGGCAAGGATATAGTTTTAGAGGTGATAAAGTTTATTTCAATCCCAAATTGCAACAGTAAAGCAATGCACGATAATGAGTTTTGAATTGCAGCTTGATCGAAAAAGGGAATTTGATATTTAATAGTTGAACCATTCCAACTTGCTTTTATCTTACTATGCTTACCTTTATTTTCAATATGAAGGTCTGCAAATTTATCTTTATCATCGATGTAGGTATATTCACAGTTATTGAATAGCACTTTTTTTTCATTAACCAGTGAAATCTTACTCTCAAAATTTCCCAAATGCGCAGTTCCTATATTTGTAAGCAAGCCAATTGTTGGCGCTATCATTTCTTCTAGGGCTTTCATTTCTCCGGGCATTGATATTCCCGCCTCAAATATCGCAAGCGTATGGTGCCTATTCATTTGTAATATCGAAAGCGGAACACCAACCTGAGAATTATAGCTTTTAGGGCTTCGAACAATATTAAACTCACTTCTTAAGATATGATATAGCCATTCCTTTACTATGGTTTTTCCATTGCTCCCAGTTATGCCAATTACAGGTATGTCAAATTTTCTGCGATGATGAGTAGCTATTTTTTGTAAAGCAATAATTGCATTTTCTACCACAATAATGTTTGCTTCACTGAATTGTAGATTTTTATTTTTTTTGAGAAACCGGACCTTGCTTATCAGTTTTTCTCGCGCTTTACGCTCAATAATAAAGTTTCTAAGTCCCTTTTGGTAAAGTTCAACTAAATATTCATGTCCATCATTAAATTCGCCATTAATAGCAATGAATAAGGAGTTGTTTTCATTGAAATGGTTTCGGCTATCGATAAAAATGGCATTTACAATTTCTTTTGGATTTCCTCTTGCCGTTCCATTGGTAATTGAAGTAATCTCTTCTATTGTATAATTTAGGTTCATCTTTTGGTAGCGAGATTAAAACACTTTCTGCACAAAGGCTCGTATTCTTCGATTTCTCCCAATAAAACAAGCTCTTCATTTTTTGTTTTTCGGTGAGAGTATTGAGCTAAATCTCCACAATGCATGCAAATAGCATGAACTTTAGTGACAAATTCGGCTTTTGATAATAAGTCAGGAATGGGACCAAATGGTTTTCCAGTGAAGTCCATGTCTAATCCGGCTATTATTACTCTTATACCCGAATTGGCAAGCTTTTCACAAACTTCAGGAAGTTCATCGTCGAAGAATTGTGCTTCATCTATACCGATTACATCAACAGCATTAGCCAATAGAAGTATGTTTCCTGATGATGGAACAGGAGTGGAGCGAATTGAGGTGCCAACATGGCTTACTACATTTTCGTCGTCATACCTTATGTCAATTGCCGGTTTAAAAATTTCAACTTTCTGTTTGGCGAATTCAGCTCTTTTCAATCTTCGAATTAACTCTTCTGTTTTACCTGAAAACATAGATCCACAGACAACTTCTATCCATCCTTTTTTTTGAGTTTTATTTCCTTTTTGTTCTAAAAACACCTTGAAATGACAATTTTTAATAGTGGAATACTAATCTTAGTGTTAATAAGTTAATATTTGATAAGTATGTAGTTTCACAAATTTATTCAAATTTGTGTAGTAAATCAATTAAAAAAGAAATGAGTCTGAGTAGCGATTACAAAAACCTCAAAAATCTAACAAAATCTCTGTCAAATGGGATTAAAAAATTAGAGTCCGGCAAGCTAGATTCCAATGAATTAACCTCTTTGCTAGAGGATTCAAGAACGCTGCATGAAAGAATTGCAGTACTTCAGTATCTGGCGTTTGATAAAGAAGTAAAAGTAAAAGAGGTAAAGAAGCAAAAAAAAGAATCAAAGAAGGGCCAAGGTAGCTTCGAGTTAAATTTTGGTGCTCCAAGCTTGGGATATGAATCTGAACCAAAAACAGAGGATTTAGATGAGGACACCCATGCTAATCAGACGAACTTGCTGGATGCGATTGAAGAACATATAGATGAATTTGATACGGAGGATGGAAATAAATATGTAATTGAGAAGCCGACTCTAGATAAATCCGCATCAATTAATGACACATTTGCAAGTGGAGCTCCGGAGAAAACTGTTGCTGATAAATTGAGTCAACAACCTATTAAAGATTTGAAATCTGCTATTGGATTAAATCAGAAGTTTTTATTTATGAATGATTTATTTGAAGGAGAGAATGAAAAATTTAACGACGCAGTGAATAAGATTAATTCATTTAACACGTTGGCAGAAGCTTTAGCATTTGTAGATAGTGAGTTATCCTCTGCTTGGGATAAAGAACATAGTTCAGTTGTAAATTTCATGGATCTGGTAGAAAGACGTTTTATGGTATAACAATTGCCAAATCATGCGGTATGAGACAAATTCTGTACTTATTTTTATTTGTAATTCCTGCTGGCTTATGTTCCCAACAAGATTTTGGATTAAAAGTGGTAAAAGAGCTTTCCTCTGAAGAATACTATGGCAGAGGATATGTTAATGATGGTCATGTAAAAGCAGCAGATTATATTAATAAGTGTTTCGAGGAGTTTGGATTGTCGAAATTTAATAATAATTGCTTTCAGTACTTTGATATTAAGGCGAATACGTTTCCAGATTCGGTAAGTCTATTCGTTGAAGGGCGTAAGCTTGAAACAGGAATAGATTACTTGATAAGTTCAGTTTCAGGATCTGCAAAAGGCGTGTTTAAATTGCAGTTTATAAATAGAGACAATATTATTCCGTTTTTAGAAGATTTAAATAACGGGAATATTCGGTTTGATGGAAGTGCTTTTGTTTTAGATGACGCTGAAATTTCAGATAATGATACGCTCCAGTTGTTTAGGGAGTTAGGTCGGGTTATTGCTCAAAAGTCTCCTGTGTTTAAAATAAATGACGCTAAATTTACTTGGTCCGTTGGTACAGAGCAAATGCCTTTTCCAATTGTGGAAATCAAATCAAAAATGCTTCCAAAATCAACAAGAAATGTCAAGATAAATATCCGTAACGTATTTAAATCAAATATTAAAACGCAAAATGTGATCGCTTATGTTGAAGGGAGAAAAAAGACAAAATTTATTGTTATTTCTGCGCACTATGATCATTTAGGTCAGATGGGTAATGATGTTTATTTTCCCGGAGCTAATGATAATGCAAGCGGAATCGCAATGCTTCTTTATTTGTCTAAATATTTTTCTAAAAACAAACCAAAATATAGTTTGGTTTTTATGGCTTTTGGTGCAGAAGAAGTGGGAATTTTAGGTTCTAAATATTATGTAGAGAATCCGTTGTTTCCATTAAATGATATACGTTTTGTTGTTAATTGTGATATTATGGGGACCGGGGATCAAGGAGTTACCGTGGTTAATGGTACAGTTCATAAAAAGGAATTTAAAAAATTAGCTGTTCTTAATTTGAAAAAGAATTACGTTAATAAAGTCAAGGTACGAGGCAGGGCTGCAAACAGTGATCATTATTGGTTTTCTCAAAGGCAAATTCCTGCGGTGTTTATTTACACTTTGGGAGGTATTACTGCTTATCATGATGTGTTTGACAAGTCTGAGACCTTGCCCTTGACGGAGTTTAGCGATTTGTCAAAGCTGCTAATAGGTTTTATAAATAGCTTTTAGACCATTAAGCATATAAAATGTTGATTTAGTGCACTATTTGAATTATTTTTGAGCTGTTTTAGATTAAATTTTGTGTTGATAAAAGATGTTATTTTATGAAAATGTGTAAGACGGTTTCTGTTTTGTTATCTGTATTTATTGCTGGGTTTTTGAATGCTCAAATAAATCATGAAATTTTAAACGAGCTCAAGGAAGAGGGGTCGTTTAAAATGAAATTTAAAAAAGCTTACAACCTAATGGATAGAGGAAACTTTGAATTTGCTCTTGAAATATGGAAAATGTTAGTTGCAGAGCAGCCTCAAAATTATAATATTAACTATCAACTAGGAGAATGTTATATCCAGTTGGGTAAGAATAAATTAAATGCACTTAAATATTTGAGTAAAGCAGAGGATAAAATCTCGAAAGATTACCAAGACGGAGATTCAGATGAAAATGAAGCACCCGTAGAAACGAAGTTTTATTTGGGGATTGCTTACCATTTGAATTCTGAGTTTGACAAAGCAATTGAGAGGTTTCAATCTTTCAGGCGTAAAGGAGGTAAGTATCATCAGCTTTATTATGCTGCTAGTTTAGCAATTGCGCAATCCGAAAAAGCTAAAGCTTTGATTAAGCAAAGGAGGAATTATTTAATCACGAACCTTGGAGAACCAATAAACAGTGAGTATTCTGATTATAATCCTGCGGTTACGGCAGATGGAAACATGATGTTTTTTACTTCGAAAAGAGATTATGTAGTATCAGGATTTTCGAATGAGGGAATAGTAAACCCAGAAGATGGTAAACATTTTGAAAATGTTTTTGTTTCCTATAGAAATGTTCATACTGGTATGTGGGGTAAACCAGAGATAATGAGTTTTTGTGAGCCTAATTCAAATCAAGCTTCGATTAGCACTTCTCCTGATGGACAGTTTTTATTCATAAAAAAGGAAGAGAAAGATGTTGCTAACTTGTATCTCTGTGAAAGGAATGACGAGAAGTATTCGGATCCTATTTTAATGGTTGAAAATATAAATTCAAAATCGTGGGAGACGGGTGCAACTATTTCTGCTGATGGTGAAAGGTTTTATTTTGTTTCAGACCGTCCTGAAGGTTTCGGCGGCGGAGATATTTATAGAAGTAAGCGCCTTCCAAATGGAGAATGGGGCATGCCAACCAATTTAGGCTCTTCAATTAACACTGAATATGACGAAATATGCCCGTTTATTCATCCAGATGGAAAAACTTTATTTTTTAGCTCAAACAATAAGGAAAGCATGGGAGGCTTTGATTTTTTTAAATCCACTCGGCAAACAGATGTCAAATGGAGTGAACCAGTTAACTTAGGATATCCGTTAAACACAGTTGATCATGATGTTTCTTTTTCCACAATGGCAGATGGTAAAACAGGTTATTTCTCATCGGAAATGGGTGTTAATGGGCTAGGTCGTCAAGATGTTTATAAAGTAGATCTTGACACTATTGTAATAGAACAGGTTTCTATACTTAAGGGTTACATAGAAATGGATGAGAAGAAGAAATTACCAGGAGGCATATCTATTACTGTGTCCGACGTGAATTTGGATGAAGATTATCAGGAGTTTAAACCCAACAAACGAACAGGTTCTTATATATTCACACTTACTCCATGTCGTGAATATTTGGTGCAGTACATCTTGAAGGACGATGTGTTTAATGAATATCAGATAAAAGTACCTTGCCATTCTGGATACCACGAAATTCAAAAGGTGATAAATCTAAAAGGGGTTAAATTAGATAAATAAGTTATAGTTGTATCTTCTCGTTACTACTATTAACGAATTGGTATTCTAGAAATTGAAATTTTGTTATACCTCTAACAGTAATCTTTTTCTTGTATTTTAACCACCATTGCCTGCTAAGGCTCTTGATTCCTTTTTTAAGGTAAGACTCAACAAAGGGATGAACGTGTAATTCAAAATCTTTATGTTTTCCTGACTCAATCAAATAACGAAGATTGTTTTCTATTTCATCGATTAATAGAATAGAAGCTTGAACTTCTCCCGAGCCATTGCATGAAGGGCATGTTTCAGCTGTTTTAATGTCGGTTTCAGGTCGAACTCTTTGACGTGTTAATTCAACAACACCAAACTTGCTCGGAGGCGCTACATTGTGTTTCGCACGATCATCTTTCATGGCAGCTCTCAGGGCTTCAACAAGACTTTTATTGTTTGCTTTTTCATGCATGTCGATAAAATCAACAGCAATGATTCCTCCCATATCTCTGAGGCGAAGAATTCGAGCTATTTCATTTACTACTTCCATGTTCGTTTCCGCAGCATTGTGCTCCTGGCTTTGACCTGTTGATTTTCTATTGCCACTGTTAACATCAATTACGTGCATAGCTTCAGTGTGCTCAATGATTAAATAAGCACCAGATGGAAGGGATACTTTTTTACCAAAAGAGGCCTTAATCTGCTTATTAATTCCAAACTGTTCAAAAATCCCATCTTTACCTTTATAGTGTTTAACTATAGATTCTTTTTCTGGAGAAATAGTTTTTACATAATCACGAATCTCGTCATATACAGCTTCGTCATTAACGTGGATATTTGTGAATTTTGAAGAGAGCATATCTCTTAATACAGTCGAGGTGCGATTTAGCTCTCCAAGAACCTTTTTAGGAGGTGTTACACCACCCTTAAGATTATTGTAAAGTTTGTCCCATTTAGCAACTAAATTCCTTAAGTCTTGATCTAATTCAGCGACCTTTTTATTTTGGGCGACGGTTCTAATTATTACCCCAAAATTCTTTGGACGAATACTAGAAAGCAATATTTTCAATCGGTCTCTCTCTTCCGGATCTTTAATTTTTTGAGAAATGGAAATTTTATTTGAAAAAGGTACCAAAACAACAAATCGTCCCGCTAATGTTACTTCGGCCGTAAGACGAGGTCCTTTAGATGAAATTGGTTCTTTAGCAATTTGAACAGCTATTAATTGACTGGAAGACAGAATGTCTTTAATTTTGCCATGCTTATCTATGTCAGATTCAATTTTGCTCGCTGCTAAACTTGCACTTGGCTGTTTCCCCTTTAGCGTTTTTTGAATATAACTATTCATTGACCTGTATTGAGGCCCTAAGTCGAGGTAGTGCAAAAACGCATCCTTTTCATATCCCACGTTAACAAACGCGGCATTCAGACTTGGAATAACTTTACGTACTTTCCCTACATACACATCTCCAACACTAAAGTCGTTATCGTGCTTTTCTTTGTGAAGTTCAATTAATTGCTTGTTCTTCAAAAGCGCAAGAACAACCTCAGTGGAAGTAGAA
>JAQWQH010000186.1 GCA_029244805.1 Flavobacteriales bacterium
GCTAATGGAACAATTTTATTATAATATTGGATTGCAGCCTTGGGTGTTTTGATTTCATCCTGTTCTTCAAAAGCCTGAAGCATTAACTTTCGAGTTGTTCTCCACATTTCAGGACAAGCAACGGCAACAATAATTTCTGGAGCGGTTGCAGCTGCTGGTTGATTTAAGCAATATTTATTCAATAATTTCCTTTTATCTGCTGATTTAACCCAGTAAAATTGCCAAGGTTGGAGGTTGGATGAGTTGGGCGCTAATAGAGCCAAGTCAAGACATTTTTGAATTACTTCTTCAGGCACAGGATCATCGGTATAAACTCTGCAACTTCTCCTACTATTAACTAATTTAGTGAAATCAGCTGAATTCTGATAATCAGATTCTTCCTTGTAATTTAATTCTGGAATTTTAGAAAATATATCAACTTTAGCCATTTGTTATTATTTAAATAAATGAAATTATTAATTTGAATTATTGATTACAAGCAATATATAATCTGCCAAGTTATATTTTTTTGATGATTTATAAATTTAAATAAGGCTGCGAAATGAAAATTTTAATTAAAAATTATTTTCTGTGAAAGTAGGTTTATTTTAATTAAGACATAATTCTGTGCTTTCTATTCGATAGCATTTGAGTAAATTGTAGAATTTTTATATCAAAAGTTTATGAATATGATTTTTAGAGTAATTGTAATATTTGTTTTTTTTGTAGAACTATCTTATTCTCAGGTTGAACCTCTAAATATTGACATTTATAGAGGTGTGTATGGAACTCCTCACATATTTGCTAAAACGGATAAGGAAACAGCTTACGGTTTGGCTTGGGCGCACGCTGAGGATGATTTCAAAACGATACAACAAACATTTTTGCCAGTCAAAAATTCTCTCGGTAAACATTCAGGTAAAGATGGAGCAATGCTCGATTATGTTATCCAGCTTTTGCGCTGTAAGGAAACAGTTGATGCTCATTACGATGATTTATCTCCTGCTGTAATAAATGTGATTGAGGGTTATGTAGAAGGAATAAACGCTTATGCTTTAAACCATCCTAAAGAAGTTTTAGTAAAAAACACTTTTCCAATTTCGGTAAAAGAATACTTGGTTGGATTTAATTTGGTAATACATTTTTTTTCGGATGTAGGAGATGTGATTAGGGATCTTTTTGGAAATAAGATTTCGTCACTTACAGACTCTTCTTTGACAAGCATAGGTTCAAATGCTTTTGCTTTTAGAAGAGCAAAAACGAAAGACGGAAAAACCTATTTAAATGTAAATACGCATCAACCGTTGGAAGGACCATTTGCCTGGTACGAGGCTCATGTAGTTTCGGAAGAGGGATGGAACATGCTTGGGGGATTATTTCCAGGATCTCCTATGCCTTTTATTGGGACCAATGAGAATTTAGGTTGGACCCACACATATAACTATCCGGACTTGATAGATGTTTACCAATTACAAATGCATCCGAAAAATAAGAATCAATATCTTTTTGATGATAAATGGGTAGATTTGGAGGTTTCAAAGGCAAAGCTTAAGGTTAAGTTAAAATTTGGAATAACTATTCCAGTTCGTAAAGAGCTATTGTGGAGTGAGTACGGACCAGTCGTTAGAAATGATAGTGGTGTGTTCTCTTTTCACCTGAATGCATTAGACAATATTTCTGCTATTGATCAGTGGTATCAAATGAATAAATCTTCTAATTATGAAGATTTTATGGAAGCATTAAATATCATGGGCATACCGAGATTCAATATTATGTATGCCGATAGAAATGATAATATTTATTATCTAAGCAATGCTCAGCTGCCGATTCGGGACACTTCTTTTGATTGGAATGCTGTTTTACCCGGAAACACCTCTAAAACCAAGATAAGAGAATACCACAATCTAGAAGATCTACCGCAATTATTTAATCCCTCTCAGGGGTATTTATTCAATACGAATCATAGCCCTTTTAATTGTGCGCATCCAGATGATAATCCAGATGAAGAAGATTATCCAGCTACTTTTTCATTTCAGGAAAAAATAAATAATAGGAGCTTAAGGTTCGAGGAGCTGATTCAACAATACGATAAAATTTCTTATCAAGATTTTATTGATATAAAATATGATCAACAATATCCTACACCTATATTTTGTCCTTTCGAGATAAATGATGTTTTTGAATATAGTTCTGCTGATTATCCAGAAATTAAAAGTTTAATTGATATTATCCAGACCTGGGATAGAAAAGCAGACACAAATAGCATTGGAGCAGCGCAATGGTACATGTACTACGATTTCCTGAATAAACGTATATCCCAAGTCAAGCATGATCTGGATTCTCCAGTTCCTAGTGATTTGGTTATTACCTCTTTAAAAAACACTAGAGACTATTTCTTGGATAAATTTGGAAGAATTGATGTTCCGCTCAAAGATTTTCAAAAACATGTGCGCGGTGATGTGGAGCTTCCTGTTTCTGGTTTAGTGGATATGATTGCTGCAACATCAACGGCTAATTACAATAGTGGTATGGTGAAAGCTGTTTCTGGCGATTCATATATTATGTTAATCAGATATGGAGATGATCAGGTAGAAGTTGAAACAGTTTTACCTTATGGTGCAAGTGCTCATGCAAACTCTCCTCATTATACAGACCAGATGCATATGTATGTTAATCACAAAAGAAAAAAAATGTCATTGGATAAAGATGTTATTATGAAGAGTGCAATAAAAATTTACCATCCAAAATAGTCAATAAAAATATATAGGTAAATTACCATGAATCAGTTATTTCGAGATAAAAAACCCAATACAAAGAGCGTATGAATGATTTTAAAATTGAATAAAAAATTGTTAATATTAAAGTTATATCAAGCATCATTTTTTTTAAAATAAATAAGTAGTTTCGCCTAAAATTTTACTAATCACCAAACATTAGTTTTACTAATTCAAGCATGGAAAAAAACACCGATTACCTGGCAATTCACAAGTTGCTAGTTGCTAACAGAGGTGAAATTGCAATTCGCGTATTAAGAGCAGCCTCAGAACTTGGAATTCGAACAGTTGCAATTTTCACACATGAAGACAGGTATTCTCTGCATAAATTTAAGTCTGACGAGGCTTATCAAATTGGAAGAGATGATTAAGCTCTAAAGCCTTATCTCGATATTGACACAATCGTCAGTATTGCAAAAGAAAAGGGTGTTGATGCGATACATCCAGGGTATGGGTTTTTGTCTGAAAATGTTGAATTTGCTAAAAAGTGTAAAGAAGCAGGGATAAAATTTATCGGACCTACTCCTGAAGCAATGTCGATGCTTGGAGATAAAGTAGCTGCTAAAAAGATCGCTATTAAAGTAGGTGTGCCTGTAATTGAAGATAATAACCAAGACGTAACAACTGTTGCAATAGCGAAAGAAGAAGCTATTCGCATAGGTTTTCCTGTGATGTTGAAGGCAGCTGCCGGCGGTGGTGGTAGGGGGATGCGAATTGTGAGAAACATTGAAGAGATAGCAAAATTATTTAACGAAGCAAAAAATGAAGCATTAAGGGCATTTGGTGATGATACAATATTTATTGAAAAATACGTAGAAAACCCTAAGCACATTGAAGTTCAGATAATGGCAGATGAGTATGGGAACATGGTTCACTTATATGAACGTGATTGCTCTGTGCAACGAAGATTTCAGAAAGTTGTTGAAGTAGCTCCTTGTTCCTCGATTAAGCAAGAAACAAAAAATGCACTTTATAAGTATTCTTTAGACCTGGCAAAACATGTAAACTATAGTAATGTTGGGACGGTTGAATTTTTAGTGGATGGTGAAGAAAACATTTACTTCATAGAGGTAAATCCGCGTATTCAGGTGGAGCATACGATTACTGAAGAGGTAACAAGTATTGATATAGTGCGTTCGCAAATTGTTATTGCAACAGGAAGAAAATTAAGTCATTCTCAAATATATATTAAAAGTCAAGAAGATGTCCAATGCACGGGATTTGCAATACAATGTCGAATTACTACGGAAGACCCAGTAAATGACTTTACGCCGGATTATGGAACTATAATAGCTTATCGAAATGCAGCAGGTTTTGGAATTCGTTTAGATGAGGGAAGTTCTTCTCCTGGAACGAAAATTAGTCCATTCTTTGATTCTATGCTTTGTAAGGTAAGTGCTTCAGGAAGAACCTTGCAAGGGGCTTCGCAACGATTGAATAGAGCTTTATCTGAATTTAGAATAAGAGGTGTAAAAACAAATATTAAATTTTTGCAAAACGTAATTACCAACGACACCTTCAAAAAGGGAAATGCAACGGTACAGTTTATTGAGAATACGCCAGAATTATTTGACTACAAAAGAACCAGAGATAGAGGTACTAAAATATTAAGTTATATAGGAGAGACAATTGTCAATGGAAATCCAGATGTTAAATATATCGATAAAGGGAAGAAATTTATCGAACCAGTTTTGCCAGATTTTGATCGTTTTGCTCCATTTCCAGATGGAACAAAACAAAAATTAGATGCGTTAGGAGCTGAGAGTTTTGCGCAATGGATTCGTCAAGATAACAAGATTCATTATACGGATACTACATTTAGAGATGCGCATCAATCATTGCTGGCTACTAGAATGAGAACATTGGATATGCTGAATGTGGCTGATAGGTTTGTAAAGAACAATCCGCAAATGTTTTCTATGGAGGTTTGGGGTGGAGCTACATTTGATGTTGCTTACCGTTTTTTGAAAGAGTGTCCTTGGAAACGATTACAGCTTTTTAGAGAACATATGCCAAATACTTTGCTTCAAATGCTGATTAGAGGTTCAAATGCAGTTGGTTATACAGCTTATCCAGATAATTTGATTGAGAAGTTTATTGAGAAATCTTCTGAGAATGGGGTAGATGTATTTCGAATTTTTGATTCTTTGAATTGGTTAGATGGAATGAAAACGAGCATTAAGGCAGTTCGTGAAAGAACCAATTCTATTGCCGAGGGTTGCATTTGTTATACTGGAGATATACTGAATCCAGAACAAAATAAATATACCTTAGATTATTATGTTGATTTAGCAAAGCGCTTAAGGGACGAAGGAATTCATATACTTGCGATTAAGGACATGGCTGGACTGTTAAAACCTTACTCTGCCGAAGTTTTAATCTCTAAATTAAAAGAAGAGATTGATGTCCCTATTCACCTGCATACGCACGACACTTCGGGTCTACAAGTGGCAACTTACTTAAAAGCGGTCGAGGCCGGAGTTGATATCGTTGATGTTTCTCTGGCATCTATGTCTGGTCTGACTTCACAACCTAACTTTAATTCGGTTGTTAAAATGCTTGAGGGTACCGAGAGAGCTAGAGATATGGATATTGAATCTTTAAATGAATTTTCCAATTATTGGGAATCTGTGCGAGAGTTTTATTACCCATTTGAATCTGGTTTGAAAGCTGGTACCGCGCAGGTATTTGATCATGAAATACCAGGTGGTCAATATTCTAATCTAAGGCCGCAAGCAAGAGGTTTGGGCTTGGAACATAAGTTCGAAACCATTAAGAAAAACTATCAGGATGTCAATAATTTATTTGGAGATTTGGTAAAAGTAACGCCATCAAGTAAAGTTGTAGGTGACATGGCTATGTTCTTAACATCTAATAATTTAAGTGTTGAGGAAGCTAAAAGTAAGGGCGGAGAGTTATCCTTTCCAGACTCGGTCAAGGCATTGTTTAGAGGAGACTTAGGACAGCCTTATGGAGGTTTTCCTGAAGACATATCTAAGATGGTATTAAAAGGAGAGAAGCCTTATACCAATAAACCAAACGAGCATCTCGAACCTATTGATTTTGACAAAGAGTTTAAGGCGTTTAAAAAAGCGTTTAGCAAGCATTGCGACGAGTTAGATTTCCTAAGTTACAAGCTATATCCAGCAGTGTTTAAAACGTACTATTCGGAATATCAAAAGTATGGAGACTTATTTCCCTTGCCGACTAAGACCTTCTTTTTTGGGTTAGAAAACAACGAAGAGATTATTGTCAAATTAGGTAATGGTCAATCTATTCAAGTACAGTTATTATATGTAACAGATCCTAATCAGGATGGAATTAGAAGCGTTTTCTTTAAATTCAATGGTACCACGCGGGTTATCGAAGTTAAAGACAAGAATATTAAAACAGGCAAGGTTGCACATAAAAAAGCTTCTACTGATAAAGAGATAGGATCTCCGCTTCAAGGCAGTTTATCTTCTGTTGTTGTAAAAGTAGGTAGTACAATTAAAAAGAATGATCCGCTATTTATTATTGAAGCAATGAAGATGGAGAGTACAGTTACCGCGCCCTTTGATGGTAAGGTTAAAAAGGTGCACTTAAAAAATGGTGTAATGGTAGAACAAGATGATTTGATAGTAGAATTTGAGTAAGATTCTTTTTGCAGAGAATGTTTTGTCAATATAAAACTAGTCTAAGTAAAGATTTACAATAAGATAATACTTCTACAATTGTATATTTACGTCTATGTTTGTTAATTCCAATATTGTTAATCAAATAGTAGCTTACTATCAAGAAAAACTGTGTTCGTTATATCCCAGTAATGAAGTGAAAAACATTACAGAAATTATGTTTGAGCATTTCATGGGTTGGGATAAAATCACATTAAGGTTAAATAATAAATCTTCGCTTTCCGAATCGGAATTACTTTTGTTTCATAAAGCTTTAAAAAGACTATTGAAAAATGAACCTGTGCAACATATAACAGGAGAAATGGAGTTTTATTCATTGCCTTTTAAAGTCAATAAAAATGTTTTAATACCTCGCCCTGAAACAGAAGAGCTGGTGGACTTGGTTATTAAGGAATGCAAGGGTTATGAAACAATTTTAGATATTGGTACAGGGTCGGGTTGTATTCCAATATCTCTCAAAAAACACTTAAAAAATACGTTGGTTTATGGTGTAGATATCTCTGAAAATGCTTTGGTTGTTGCAAGAGATAATGCCGAATTAAATTCAACGGAGGTTACCTTTGTTAAAGAGGATGTTCTTCAAATGTCGTCCCTAGAGAATTCTATAAAAAAAGGATTTGATGTTATTGTAAGTAATCCTCCCTATATTACGAATTCTGAAAAGGCGTTAATGAATGAGAATGTTCTTACCTTTGAGCCACATGTTGCTCTTTTTGTCGAAGATGATGAACCGCTGTTGTTTTATTATAAAATTGGTCATTTAGCATATGGTAATTTATCTTCTGGCGGCAAGTTGTATTTTGAGATAAATGAACATTATGGTAATCAGACAATGACGCTTTTAAAATCCATTGGTTTTTCGAATATTCGAATGCTAAAAGATTTACAAAATAAAGATAGAATTGTTGCAGCTATGCGTTAAAGTAAAGTTTCTAACAGATCACAAGTATGAGCAAAGTAAATGAAGCAATTAATAAATTAACCAAAGAGTTAAATGAGCATAATTACAATTATTATGTTTTGAGTGCACCTACTATTAGTGATTACGATTTTGATATTCTATTAAAGGAGCTTCAAGTTTTAGAAGAAAAGTACCCGGAGTTCGCAGATGAAAATTCGCCAACAAAAAGGGTGGGTGGAGACATTACAAAAAACTTTCCAAGTGTACAGCATCGTTTTCCTATGCTTTCATTGGGAAATAGCTACTCTAAAGAAGAAATAATAGATTTTGATACGAGAGTTCGAAAAGTTATAGAAAGAGAAATAGAATACATTTGTGAGCTAAAGTATGATGGTGTAGCGATTAGCTTAACTTATGAAAATGGAGAGCTTAAAAAAGCGGTAACGAGAGGAGATGGAGCTTCTGGTGAAGAAGTAACCGCAAATATTAGGACCATTCGATCTATTCCTTTAATGTTAAAGGGAGATTATCCTATTGATTTTGATATACGGGGAGAAATAGTATTTCCACATGCTAATTTTAAGAAGCTCAATGAAGAAAGAAAGAAATTAGGAGAACCTGAGTTCGCTAATCCAAGAAATACTGCCTCTGGAACGGTAAAGATGCAAGATTCTTCAATTGTTGCTAAAAGAGGGTTGGATTGTTTTCTTTATGCGGTTTATGGGAATAACTTGTCATTTAAATCACATTATCAAGGATTGACAAATGCGGGCAAGTGGGGGTTTAAAATACCAGATGAATCTGCTAATTACATTAAAAGAGTAAAAACAATAGAGCAGATTATGGAATTCATCGATTATTGGGATGAAAAACGTTCTGAGCTGCCATTTGATATTGATGGAATTGTAATTAAAGTAAATGCTTACGATAAGCAAGAAGAATTAGGATATACCGCAAAATCACCTCGATGGGCCATTTCTTATAAGTTTAAAGCGGAGCGCGTATTTACTAAGTTGAATTCTATCACATATCAAGTTGGGCGCACAGGAGCCATTACACCTGTAGCGAATTTAGAGTCTGTTCAGTTAGGTGGTACAACTGTTAAAAGAGCAAGTATGCACAATGCAGATCAAATAGAAAGACTTGATATCCGAGTAAACGATACTGTTTTTGTCGAGAAAGGAGGAGAGATTATCCCAAAAATTGTTGCTGTAGATTTCGCTGCGCGTAAAAAAGATTCGAATAAAACTATTTACATAGCCAATTGTCCTGAATGTGAAACGCCGCTTATTAGAAAAGAGGGAGAAGCACAGCATTATTGCCCAAATGAAAGTGTTTGTCCGCCGCAATTAAAAGGAAAAATGGAACATTTTATCGGACGTAAAATGATGGATATTGATGGCCTTGGAGCAGAAACAATTGAACAATTATTTGAAGAAGATTTAGTGAAAAATGTAGCCGATTTATATGATTTAACATCCGAGCAGTTGCTCCCATTAGATCGGATGGCAGAGAAATCTGTTAACAATTTAATTGACGGATTAATCAAATCAAAAGAAGTTCCGTTTGCTAAAGTTTTATTTGCTTTGGGAATTAGATATGTTGGGGAAACAGTTGCTAAAACATTGGTAAAGCATTTTAAGACATTAGATTTGTTGATGTCAGCCACAGTGGACGAACTTATTGAGGTTGATGAGATTGGGGAGCGCATAGCAGATAGTGTTGTAAGTTATTTTTCAGAACAAAGAAACGTTGAGTTAATTACTAGATTAAAGGCAAAAGGACTTCAATTTGAAATTGGGGAAGAAGAGCTAAAAGGAACCTCTTCTTTGTTAGAAGGGCTTATTTTCGTTATTTCTGGTACGTTTAATATGTCTAGAAATGACATTAAAAAGGCAATAGAGAAAAACGGAGGTAAAGTAGGGAGTTCTATTTCTAAAAAGACGAGTTATTTAATTCGCGGTGAAAATATGGGGCCAAGCAAATTAAAAAAAGCGGAAGAGTTGGATGTTTCTATGGTCACGGAAAACGCGTTTTTAAAAATGATTGAACAAAATCCTTCAGGCGATTTTGTAACAGATAGCAAACCAACTCAAGGTCGTCTTTTTTAAAGTGCGCATTCAATTGTGCGTAAGTATTAGAATGTCATTTTATTCAATACCTGTAATCACTTATTTTTGTAATAGATGCAAGTTATAGATAATATAAAGATTAAAGCGGGAAGAATTGTTCTTAACCGGGAAGTTAAAAAAAACTCGAATAGAAAACCTGTTGTTTGTAATTTAAATACCGCAACAAGTGTTGCGCTTTTAATGAACATATCGGATGAATCTGATCTGCAAAAAATAACAAAGTTTGAGAAGTTTTTAAAAGCAGAATTTGGAATTAAGAAGGTTTTCATTCTTGGCTATTCTGACAACAAAAAAGAAGATCCGGAATTTTTACGATCAAGTATAAGTTTTGACTATTTGCAGCGAAAAGATTTATCCTGGAATGGAGTGCCTTCTGGAAATGTTTATGAAAACTTTGTTGCTGAGCAATTTGATATTCTAATAGATATGACGAATTATTTTAATGTTCCATTGAGGTTTGTTTTGTTGCGGTCGAAAGCCAAGTTTAAAACCGGAATTTTCTCAGAAGAATCCAAGCCATATTTCGATATGATGATTGCTTTTGATAAAGATGATTTCGAAGAATATGCAAATCAACTCGTCCATTATTTGACCATAATAAATGCTAAATAATTCAGAACAAAATAACATTGTATTGGTTGGTTTTATGGGAGCAGGAAAAACCACCATTGGAAAACTGTTGGCAAAATCTATGGGCTTTAGCTTTATAGATACGGACGCTGAAATTGAAAAAGAAGAAGGGCTTTCTGTTGCGCAGATATTTGAAAAGAAAGGAGAGGATTACTTTAGGGAATTGGAAAGTAATTTCATTACCAATTTTTCCCGAAATAAATGCATTATTGCAACCGGAGGAGGCATGCCTTGTTACAATGATAACATAACAAAATTAAAGGTTTTAGGAACCGTAGTGTTTATAAACACATCCTTTGATTCAATAATTGAAAGGTTAAAATTAAGTCAAGGTTCAAGACCTCTTTTAAAATTAAGTTTGGGTAATGAACAAGGCGAATTGCTAAGCTTGTTTTTGGAAAGGCAGCAAATATATAAGGCTTTCCACAAAGTGGTAGCAGGCGATAGTAACCCCAGTTTTATTGTAGAAGAAATACGGAAAATAGTTAGTATTTAAATGATGGATGGTTGTAAAAGTGGTTTATTATTATTGATAGACAATATCAACTGATTC
>JAQWQH010000209.1 GCA_029244805.1 Flavobacteriales bacterium
GTATCTAATTCGATTAAGTATGCGTTCCCTTTTAATAGACAAGGAAAAATACAGATTGAGTTAATAAAAGAAGACAATAAAATATATTTAAAGGTGTCGGACAATGGAGTTGGATTACCGGATAATTTAGATGTAGAAAATACAGACACCTTAGGCCTTCAGTTGGTATATATACTTGTCAGTCAATTAGATGGAGATATTAAAGTAATTAATAAGAAAGGAACAACATTTTTGTTTAACTTTACAATTCAATCATAATTTAATAGAGTTAATCATCTTTTATGGGTAAAATAAGTGTATTAGTCGTTGAAGATGAAAGTATTGTGTCAAAAGACATTCAATATAGCTTAAAAAAACTTGGCTACAATGTTGTGGGTGTTGCAGCTACCGGGCAGAAAGCAATTGAACTTTGTGGAGAGAAATTACCAGACATTATATTAATGGATATTATGCTCAAGGGAGACATAAACGGCATTGAAGCATCTACTAGGATTAAAGAGTCTTATAATATTCCTGTTATATTTTTAACAGCTTATGCAGACGAAAATACACTATCTAAAGCAAAAGTTACTGAGCCGTATGCGTATATAATTAAACCATTTAAAGAAATTGATCTTCACACGTCTATTGAAATGGCTTTTTATAAACACAGCAAGGAACTAGAAATATTAAAAGAGCGGGACATGCTCTATAATATTGTAGAAAATAAGGAAAATAAAGAATTTATTTTTGTTAAGAGTAAATCAAGATTAATCAAGCTTAACACCAAAGACATATTTTTTATTGAAGCGCTGAAAGATTATGTAGTAATTAATACACTAAACAAACGCTATACAATTCACTCAACAATGAAAGAAATTGAGCGTAAAATGCCCCAAGATTTCTTTTTAAGAGTTCATCGTTCTTACATTGTAAGGTTGGATAAAATTGCACAAATAGAACAACCAAATCTTATATTAGAAGAGAATAATAAAATTATTCCAATAGGAGGATCTTACAAGGAAGAGCTAATTAAAAGAATTAATTTAATATAAGTTATACGGAAAAAATGTATAATTTAAAAAAACGATTAAAAGCTAAAAACGCTCTATTAAAAAGTGTTTTTAGCTTTTTTTTGTTTTCCTGCTACGCATCTTTTTATACCCAAACATGGGAGTATACAATTTCTAAAGACTTTGAGTTTTCAATTCAAGACATGTGGGGAGAAAGCGGATTCTATGAAGCTAAATTTGTTATATCTAACCAAAAAACAGCTTTTGTTAAAACAATTGAGATAGATGACAACAATATTGGAAAATTGGTTTTTCCAGACGAGTTTAATCACACAAGAGGAAAGCTTAATAAAGACACCATAACGCTGTTCAACTGGTACATTGAAGTAAAAAATCAAAAAGTAGCTTCTGGAAAAATAGTTTATAACCCTAGCCCGAATGAGCTGCTTCAACTATTTAAATATGATTTTTTTGATTTTCAAAAGAAGGAAGTAATTTGGGGAGATGTTGTTGACGGTTTTAGATGGAGCGATAAAAAAGGAGAAAACATACTTATTAGGTCGGTTGTAACGGACATAAAAACGAACAGCAACCACTTATATATATACCATTTTTTAAAAGAGGATAAAGAGTTTAAACAAGTTAGAAAACTTACGGATTATGTAAAAAACTGTGATTTAGACTTATTTTCAAACCATAATATAGAGTCTATAGAGCTAACAGATATTGATAAAGACACAATAGGGGAAGTCTCTTTTAGTTATACCAATGATTGCGGTTGCCTGGAAGATAGTTTAGGAATATCAACCAAATTAATGTTGATTACAAAAGGAGAAAAATATGCTATTAGAGGCCTAATACATTCAAAAAAAAATCATATGTTTTCAGAGTATGAGTTAGGGGGAAACCTCAAAAAAAATGATTTATATAGAAGGTTTTTAATTAAAAAATGGAAAAAACTAACAGGTGCAAAAGAAACCATATATAATTAGTGGGCCCTGCAGCGCCGAAACCGAGGAACAACTATTAAACACAGCTAAACAGCTTGTTAAGTATAGTTCTATTAACTGCTTAAGGGCGGGTATTTGGAAGCCGCGGACGCGACCAAACTCGTTTGAGGGGGTAGGAGAAATAGGCTTACAATGGTTAAAAAACGCTGGATATGAAACAAACCTTCCGGTCGCTACGGAGGTTGCTAACACCAAGCACGTCGAACTTGTTTTGAAAAAAGAGATAGATATGCTTTGGATAGGAGCTAGAACAGTAGCGAACCCTTTTTCTGTTCAAGAAATAGCTAACGCACTAAAAGGTGTTGATGTTCCTGTAATGATAAAGAACCCTGTTAACCCAGACTTACAATTGTGGATTGGGGCGATAGAGCGAATATCTCAAGCAGGAATAAAGGATATAAAAGTAATTCACAGAGGTTTCTCTAGTTTTGAAAAATCAGCCTACAGGAACACTCCAAAATGGGAAATACCTATAGAGCTTATGAGAATTTTTCCTGAAATTCCAATAATTTGTGATCCGAGCCATATTGGAGGTAACAGAAGCATGATTAAAGCAATTTCTCAAAAAGCCTTGGATTTGGAAATGGATGGCTTGATGATAGAAAGTCACATTAAACCGGATGATGCATGGAGTGACGCAGAACAACAAATAACCCCAAAAAAGCTGGGACAAATAGTATCTAACCTTGTAGTTCGACACCCAGAGGTTAATAATACAGAGCTAAAAAACAAGTTAACTACTTTACGAAACAAAATAGACGGTCTAGATGAAGAAATTATTAACCTACTATCAACAAGAATGAATATTGTAGAGGAAATAGGCAACCATAAAAAAGAGAATGACATTACAATTTTGCAGGCGGAGAGGTGGAAAAAGATAATTAATGACAGAAAGAAAACAGCTAAATCACTAGGTGTTTCGGAAGGTCTTGTCCAAAAAATATTAAAGACAATTCATGAGGAATCAATAAATATTCAAACGCGCATTTTAAACAACAAAAAGGCCGAATAGCAAACCACTCAGCGCTTTTAAATTTTAAAGCATTCCTCTTGATTTTAATTCTAAGTATTTGTTAATTGTATCTACAGATAGATTTTCCGGCTTTGTTAACACACTTTGTATCCCATATTTTCTCAGTTCAAAGGCTATTAACTCCTTTTCTAAAGCAAATTTCCCCGCCAAAGTTTTTACGTAAATATCCTTTACACGATTGCCTTCCATTTTTGAAGCCTTCTTTAGCTCAGAATTTTCAAAAAAAACAACCACCAATAAATGCTGTTGATTAATTTTTCTCAATAAAGGAAGGTTTCTTTTTAAAGCATAAATACTTTCAAAGTTGGTAAACAACAAAATCATGCTGCGCCCTTTAACGGTGTTTCTAAGCCCAAAATATAACCGCTCATAGTCTGACTCCATGAAATGTGTTTTTTGCCTATAAAGAACGTCCATTATCCTTCTTAGCTGCGTTGTGGTGTTTTCTGCAGGCAATCTAGAACCAAGCTTATCAGAAAAAGTTACCACACCCACCTTGTCGTTTTTACGTAATATTATATTTGAAAGAGACAGGGCACAATTAATAGAGTGATCTAATAAAGTCAAATTATCAAAAGGCATTCGCATTGATCGGCTTTTATCAATTACACAATACACTTGTTGAGAACGTTCGTCTTGATATTGATTTACCATTAATTCCCCCTTCCTGCTTGTGGCTTTCCAGTTAACCGCTCTAATATCATCACCTCGAACGTAAGTTTTTATTTGTTCAAATTCGCTGTTGTTTCCAACTCTTCTAACCCTTTTAATACCGTGGAAAATTGCTGTTTTGGAAAACACTTGTAGTTCATATTTCTTCATTTGCAATATAGAAGGGTAAACAGCAGCCTCTTGTTTTGCGTTTATTGTAATTCTTCTTTCAACAACCCTCAAAATAGTGGAGACATAGATGTTTATGTCCTGAAACAAATAAACACCCCTTTTATTGGGTCGAATTAAATAAATAATTTCTTTGGATTCTCCCGGTTTTAAAAACATCCATTCTTCAAAATCCCTGACCTGCAGTTGATAAGGCAACTCGTCGATTATCCGCAAACTAACCGGCATATTGTAAGTACTGCTTACCTTTATCCGAACAGTGTTTTTATCGCCTAAAGAGAGCTGTTTATTCACAATCCGGATTGCCTCAACACTTGATTTACTAAAGAAAAGAACAAACAAATCTAGTATTGTAACAGCTATTAAAACAATAAAAGCAACTTGTGCAATTGAATACACAAAAGGTACACTAAATCCCACACAAAATAGCACAACCACAACCATCCAATAAAGGAAGAAACGGTTGCGCATGTATAGCTGTTTAAAAAAAGTGGTCATGTTTGAGCTATCTAGGTACCTCCACCTTTTGAATTATTTCTTGAATAACTATTGAAGCGTCTATTCCTTCCATTTCAGCTTCAGGAGTTAAAATAATTCTATGGTTTAATATATGAAAAGCAACATACTGCACGTCATCTGGAATAACAAAGTCCCTTCCCCTCATAGCGGCTATAGCTTTTGATGTTTTCATCATAGAGAGTGAGGCGCGCGGAGAACCACCCAAGTAAAGTTTGCCATGAGATCTTGTTTCATGGGTAATGTTTGCAATGTACCCTACTAATGAGTCGTCTAATGTAACCTGCTCTATAGAGTTTTGTATCGTCTTCAACTCGCTTTTCGAAAACAAGCTTTGAACGTTTTCTAAATCTATGTCGTGTTTGTTTCTGAATCGAATTAATATTTCTTTTTCCTCTTCAAGGGTTGGGTAGTGCAAGTTAACCTTAAAAATAAAACGATCTAACTGAGCTTCAGGAAGCCTATATGTACCTTCTTGTTCAATTGGATTTTGTGTAGCGATTACTAAAAAGGGAAAATCAAGAGTGTACTGCACACCATCATAAGTAATCTGTCTTTCTTCCATTACCTCAAATAATGCTGACTGAGTTTTTGCAGGAGCCCTATTAATTTCATCTATAAGAACGATGTTTGTAAAGACAGGCCCTTTTTTAAATATAAACTCACCAGACTTTAAATTGTACACCGAGGTTCCAATGATGTCAGAGGGCATTAAATCTGGAGTAAACTGGATTCTTGAAAAATCAACTGATAGTGTTTTAGACAAAACTTTCGCGGTTAGCGTTTTTGCTACACCGGGAACACCCTCTAGTAAAACATGCCCTCCGCAAAACAAGCCTATCAACAACAAATCAACCATCTCATGTTGTCCAACAAGGTACTTTCCAATCTCTGTTCTAACCGCTTCAACTTTGGAGTTTAACAAGGACAAATCAATTCTTGGTGCCCCAAACTCGCTCGGCCGAGCAGGAGGTTCAGGGCTTAAAGGGGTTTCGGAGGCGCTTAAAGCCTTTTTTATAGGGTCTTCGAGTCTGTTTTCATCTTTTTCCGGCTTGCTATTATTATCTTCCATAGTTATTCGTTTATTGGCAATTTTTATAAAAATACTCAAGTTTGCTATATAGGCTTATCAGTTCACTTTCTGAAACATTTCTGTTCTTTTTTCCCTTAGCAAGAGTAGTGAAAATATCTTTTATATGTTTTTCTCCTATTCCAGATTTTTGACCAACCTTAGTGATAAAATCAGGCGTAGTTTTAGGAGAAGTAAGGTGGTAATGTTGTCTTAAAAAAGATAAGAAAATTAATTCTTTATGCTTAATTAATTTGTCGTGTCTTTTTTGCTGAAAGTATAACGTGCTTACGGTTTTAACAAATTCTAAGCTTGAGTTTTCATTAGACTCTATGGTGGGTATGATTCGCTGCCTTCTTTTGCTTTGAAAGATCATGTATAGTAAAGTCCCAACCATTAACAAAATCAAGGCAGTAAACAAGGAGGGGACCTTCATTATATACTGCAAAGGGCTTGACTTCGGATAATTTACTTTATTCGAACGACCTTGCTCAGAATATGTCGGCTGCGGAATACCCCTGTAAGGAGAATACTTTCCAAAGTCATGATGCCAATATATATTTCCTTTTGGTAAATGAGACAAAACTCCTTCAGCGTGGTATTTTCCTCCATCGTTAAACATATTGTAATTTGAAAAAGCAGCAGGCGCTGAGTGAATAATAAAAAAACCTTTACCATGTTGTAAACGTATACATATAGGGTAATCCATAGCGTTATTATACGCTATTTTCACAAATCCCCCCCCTAAATCAGAGTCTAGAAAATACCTCCAGTTTTTATACTTTGGGTAGCGATGACTATTTAATTCCGCATTTTTAATTTCAATGGGCTTTTCTTGTAAGAGTTTAGGGTGGTAAAAGTTTAATACGAAGGAGGTGTCATAATAGGTGTTAAATTTAAAATAGGAGTTATTTGAAACCGCTAGTCTTAGCTTGTTTGATAAGTTTTCACACGCTATAAACGCACAATTACCAGCTTCAACAAAACCTAACAACCAATCACTGTCATCATCGTTTAAGCTCAAGTCTTCTGCAATAGCAAAGTATATATTCTTACCGTCATTTTTTTGTTCTTTTGGCAGTAACTCGGAAAGAGTTACGTTCTGAGACGTTTGTATTTTTTGAAGAGAAGAAGTGTTTTTGTAGTTTTTTAAAAGTTGATACAATAAAAAAGTGCCCGTTGGGTTGATGGGTTTTTTTATTATCAAGCTGTCATTTCGAGAAGTTTCAGAGTTGTTTTTTATGCCTAACTTCGATTGCCGATTTCCTCCAAATAAATAAACCAAAACTAGCGACATTATTAGCACACTCCCTAAAATCAAATATTTTTTAGTCAGGCCCATAATTATTTTCCGTTAGAACTTAAACTGTTTAATAAACGTTTAAATTTCGGCTCTAAACAACCAAAGTCCTCTTTTTTCACAATGTAATTTCCATACCACACCAATTCATAAATTGACACGGCTTCATTAAATGAGCTGTATTGAGGCTTTCCCCGCATTTCTATTAAGTATGAGAAGTTGGTTTTTTTCTTTTCCCACCTTATCCATTCTTTCTCGCATAAATCTTTAATTATAAAAATAAAATAAAGTCTAATCGCCTCTCTAAAATCATCTTTAGCTAATGCTTTTTCTAACAGAAGTTCCAATTCCGATTTTGGTATTTGAGTTGGAGCCAGTTCTTCAAAATCAACAACAATTTTTGCTCCCCTTTCATTAAACGAGATTTTAACGAAAAGTTGATAAATTAAGAAAGCAAGTAAGACAATTAATAGCCCAAATAGGACGTATTGAAGAAACCCCATATCACCCCCATGAGAATTACGATTATTGTTTCGGCTGGTTCGCTGAGGCTGTTTTTCTTTAGGGTGGTAGTTTTGTTGTCCGCGTTCCTTGTTGTTTTCTTTCGGATGGTAACTCACTCCTTCATTATTTTCACCTTTAGGCGCGTCTCCCTCCGAATAAGCCTGACCTCCCTCATAAAGGTCTTGGTCGTTTTCATTTACATACTCACTATACTTGCCGTCATAGTCTTCGTTATCGTAGTTATAATAACTACCTTCAACACCTCCGTTTTCTGAGCTATAAGCTCCTCCAGACTCTCTATGTACACGTTCTTTCAGTCTACCCCAGGTCTTTTTATTAAAGCTATATTTTTCTTGCGCAGACTGCACGTAATCGTCTTGCGCAGAATGTTCTTGCGCAGATATTTGTGCAAGAGAACCTAATACCGAAAGGAAAATAATATGTATAATAGCTTGCTTCATCCTTTAAAATCCTCCGTCATCTTCAGATTCGTAAATTTTACTTGCCTTGCCAAACGCGTTTAATTTTTCAAACAATCCATACGCCTCTTCTTTTTCAACCGTGCTTAAGTATAGAACATTAAATGCAATAAAAAAGATAGGGACTAGAACGTGAGCTGTCACCATATAAAGACAAGCCTCTACAATATTTACGATGAGAAAATAGTCATCTGTTGTCGAAATTAAGAACCAGTCTAAAACCATTTTTATTAAGCTCTGAAAGGGTCCAACGGCAAACAAGAAAATTAATCCTAGAATAAAAAGAAAGACAAAAAAGACACCAACTCCTGAAGCCCATCCTCTTTTTCCAATTGACAAACCACGCCCAATTCCGGTAAATAGTTTTCTGTTTTCAAAAGCTCCAGGAAAGCTTAAAGATAGCACAAAAGGCATTAGAAAACCAGCCAAAATAATTAACCAAATATTCACCTGTACCAACAATAGCAATCCGCCAATTATTGGTATCACCCTCCAAATATTTTTTAATGTATATGCAAAAAAGTCTTTTGTAAAACTATTTGGTTTTTCACTCCCCTTCGCTAATGTAAAGGCAAAAAAGGCGCTTGTGACATTTAAAGAAAAAAGAAAAGTAAGTATGCTAAAAGTCTCCCAGCGAAAAGCACCATTACTTATACCAAAAGCGATAGACATGTTTTCATACCAATTATTAATTGTGCCGCCAAAAGGATATGTATAAAAAAACCAAGCGACAGTTGTTATGGTTAACGGAAAAATAATCCAATAAACTTTAGAGAAAGAGGCAAAAAACTTGCGATAAAAAACAAACGTATCTGTAAAAACCCCCCCTATGTCGCGAATCCTATACAGTTCAAATTTTTTCTTTTCAACAAAAGTTGGTTTTTCAGAGACTTTTCCATTGAAGCTGTGCTTTTTAGCAATAATATAAGGGTATACAACAAAATAGAAAACCATAATTATAAAACTCAAAAAGATGATTCCCGCCTTTATGGGGTTTGGCCATTCAGTATGACGTGAAGCGAAACCCTCAATAAAAGCAGCAAAAAGAATAACAGGAAACAGCCCAATAATCACCTTCATCCCTCTTTTTGCAGCAATCGATAAAGACTGCATTCGGGTTAATGTTCCTGGAAACATAAAACCATTTCCAAGTGCAATACCAGCAGCACCAGCAATTACTATCCCAGATATTTCGAAAGCTCCATGAACC
>JAQWQH010000233.1 GCA_029244805.1 Flavobacteriales bacterium
AGCAAGAATGAAACGCTGTTTTGTTACTTAAGTTTATCAATCAACTACTTTATTATGACTTTCTTTATATGCCTTCATTTCTTGTTCTCCTTTCCAGATTGAGTAGTAATCAAAGTAACTTTTTGTTTCTACCATTATAACTCCTCCCAGAACATCGCCATATTTAGCAGGAACCCCACCTGTGTATACCCTCATAGCTTGAATTGAAGCACTAGGTAAAGTTGGTCTTCCTCCGGTTATTTTTACTCCATCGATAATGTACATCACATCACCATTTCGTGAGCCTCTGAAGTATATGTCATTGCCATCTTCGGAAACTTTTATCTCAGAACTCATTGTTCTTGCTATCTGATTTATGTTAGTTCTAACCGGAAGAACTGCTATGTCTTTCGCCTTGATTGTGACAATCTTAGTGTCTTCTGGATCTATTAATTTTTCTTTCCAAGTGATGATTTCGACAACACCTAAAAGTCCTTTCGTCATAACCAAATCATTTACAAAAGTGATTTTATCTGCATTAATTTGTATTCCATTCTGCTTTAGTGTGTCAATCCCCGACGCTATCATTAAATTATAGGTTCCAGGGTTTAAGGGTTTAATTGTGAATTTTCCGTCAAAATCGGTTATTGTTTGTACTTTTTTTCCAAGAACATCCAGTGTTACCATTGCTCCAGGTATAGGGTCGTTGGTTTCGTTCTCTACTATTTTTCCTTTCAGTGTTCCAAAGTTTGCTTGGGCGTAAAAAGTCGAAGTTCCAAATAGTAGAAGTGTTGTGTAAATTAAATTTTTCATTTCTCTTATTTTTAATTGGTTCTCTATTGAGATGCAGTTACAAAGAAGATTCCACAACAGTACTTGTAATTTTTCATAAAAAAAGCCGAATCCATGAAAGGAATCGGCTTTAAATAAAGAGGCAAGCGGCTTTATTTCTTTATCAAAATTTGCGTAGAAAAAGCGTTATTGTTGGATATTGAAACAATATAGCTTCCAACTTTAAGTGAGGATATGTCAATCATTTCAACCGCATTGCTTGTAGTTGTTGTAAATACAGTTTTTCCTTCTATGCTTAAAATAGCAACAATACTATTAGCAGGAGCTTCAATGTTTACAAATTGGTTTACTGGATTTGGGTAAATTAAGGCAGGTAATTTTCCCGTTTCATCAATACCAACAGAAGTAATAATGTCAGCAAGCGTTCTAGGTTGCATTAAAAATGAGCCAAATGCATAATCAATAATACCCGTTACATCATAAGGACCTCCAACAACTGCATTGTAGGTAGTTCCTAATAAGAAATCGTCAACTATACAATCGCCAGATCCATCATTAATTGTCCACTCTCCAAAACCATTTGTAGCAACTGTACAGTTAGTTACGGGCACATTTACTAGAACACCTTCATACATTTCAGCCAATGCAGCTCCAGTTGTAACGGTTGTTTTAACAACGGTATTTCCACTTGAGGCAATATTAAAACCTGTTATGTTTGTTAATTCCGTCAAGCCGCTAAATTCTGTTACTACACAAGTAAAAGTAACAGAATCGCCTATTGCAACAGTATTGTTTAAGTCATAAACGTAAATTCCTGTCCATGGACCTGATCCATTTTGGATAAAGTAACTTCCATTTGATTTAATTCCAGTTACAACGCCACCAGATATCACTGTATTTCCATTTTCTGGAGAATCTCCATTTCCAGCAACCGAATATTGGATATCATAAATTGATTTAGAGGGTGGGATAACAGCTCCTGTTTCATTAACTACTATATCATCCACTTCCCAGGTACTTCCATCTGTTGACGTTCCTGTATATTTAAAGGCAATATAAACTCCAGCAGTGTTATAAGCTGATAAATCTACATTTCCTGAAGATACCCATTCAAACCAAGTTCCAGAGTTTAAAGGCATTGTTGGATTCAAAGCACTCCAAGTACCTTGCGAAGAAGGGTCGCTAGTTCCGTCATAGTTTGTCGAGATTAATACCTCTAAAGCATCACCATCATAAGCTACAGCACTTTTAAACGACAATAAAGGAGTAGTCGAAGTGCTTAAGTCCACTGAAGGAGAAATTAACCAGCTTTCTACAGCTTCGTTTCCGCTTCCATTATAATTTTTCATCATGCCGTAAGCATTTGGCGCTCCACCTGCTGTGCTTGTCGTCCATGTCAATGATGAAGTGGTTGCAGGAGTTGGTTCATTTATTGTCCAGCCACCAGAAGTAGCGCTGTTGTCATCAAAATCTTTTGCTAAATAGGTTTGTGCATTAACGCTTGAGACAGCAAACGCAAATAAAGCTAAAATGTAAAGTTTTTTCATGTTTTTTCGTTTTGTGTAAAGTTTATTAAAGTTCTTCTATTTTTATATCATCGACTTCCCAAGTGCTTCCATCGGAAGCAGAACCAATGTATTTAAAGGCTACATAAACGCCATTTTGGGTAAAGGAGGACAAATTTAATGGTCCTGAATTTACCCATTCGAAAAATCCTGAGGACCATAATGCTCCTCCTGTAAAAGATGTCCAAGTTGCTAGGTTCGGATCTCCGTTACCAGAATAATCTACAGATACAAGCACTTCCAAAGCATTTCCAGTATAGCTATATGCATTGTTGAAACTTAATGCAGGTGCAGTTGTTCCGCTTAAGTCAATGGATGGAGAAATAAGCCAGGACTCATTAATCTCGTTTGTCGAACCATTGTAGTTACTCATATTACCATAGGATTGTCCCCCAAATTCACCAACAGTCCAATTTAATGTTCCCATAACTAGTTGAGTTGTCCAACCTCCAGAGGTTATACTACCATCATTAAAGTTTTTCTCTAATATTGGGGGAATTCCACTACTCGTGCATCTTGTGTTTGTAAAATCAGCACTTTCGGTATCTCTAACATAAATTTGCAAATCTAAGGTTGTAAAAAGTGCAGGATTTGTTTCAGTAGTGTATATGCCTACAATACCCGTTAATGATCCATTCAACGAAGGAATTATTTCATCAGCAAAATTTGCATATCCACTGGTTCTAACAATTAAGGAATTTAAATTACAATTTAAAATGTTGTGGTTGACATCACTCTGTGTTGAGGAATTTGACCAGGTTGCCCCCATAGATGCCTGTTCAAATTCAACATCTTCAAATGTTACTAGTAATCCTCTGTCTGCATCCGGATTAATTGTGGTAATGGTTCTTAAAGCAGGTGTTAAATGTTTTCCAGTGGCTTGTTTAATAATATTATTATCTACATCAACACCATCTAATTGAAACATTCCTCTGTATATATCAATCGTTGTACCTTTTAAATAAATCCTTATAGAATCTCCTTCGTATAATCCGCCAGCATTAGCAAGCCTTAATTGAATAGCATGGTTACCAGCTTGAACATAAACTTCTTTGTAAAAGTTTCCGGAAGATTCATCTGTAGTTGCAGTTGCATATACAGAATAGTCTTCTGTAAAAGTATATGCTGCTCCAACAGAGTCTCTAAATGCTTTCAATTCTTCAATTGTCAGAATGTTACCAAGCGGTAAATTCTGCACAGGTGGAGAATCATATTCTTTTCTGCAAGAAAATGTGCTTATAAGAATTCCGATTGCTAATAGTAGATTTAATTTTTTCATAATCTATTTTGATATCTAATTTTATTAAAACAAGTAACTAACGGATGCAAAATAAGTTAGACCATACATATATCCGTATTTAGGCGGAAACCTGTCAATTTGAGTTGCATCATATCGCAATTGCTCAAAACCACCTGTTTTAAATGATCTATTATTTAAAATATTGTTTACGTTTAGGTTTAAGCGAACAAACGAGTTGTTTTTTAACTTCCACGACTTACCTCCGTAAAGATTCAATGCGTAGCCATTTTCTAATTTTTCTTGGTCAATTATTTCTTTAATCTGGGGATCTGTATCTATGAAGTTTGCAAGCGCTTCTTCTGTTCTTCTGTCTGGATTGGGGTCTAGGTATATATTGGCAAAGTAATTAAAATTAGTCCCAGCATACCAATATTTTCGAGCATTGTACTTAAATCCAATAGATCCAGCAGTTTGCGGCATTCCTCCAATTCTATAGTTTTTAAAATAAATTGTTCTGTTTTCAGCAACAATCTCTTCTGAGTTGTCTCGAGTAATTGTAGCATTTGGCCTCGAATTATAAAGCGACATACTATGGGTTCCCGCAGCTTGAATAACAAAAGCTCCTAAAGTTTTTTCTACCCCTAACTCAATACCAGTGAATAATTGGTCAACATCTGTCATCATATAATTTACGAATGTTCTAAATTCATCATGATAAAAGCTACGTGCCCATACCTGATCGTCTATTTGCGTGTAGTAACCTGTTAATCTCATCTTTAATTTAGGGTATCTAACAACATAGCTTAAATCACCAGATAGTATTTTTGTGCTTTCTAAACTATCAATAACTTGATCTCTAGTTCTAGGGGATATAAATGCATTTCGAGAAAATGGTGCTCTTGTTGAATAAGTTAAGTTTCCTGTTACGAGGTGTCTACCGGTAATTTTATATACAGCTCCAGCTTTTATTCCGTAATTAAAAAAGTTATTTTTTTCAGATTCTCCAATAGATTCTTCAGGAAATCTTCCATTTTGAACATTACCTGTTCTCCAGAAAGAAGTGTAAGAAGATGTTAGACCTGCATATGCATCAACCTTTTTTGATTTAAAATCTACTTGTCCGAAAATCTCTGCCTTGTTATTGTGAATGTTATAGTCGTATCCAAATTTATCGCCAGGTCTGATAAGTTTATTTGTAGTCGATAAATCGTTTTGTGCAACACTATCATTTGCAAAATCTCTTTCAGCAAATTGATCTACATCAACCCAGAAATCGCCTCCTAATAAATCTGCCATTAATCTATAGTTATGACTTGTATAGGTATGTGCGTTAATACCTGCAGTTAAGTAAATTTTTTCATTGAGCTGATTGTTATATACTGAATTAATCCCAAACCTTCTTGGGTCAACTCTGTATTCTTCAACAATATACTTAGAACGATTTCCGGAAACAATGTTTCCTTCACCATTTGCATTTTCTACAGCATGTAAATTTTTAGAATTCGCAAAATACATTTGGTCCCAATTTAATTGCGATGTGTTTGTATTGTTTTGCCAAGCTGAAGCTGCTGCATTTGCCTCATCAAATTCTGCTCTGTTTGTAAAATAACTTGGTAAGTTTTTGTAATAATCGGGTCTTGGGTCGGCAGCATCGTACCAGTTTAAGTTGGTGCTACTGGTTCTTCCAAAAACTGCGTAAACAGATGTAGTCAATTTTGATTTTTTATCTATTTGTAGATAATCCGTTAATACAACATAGGGTTTGTGATTGTCTCGCATGCGTGCGTTTCTTTTAATGCTATCACCTTCAGAAGTAGTTTGGTACCCCCAATATGGATTGTAGTAATTAGAACCTGTCAAATCTAAAGCTTCTTGCTGTGCAATTCCTCTTCTTCCTTGAACTGCTGGTGCTCCAAATCCTGCTAAGTTAATTGTGTGGTTCTCGTTAATTCTTCTTTCTACAGCAGCAAAATAACTTCCTCCACTGTAAGATGTTCCTTCAACATAACCTTCATTAGCCCATCTAGAAGAGGCAGAGACTGAAAAAGCCCAATCTCCTTTCCAACCAGAATTGTATGAATACATTGCTCTGTTGGTATAACTTCTATTGGTGGCTGCGTAGGATGCTCTGTGTCCTTTTCTTTTTTCTGAAGCTCTTAAACTAATTGAAGAGTAACCTCCAATTCCGCCAAAAGTGGTGTGCGAAGATGCAATTCCCATTTTAGCTTCTGGATATCTGGTAACATCATTCAATCCGCCCCAGTAACTCCATATAGCCCATCCACTCTCGGGATCATTGCCCGGTATTCCGCCAATTAAAATGTTGGTGTTTTCTGAACTATACCCCCTTAGTCTAAATCGCGCAGCACTAAAGTTAAATCCGGCTATACTCGCATAAACGTCTCTTGAAGATTGGAGCAAACCACTAATATTTTGCGATTGACCCTCGGATTGAATCAAATCTGCTCCTGAAGAAATAAGAGGCATATTGATAATTGAGGAATCCTGATTCGTAGAGTCTGATTGCGCATAATTAGTAAATGCACAAAAAGATAGGATGAAAATGGCTAGGTTTCTAAGCTTCATTTTTATTTAAGAATTGTAACTGAGTATATCGCACCAATGGAAGTAAATATACGCTAACCGTTTTTAATTTCTATAGATGAGTTGATAGAAATACAGTTAAACTTTATAATCTTTTACTTTATTGATTTTGGTTATCTATACAAATATGGTTTCAGGTGATTCGTCACTTTCAAGGAGAACACATTGTACTTAGCTTATGCAAATGTAAAATTTTTTTAATAAACTCCCACTTGGAATGATGAGTTGTGTATAACTTAATAATTTATCAACAAAGATTTTGTTAGATGAAAAGGCTATTTGTTCTCGCTATCATAGTTTTTTTTAAGTTCTAGTTAGTTAGATATTTCAGTAAATTTTTGGTTGTGTTTTGGGAAGTTTAGTTTTGGCTATATATTTGCTGTCTAGGTTTAATAGTGATTTTACCATTAAATTCAATTAAAATTTCATTTCTTATGTCGCTTTTTAGATATACATTTTCAACGCTTTTATTGCTCTTTTGTTTTACAGCTTTAAAAGCACAAAAACTTAATCCAGACAATAGTTATGAGGTTACTTGCGTAGGGTTTTATAACCTTGAGAATTTATTTGATACTATAGTTGATCCGGATACAAATAAAATTCTCCAGGAAGATTTTACACCAAAAAGTGGAAAGCAGTGGGATTCAAAAAAGTACCATAGTAAGTTAAGCAACATGGCTGATGTAATTAGTAGACTTGGTGTTTCAAAATCTGTTCCCGATGGTGCAGCTGTTCTCGGCGTCTGTGAAATAGAAAATAAGTTGGTATTAAATGATTTGGTAGCCCATGAAAAACTTAAAGACAAAAATTATCAAATTATTCATTATGAGTCTCCAGATAAAAGAGGAATTGATGTTGGCTTTTTGTATCAACCAAAATACTTTAAAGTGACTTCAAGCAAGTCATTTACGTTGAAACTTCCTGATAATCCTAACTGGTCAACTCGAGATCAGTTGTTGGTATCTGGAGAGTTAAATGGAGAAAAAATGCATTTTATTGTTTGTCATTGGCCTTCAAGAAGAGGAGGACAAAAAGGGAGTTCATATAAACGCATCGCCGCTGGTGAACTAGCGAAGAGTATTGTTGATTCTTTGACAAAAGATGACCCTTTAGCAAAGGTTTTGGTAATGGGAGATTTAAATGATGATCCGGTTGATCCAAGTGTTAGAGTGGCAATGCGCTCAGTTGGAAAAATCAAAAAGATGGAGATAGGGGATATGTTTAATCCAATGGAATCACTTTTCAAATTAGGAATAGGTACTCTGGGTTATAATGATGCTTGGAATTTATTCGATCAAATGGTTCTGACATCTGGTTTTATATCGAAAGATAATAGTTTTAGCACTTATTCTTACTTTACGGCTAAGGTGTTTAATGATTCATTCTTGAAAAATAGCTCTGGAAGGTTTGAAGGCTTCCCATTGAGAACATATTCTTATGGAAAGTTTATTAATGGATATAGCGATCATTTTCCAGTATATTTGTACCTAGTTAAACAAAAGAAATAGACAATTAAAATAGCATTGTTTTCTTTATGAAGTATTTCAAATTATTGATTTTTGTTCTGTGTTTTTTTGTTTCCAATAAAGGAAGGTCACAGGAAACACTGAAAGTTATGTATTATAACTTATTGAACTTCCCGTCTACCGCTCCTGAAAGAGTAGATACATTAAAAAAAATTGTTCAGTATATTTTGCCAGATATGTTTTTGGTGAATGAATTAGATAATCAATTTGGAGCCACATTAATATTAAACAATGCGCTTAATCAAAATGGTATAAGTTATTATCAGCAAGCTGTTTTTGTGGATGGTCCTGATACTGATAATATGTTGTTTTTTAATTCTAATAAATTGGGTTTGATTTCTCAAAATGAAATCCAAACTGCTTTGAGAGATATAAACGAGTACATTTTGTATTACAAAGCTCCAGATTTAGCCTCTACAATGGATACGGCTTTTTTCTTTATGTATTCCTGTCATTTAAAAGCCGGAAGCACGGATCCTAATCCAGATTATCGATTAGCCGAAGCGCAAGTTTTTAAAAATTATTTGACTGGAAAAACAGGACTGAAAAATGTAATGTTTGGCGGGGACTTTAATTTTTACGGAAGCTCAGTTTCTAGCGAGCCTGCGCATAATTGGGTTTTAAATGGAGGAACTGTTCCCTTGTTTGATCCAATTGATATGACCGGTGAGTGGCATGCGAATTCATTCTACGCTAGTATTCATACCCAAAGTACAAGAACTGCAAGCTTTGGCGGTGGAGCGACTGGCGGATTAGACGACCGCTTTGATTTTGTATTTATAAGTAATGATTTACAAACTGGAGCAAATAAAGCAAAATATATCGATAATTCGTATACCTCCATCGGTAATGATGGAGCGCATTACAATACATCATTGGTAAACCCTTCTTCCAACGGATCTGTACCAGATGATGTTGCAAATGCGTTGTACCAAATGAGCGATCACTTACCAGTTTACCTTGAGATACAAGTAGGAGGGGATGTTGGTATTACTGAGAATGATTATGTTACTAGTTTTAGATTTAATAGTACTTCCAGAGAGTTGGAAGTTTTTCTAAAAAACAGTGAGCACCAAATTTCATTAGCAGTTTACGATATTTCTGGCAAAAGAATTCTAAATGAAACGCATTCCGGAAATGATTTAATAAAGACATCCTTTCCCCAATTAAGAAGTGGTATATATATCGTAAATCTTCAAAAAACAGGAATGAATACTTCTTTAAAGGTTGTTGTTCTTTAAAATTACCTGCTGAATTCTAGAACCATGTTATAGAAGCTAAATGGGTTCTCAGCGTGCACCCAATGCCCAGCATCATAAATGGTTTCTATTTCACTATTTGGAAATTGGTCATAGATGTTTTGAAAATCGTCTTCTACAATGTAATTTGATTTTTCACCTCGAATAAATAATGTGTGTGTTTCCACAATCTTGTCCGGAATCGCTGCTACAATATCTGGCATCTTTTTTTCTAATACAGGAATATTTATTCTCCATCCCAATTGACCTTTTTCTATCCAGTATAAATTCTTTAGTAAAAATTGTTTTACACCGATGTCTTCAATGAATTTGGATAATTGTTTATCGGCTTGGCCTCTTGATTTTATGGTAGATAAATCCAAAGAGTTTAGTCCTGCCAAAATAATGTCATGGTGCATTGGATACGCTTTCGGTCCAATATCCACAACTATAAGCTTTTTAATAAATAGTGGGTGCTCCTGAGCGAAATGCATAACTGTTTTTCCTCCCATAGAGTGTCCGATAAGAGTAATGTTCTCTAGTTCTAGGTCAGTGATGAGTTTGTAAAGATCATCCGAAAGCAACTGGTAATTGAATTCATTGCTTTTTGGTGAATGCCCATGATTTCTTTGGTCCACGAGATAGACTTCAAAATTCTCAGCAAACTTTTTACCCAAGGTTTGCCAATTGTCAGAGCTGCCAAATAACCCATGAAGGATGATTAATGGTTGACCTTCTCCATATTTCCTGTAATGTAATTTCATTTTAGCTCTCTTAAATATAGTTGAACCGTATTTTCCATTCCAAATTGCAGTGCATCAGATATTAATGCATGTCCTATCGATACCTCCTGCAGGCCTGGTAAATTATCTCTAAAGAATTTTAAATTATCTAAAGATAAGTCGTGCCCAGCATTTAGCCCTAACCCCAATTCTACGGCTTTTTTTGTCGCTTCCGTAAAAGGAGCAATTGCTTTGTGTTTATCTATTAAGTAATTGGTAGCATAGCTTTCTGTATATAATTCAATTCTGTCGGTGCCTGTTTCTAGTGCACCTTCAATCATTTCAATGTCGGGGTCGACAAAAATTGAGGTTCGAATTCCTTTGTCTTTAAAACGACCAATAATTTCTTGCAAATAGATTTTATGTTCAATTGTATTCCAGCCATGATCCGAAGTAAGCTGACCTCCACTATCAGGAACAAGCGTTACCTGTTCAGGAATTACATCTAAAACAAGGTCAATGAACTTAGTTTCTGTAGGATTACCTTCAATATTAAACTCTGTTTGGACAACTTTCTTTAAATCGTATACGTCTTTGTAGCGTATGTGTCGTTCATCGGGCCTTGGGTGCACCGTAATTCCTTGAGCGCCAAAACGCTCAATGTTCTGAGCCATTTTGATTAAATCGGGAGTATTTCCTCCTCTTGCATTTCTGATGGTAGCAATTTTGTTAATGTTGACACTTAGTCTTACCATTGTTAATGATTAAATTGGTTTAATAGTTGATACAATAGAAGGAAAAGAAAAACGTTTTTTAAAATTAAGGGTTCTGTATTTAAATAAAAACAAACATCTTAAAAAGGTAAATCGTAAATCAAATACTTACATTTGCATCTGCAAAATTAATAATAAATGATTGCAAGAGAATTAATAACAAATGATGTTCCTCCGATTCGATCTTCCGAAACGGTAGAAAAAGCTTTAAATTGGTTGGATGAGTTTAAAGTAACTCACTTAGCTGTTGTAGATGGAGTTGAATATCAGGGCTTAATTTCTGAAAATATTTTATATGATGCAGTATCTTCGGACATAGCAATAGCGGAGTTAAATTTGACGTTAAATCGTCCTTTTGTTTATGAAGATAGGCACATTTATGAAGTGATGAAAATGGTCTCAGAAATGCAGCTTTCGATTGCTCCTATATTAGATAAAAGTGATAATTATCTGGGATTGACCACTCTTCCATCCTTAATGCATCTAATATCAAATACAGCATCTATAAGTGAGCCTGGTTCTGTAATTGTACTCGAATTGAATCAAAATGATTATTCTTTAGGTCATTTGGCGCAAATAATTGAAGGAGATGATACGAAAATATTAAGTACTTATATTACCTCTGCCAGTGATTCAACACTTATGGAAGTAACCATTAAAGTGAATAGAAAAAACATTCAGGGAGTTCTTCAGGCCTTAGCTCGTTATGATTATGTGGTTAACGCATCTTATTCAGAAATAGATTATCAAGAAGATATGAAAGATCGATTTGAATCTCTCATGAAATACCTGGATATGTAATTGGAATAATGCTTCTCGAATTAAGTAAGTCCCTCTATTTTCTTTTTATTTGCTTGGTTTCTCATAGCTTTGTTTTGGGGCAAGATGCTGCGTTTGAAGTTGCCAATATTAGGATTGTTGGGAATGATAAGACAAAAGAATTTGTTATTCATAGAGAATTAACTTTTTCAATTGGAGATACACTCTCGTATTCATTAATAGATGCAGAGTTACAAAAGTCCTTATTAAATTTGCAAAACACTTCTCTTTTTAACTTTGTAAATGTCGAACATCATCCTGTGGATGCCAGGTATACAGAGGTGCTGATCGTAGTTACAGAAAGGTGGTATGTTTGGCCATTTCCTATTCTTGAAGTAGCAGATCCAAATTTTAATACTTGGTTAGAGACAAAAAACTTTACAAGAATAAATTGGGGCTCTATGATTGCGAATAGGAATTTTAGAGGAAGAAAAGAGCAATTAGGTTTTGTGTTTCAATTGGGTTATTCGAAAAAAATTGGTTTTTTTTATGATGTTCCCTACACCGAAAAGCATCAGAACTTTGGGTTTGGCGCTCATTCCTCTTATTTCCAAAACTATGAGGTTGTCTATGGCACAAATCGCAACAAGCGTCTATTCACTAGGCCAACGGGTAAATCCAAAGAGGAATGGTACAATGCTTTATATCTAAAATATAGAAACAAAATCTTTGTTTCACATCAGCTAATGGCTGTTTTTCAAGATGTTATGGTAGAAGATAGTGTTGTGATAAATAACACTAACTACTTTGGAGATAGTGAAAGTAGGATGAAATCGCTTGGTTTAAAATATGTTTTTAAAGATGATCACAGAGATAATGCATCATACCCCCTAAAAGGTTATTTTTTGAAAGCAGAGTTTCAGCATAATGGTTTCAGTTTGTTTTCCAGTCAATCATTCACTAAAATAGAAGCTGAGGTAAAGAAATTCGATATGATTGGGGGCGATTTTTATTGGGCTTCGAGTGCAAAAGGAAAATTTACCTTCCAAGAGTTTCAATCCTATTATTTTCAGAATATGCTAGGATATAATGATTTTGTAAGAGGCTATGAATATTATGTAATAGACGGGAAGTATGCATTGTTACTAAAAAGTAATATTAAGTATAAGATTGCTTCTTCTAAAAAAACAATGCTTCCACTGGTCCGAAACCCAGGGATTTCTAATTTTCATTATGCATGTTATTTAAATGCTTTTGTAGATGTTGGTTTTGTCGGGGATGATTATTTTGTTAATAATTTATTAGCAAACAATACAATGGTTGGTTATGGTGTTGGCCTTGATTTTGTAACCTATTATGATAAAGTTATACGAGTTGACTTCTCCACGAATAAATTAAACGAAGTTGGATTTTTCCTACATTTTGTTCAACCAATATAAAAGTAGGTTACTTTTGAAGTAGAAAATTAAATTCGAAGAATGAAAGTAGCTATATATTGTAAAAGAGTTCCTGATGAAGCAGTAGCTTCTGTATTGATTCTTGTTAATGAGTTGATGAGTAAGGAAGTTGAAATATATATGAACGCTTCCTTTTCTGAGTTTTTAAAAAGTAAAAATATTTCAGGAGATTTTATTGTTGGCTCTTCTTTGGATGATGTTGAGACAGCTCCAGATATGTTGATTAGCATAGGAGGTGATGGCACCATTTTAGATACTATTACAGCAATTGGAGATTCTAACATACCTATCGTTGGCTTAAATACAGGTAGGCTTGGCTTTTTGGCGAACAATGCTAAAGAAGATGCCAGGCAAATTGTAGAAATGTTATTGAAGGGAAATTATGAGTTGGAACAAAGGTCATTGTTAAGTCTTCAGACTGATGATGAATTATTTGGAAAAAATAATTTTGCATTAAATGAGCTAACGGTTCATAAAAAGGATTCGTCATCAATGATGACAATTCATACATATATAAATGATGAGTATTTGAATTCATACTGGGCTGATGGCTTAATCTTGTCAACTCCAACGGGTTCAACGGCTTATTCATTAAGCTGCGGAGGCCCAATATTAATTCCCCAATCTAAAAACTTTGTAATAAACCCAATTGCTCCACATAACCTCAGTGCTAGACCACTTATAGTCCCCGATGATGTAGAGGTGAAGTTGCGGATTGAGGGTAGAGAAGATGAGTTTTTAGCGACTTTAGATAGTCGTACTAGGACGATAAGTAATTCTACTGATTTAAAGGTGGTTAAGTCAGATTTTTGCATCAATTTGGTTAAGTTCGAAGGGCAGAATTTTTACAAGACAATAAGGAATAAATTATTATGGGGAGTAGATAAAAGAAATTAACCAAATATCTTCCAATAATTCTTACGCTGAATAAGCAATCTTGTTGAAATACCATTAAATTTGTTTGATCTTGAAAAAGATAATAGGGTATTTAGCAATAAATTACTGAATTTAATGTTTTATTCGACTGTATTAATCATGATGAGAGGGATTAGCTTCATATTAATTGTGTTTTTTTCCGTAACAAATGTTACCGCTCAAACTCCGGAAATCGGGGTTTTTGGAGGTGGAGCTTATTATATAGGAGATTTAAATCCCTATGCTCATTTTAATCAAACTAATTATTCCGTAGGTGTCGTTTATCGTTCTAATTTTGACAATGAGAGAGTAGCTTTGCGTATTCAGGCAATATATGGTAAGGTTGCGGGCAATGACGCTATGTCGAGTGATGTAAATCAATTGAATAGAAACTTGAATTTTAGTTCTTCTGTATTAGAAATAGGTCCACTAATTGAAATAAATTTTATAGATTACATAGTTGGCGAGATGAGCAGAAAGAAATTTAAATTTCAAACTTTTTATTTGTTGGCAGGTATCACTTATTTCAAGATGAATCCTTTAGGAACTTATCAAGGGGAAGCCATAGAGTTACAACCTTTGGCAACAGAAGGTCAGGAAACATCTCAGAACCCCGCTCAAAGCAGGTATCAACTAAATCAAATTAGTATTCCCCTAGGATTGGGATATAAATTCAATATATCGAAAAGATTTGCGATCTCATTGGAGTATGGAATTCGAAAAACGTTTACGGATTATTTAGATGATGTGAGTGGTCGATATCCCGATTTGCAGTTGTTGTCTGTGGAGGCTGGTCAGCTTTCGGCATACATGAGTGATAGAACAGTCAATGAGGAAGGCTATACAGAATTGAATTATGGAATGTCACGAGGCAATTCTAAAAATAAAGATTGGTATTCGTTCTTTGGAGCTGTTATTAGTTTTAGAATATTTGATCATGAAACATGTAGTAAAAGGTTTAAATAGCTTCCTTCAGATTTAAAATTCACAAAAAAGCATAAATCATTTCACAAAGTCCTTATATTTCCTCAAATTCGCAGGAATTTTTTTATGAGTTACAAAGATCAAATAGATTTAACTAAAGTTCCCCAGCATGTAGCTATTATCATGGATGGTAATGGACGTTGGGCGCAACAAAAAGGGGAAGAAAGAGTGTTTGGTCATATTAATGGTGTTGATTCAGTGAGGGAATCCCTAACAGCTGCTGGTGAAATAGGTGTAAAATACCTCACGCTTTATGCCTTTAGCACAGAGAATTGGAACAGACCAAAACAAGAAGTTGATGCTTTAATGGATTTACTCGTTAAAACGATTGCATCTGAGGTAGATAAATTAAATGAAAACAGTGTAAAACTTCAAGCGATAGGTGATACAGGTAATCTTCCGGAAAGCTGTCAAGAAGCCCTAGCTGGAGCTATCGAAAATACAAAGAACAATACACGGGTAACATTGAACTTAGCCTTAAGCTATAGTTCTAAGTGGGAAATGACTAAAGCAATTCAAGAAATTGCAAATCAAGTTAAAGTAAAAAATATTTTACCCAGCGAAATAAATGAAGAATTAATAAGTTCTTATCTAAGTACTGGGAATATTCCAGATCCTGAATTATTAATTCGCACAAGTGGAGAGACAAGAATAAGTAATTTTATGTTGTGGCAACTGGCCTATGCAGAGTTGTATTTTACTGAAACTCTTTGGCCAGAATTTAAGAAGGAGAATTTTTTCGAAGCAATATTAAATTACCAAAACCGAGAAAGAAGGTTTGGAAAAACAAGTGAACAAATATCTGAAAATGAATAAAGCTATTTTAATACTTCTGCTTGTTATTTCAAGTGGTTTTGGTTCTAAAGTTTCAGCCCAAAATGATGCAGTAGATTATTTGTCACCAAAGAAATATACGCTTGCAGGAATAGTGGTGGATGGTGTTCGGAATTTTGACCATAATCAAATTATCAATAAGACTGGACTTGTAAGAGGGGAACAGGTAACCATTCCTAGTGACGATATTGCTAAAGCTATAAATAATTTATGGAAAGAGAAACTTTTTTCCGATGTACAGATTGTTGCAGAAAAAATTCAAGGGAATAATATCTTTTTAATGATAAAACTGCAAGAAAGAGAAAGATTGTCTCGTTACAGTTTTAAAGGTGTTTCCAAATCCGAAGCAAACAAAATTAGAGAAATTTTAGACTTATACACGGGTAAAATTATTACCGAAGATTTGCTTTTGAGAGTAAAACAAACTAGCAGAAACTATTTCATTGACAAGGGGTATCTTAAAACTAAGGTAAATGTGGTTTCACAGCCTGATACACTAATAAATAATAGTGCCCGACTTACGATAAAAGTAAGAAAAGGAGAGAAAATTAAAATCAGTAAAATCCTTATTGAAGGAAATGAAAAACTTTCAGACGGTAAAGTGAGAAGAGCAATGAAAAAGACCAAACAGAAAAGATGGTATTTTTTCAATATTGGCTCTAAGTTTATGCAATCGAATTTTGCAAATGACAAAAGAAATGTGATTGAGAAATACAAAGAACTTGCGTTTAGAGATGCAGAAATAACATTTGATACATTGTACGACGTTGATGAGAGGTCAATCAATATAAAAATGACGATTGATGAAGGGAATAAATATTATATTAGAAATGTTGATTGGATTGGTAATCTAAAATATTCTTCAGGAAGGTTGGATACAATTTTGGGAATTAAATCTGGAGATGAATATAATCAGGCAACTTTAGAAGCACGACTGTTTATGAACCCCGGAGGTTCTGATGTATCTTCATTATACATGGATGATGGATATCTGTTTTTTCAATTAACACCGGTAGAAACGCAAGTTACAAGTGATTCTGTGGATTTGGAATTGCGTATTTATGAAGGAAAACAAGCAAGAAATAGAAACATAACGATTATAGGAAATACTAAAACGAGTGATCATGTAATTCTGCGTGAGATTTATACAAAACCAGGAGACCTATTTAGCAGAGACGCCGTTATTAGAACCCAACGGCAATTGGCTCAAAACGGGTATTTTGATCCCGAAAAATTGGCTGTAAACCCCAAGCCTAATCCTACAGATGGTACAGTAGATATTGAATATGTGGTTGAAGAAAAACCAAGTGATCAAATTGAATTGTCCGGAGGTTGGGGAGCAGGACGAGTAGTGGGAACATTAGGAGTTGTGTTTAATAATTTTTCAAGCAGAAAGTTTTTTAGAGCATCTGAGTGGAAGCCTTTGCCATCTGGTGATGGGCAACGTTTAAGCGTAAGAGCTCAATCGAATGGGTACTTTTATCAATCTTACAATGCTTCATTTACTGAGCCATGGTTGGGAGGAAAAAAACCAAATTCATTAAGTGTTTCAATTTTTCATTCGGTTCAAGCATCTGATCCAGTTAATTATAGAGATTCTACGGATTTAGATGGAAAAAGAGTAAAAAATCTGGACAGAAGATATATTAAAATTACTGGAGCATCAATTGGGTTGGGGAAAAGGTTAAAGTGGCCAGATGATTATTTTACACTTCAGTTAATGGCTGGTTATCAATATTATGATTTGAATAATTACGGTAATGTATTTTCATTCTCTGATGGGTATGCGAACAATTTATCATTTCAAGCAACTTTATCTAGAAATTCAATTGATCAACCGTTGTATCCAAGGACTGGATCTTCATTTACATTATCAGCTAAAATTACTCCGATGTATTCCTGGTTTGATGGTGTGGATGATTATTCCGATCTATCGGATCAAGAAAGATACAAGTGGCTAGAATACAATAAAATTAAATTTACTTCATCATGGTTTACGCCCTTGTCTAAAGATAAAAAATTGGTTATTAATGCAAGGCTTGGATTTGGATTTTTAAATGCTTGGAATTCTGAGAAGGGAGCTCCACCTTTTGAACGGTTTTTTATGGGAGGTAGTGGGCTTACTGGCTTTAGTTTAGATGGACGTGAAATCATTGCTTTACGAGGATATGATGATGGACACATATCTCCGCAAGTGAATGGAGGTAGAATAATTAGCAAATATACCATGGAGTTGCGCTACCCACTTTCCCTAAATCCTTCAGCTACAGTTTATATGCTAGGATTTATTGAGGCAGGAAATACATGGAATGATTACAAAAAGTATAACCCTTTTAAGGTGAAGCGATCAGCGGGAGTAGGTGTAAGAATATTTTTGCCAATGTTTGGCTTAATGGGACTTGATTATGGTTGGGGATTAGATGAGGTAGATGCAGGTGCAGCAGGAGAATTTATTCATAACTCTGAAATTCAATTAAAGGGGTATCGTGGACAGTTTCATTTTACCATTGGCATGAATCTTGGAGAACTATAATTCAATATTTTTAATTTCGCAAAAACAAATAACAGTACATTCGTAATATGAAAAAAATAGTTTTAAGTCTATTGGTAGTTTTTATGTTATCATCAGTTGCTTTTTCTCAAAAATATGCTTTCGTAGATATGAACTATATTTTGAGTGAGATTCCTGCATACAAAGACGCACAAAAAGAATTGGATGATTTATCTGAAAAATGGCAAAAAGAAATTGAGGCAGAATACAAGGATATAGAGGCTAGATATAAAGCCTACCAGCAAGAGCAAATTTTGCTACCTGAAGATACTAAACGTCAAAGGCAACAAGAAATTTTTGACGCCGAAAAAGCAGCAAAAGAATTACAAAAAAAACGTTTTGGTGTTAATGGAAGCATGTTTCAAAAAAGGAAAGAATTGATTGAACCAATACAAGACGAAATTTACAGAGCGATAAAAACAATGGCAAAAGAGAAAGGGTATGATTTTGTTATGGAAAAAGAAAAAAATTCAAATATCTTGTACGCCAATCCGAAATATGACAAGAGTGATTTCATATTGAACAAAATAAAAAAATAAATATAGAACAGTAAAATTACCAAGATGAAAAAATTAATTGTAATAGTAGCAGTAGCATTAGTAACCATTAGTACATCAGCACAAAAATTGGGTCACATTAATTCGCAAGAAATGATGGTGCAGATGAAAGAATATAAAGCGGCAGAAACAGAATTGGAGAGATATCAAGGTGAATTAATGAGGGAATTAGAGATGTTTGCTACATTAATTAAACAAGATGAAGCTAAATATATTGAAGATGAACCCAATTTAACTGAAGAAATTAAAGCTTCTCGTTACCAAGAACTTATGCAGAAGAGTCAGAACTTTCAAGCAAAACAGGGTGAAGCAGAAAAAAAATTACAGGATAAAGAGGCAATGCTAATGCAAACAGTACTTAAAAAAATCCAAGATGCAGTGCAAAAAGTAGCGAAAGAAAATAGTTATACTTATGTATTCGATACTTCAAGTCTGCATTTTGCTGGAGGTGAGGACATCACTCCATTATTAAAAAAAGAATTAGGTATTGTTGACTAATCAAGGATAACTTATTACATTTAAAACCACTTACTTGCCGTAAGTGGTTTTTTTATTGCAAATTTTATGAGTAAAAAAGCACCAATAGGAGTCTTTGATTCGGGTTACGGTGGATTAACTGTTCTTTCTGAATTGAGAAAGTCTTTGCCAGAAAATGATTTTATCTATTTGGGAGATAATGCCAGAGCACCCTATGGAACGCGTTCTTTCGATGTGGTATATGAATATACGCTTCAAGCTGTAAAGACATTATTTGACCTAGGGTGCCACTTAGTTATATTAGCCTGTAATACGGCTTCGGCTAAAGCTTTGCGCACTATCCAGATAAATGATTTGCAGAAAATTGATCCAAGTAAAAGAGTATTGGGTGTTATTCGACCTTGTGCAGAAATGATAGATACGTTCTCTACCACTAAACATGTTGGCGTTTTAGGAACAAATGGAACCGTGAACTCAGAATCGTATATCTTGGAGATAAAAAAAATACACCCACATATTATGGTGACCCAAGAAGCTTGTCCTATGTGGGTTCCTTTAGTTGAAGATAATACGTTTAATACATCAGGCGGAGAGTTTTTTATCAGGCAGAATCTGGAGTCTATTTTATCTAAAGACCCTGAAATTGATACATTGGTTCTTGGTTGTACCCATTATCCAATCCTTATGAAGCAAATTGTAAAATTCGTTCCTGATTCAGTTAAAATAATTGCCCAAGGGGAGATTGTTGCCGATAAACTAGTTGATTATCTTGAAAGACATCCGGACATGGCTGATAAGTGCTCTAAGAAACGAATTACGATGTATTATACGACAGAGAACGCTGGATCATTTGAAGAAAAAGCGAGCTTATTTTTAGATGAAAAAATTGTTGCAAAGCAAATTGTATTGAAATAACATTAAGCTAAGATAAAATAACATGAAAAATTTAATAAGTGTACTAATTGTTGCGTTCCTTTTAACCTCATGTTCTGATAGTGTTGAGGATGTTCTGAATAACAGAAGAGAAGATGCGGTATCTAAATTTAATCAATTGTATAAATGCTACGAACTAGCAAAAACAATAGCCCCTCTTACGGATGATGAAATTAATTGGGAAACAAAGGACGCGATTGTGGAAACCGGAGAGAGCAATGTTTATCAAGTGGGTTTGGAGAGTTTTAAGGACTTATCAGTCCCTTTAAATATTCCTTATGATGGAACCAGAAGGAGAGAACATGCGGATATGGCTATGTTATTTAATATTGATTTAAGTTCTCACATAGAGCCGCATGATTACGTTGTTAATGATAAATATTCATTTAATACGTTGGAAGGCGAGTTCACTGAAAACGCAGTTCTTCATTTTTTGAATTCTAAATATCTTGTTTTAAACCGGGTAGTAGAATTTATAAAACCACAATACATTTCTGGAGATGAATATGACGCTGGTTTTGTAAATGGAGATGTTTTAGTTTTTGACTTAGAGAAAGCAAAGTTGCTGGGAGGCTTTGTTTTAAATGTAAAAAGCAACAGTAATATTAACGTTGGCGAAGGTGATGATGTAAACAGCGAGTTAGTGGCTAGTTTAAACTCCAAAGTTTATGAAGAGATAAAACGAAAGTTTAAGAATCTAACTCCTTTTTTAGAGGTAAAACATAACTATCATTTTTAGCATCTATCAGATTAGGTTTTTTTGAATTAGAATCAACTTAAACAATTAATCCATCTTTCATAACCAAAGTGCGATCAGCCATTTTTGCTAAGTCTTCATTGTGCGTTACAATTACAAAAGTTTGCTGAAATTTATCTCGCAGGTCAAAGAACAATTGATGCAATTCTTTAGCTGTTTTAGAGTCTAAGTTTCCACTGGGTTCATCTGCTAGAATAAGAGCAGGATCATTAATTAATGCCCGAGCAACACTTACTCTTTGTTGTTCTCCACCTGAGAGTTCATTTGGCTTGTGCTCTATTCTGTTTTCCAAGCCTAATTGAATTAAAAGGTCTTTCGCTCTTTTTTCGACTTCTTTTTTGTTCCTTTTCCCAATATATCCGGGTAAGCAAACGTTTTCAAAAGCTGTAAATTCAGGCAATAAATGGTGAAACTGGAATACGAATCCGATGTTCTGATTCCTAAATTGCGCCAAGTCTTTTTTGCTCAAAGCACTTGTAGATTTGTTTTCGAAAACAATATCGCCTCCGTCTGCACGATCTAGTGTGCCAAGAATTTGAAGTAAAGTCGTTTTACCCGCACCTGAAGCTCCAACAACGGATACAATTTCT
>JAQWQH010000090.1 GCA_029244805.1 Flavobacteriales bacterium
GCTTTTTGCGGTCTGGACGGGACTCGAACCCGCGACCCCCTGCGTGACAGGCAGGTATTCTAACCAACTGAACTACCAGACCAATTTTCCAAGTTTTTCAACCACTAACAACAGTTAGTCAATGTGGAAATTGTTTTCCCCCTATTGAAGGGATGACAAAAGTAATAGAATTTTCTTGCCGTGCAAACACTTATTCAGAAAATTAAATCATTTTTTGTCTTTTAATTAAATACTGCAATAATACTTGCTCAAACCCTTTGTTAATATCTGCTTCAACATAGTCGATACGATACTGACCGCACTTAAGCTTTAATTCGCTTTGCTGACTGGATTTCAACTCATTAAAGGTATCTTTTACCTGATTTGGATTTAATTTAACCTGTTCTCCTGTTTCCATATCCACAAAAGTGTAGGGCCGGTTGTTAAATTCAAAATCTACTTCATGTTTTTTATCAGTCACATCAAATAATACAACCTCGTGCTTATTGTGCTTTAAATGCTTCAATGCATTAAAAACCTGGTTGTGATTATTCGCATTATCCATCATATCACTGAAAATAATGACTAACGATCGTCTGTGAACCTGCTCTGCAATTTGATGCAGCGCATCTACGACATTGGTATTCTTCCTTTCAGTTTTATTATAACCATGCAAGTATTTTTCTAACTCTGTAAATAAAAACTGATGATGTATCGCACTCGATTTACAGGGTGTATGCAATAATACTTTTTCATTAAATAGAGAAACCCCAACAGCATCTCGTTGCTTTCTCATTAAATATACTAAAGCAGCCGCTGTATTTACTGAAAACTCCATTTTATTCATTTCTGAATTCTCTGGATAATACATGGAAGAAGAAGTGTCAATTACAACCTGACATCTTAAATTGGTTTCTTCCTCGTATCGTTTTATAAATAGTTTCTCGGTACGAGCGTAGAGTTTCCAATCGATGTGACGTGTTGATTCACCTGTATTGTACAAACGATGTTCTGCAAATTCAACAGAAAAACCATGAAATGGACTCTTATGTAAACCCGTAATAAATCCTTCCACAACTTGTTTGGCAAGTATTTCTAGACTTCCAAATTCACGCGTCTTTTGGTGGTTAATTTGATTTTGCATACTAGGCTACAAGATATATTTAATTTTTAATCAAAAAAAAATCTCGTTACATAAAGCAACGAGATTTAAATTTATTTATTTGTTTTTAACTACAAAGCTGCGTCCAATTTCTCTGCTAAAGCTTCTTTTGCAACTGCTCCTACAACTTTATCTACAACTTCACCATTTTTCATCACCAAAATTGTTGGAATATTTCTTACCCCATACTTTGCTGCAATTGTTGGGTTGTTGTCGACATCAACCTTTCCTACTACCGCTCTGCCTTCATATTCATTGTGTAAAGCATCAATATGTGGCCCAACCATTTTACACGGTCCACACCATGCTGCCCAAAAATCAACCAATACTGGTTTGTCCGTGTTTGTTAACTCCTCAAAGTTTGCTTCTGTAAATTCTATTGCCATCTTATTTATTTTTTTGATTATTTATTCTCTTATTGATTTAAAAATGCAAATGTAATTCTTTCTACTAAATGTCAAAATCGATACCAAACCCTTTTTTCTGTCATCTTGGCATCCTAACTTTCTTTTTCGGTATTTTTCGTTTATTTTTTCTGACTTAACTCGCTATTGCCTTTTCATTGACTAAACTAACTTGTTTTGCTTGATTCGTTTTAATTACTTCTGTCATTTTTGACCTATTAAAACTTATGCCAGCATAACCTCCTATTTTTTTCATATCCTGCATAAATTCATTAGACACCTCAACTTTCCTAGTTTTAGATACTAATGTAACTCCTTCATTTTCAGAGTAATCCATCATGTCCAAGTAAACATTTACACCTCCTTCATATTTATTGAACACCTCCTCAATTTCTGCAATAGTTTCATTAGTTACGTAAGATGAATCCATTTGAATATAAACTTGCTTCAACTCTTTCTTTCTAACTTCGCTTAACAACTCCATATAAGAAATTCGAAATTCTTTCTGTTTCCCGTCTGGATTCCATTTCTTGGATTTTCGCTGCACATTTCCCTTAATAAAAAGGAAATTACCCGGAACCAAAAAGTGGCGATACTTTAAATATTGCTCTCCAAATAATCGAAACTCCATCGACCCCTCCATGTCATGCATATCTAGAACCCCATATTTATTTCCTTTTCTACTTTCCAAATTCAAAGCGTCTGCTGCAATAGCTGCAAACTTGAACTCTTTATCTGGTAATTGGTTAATATGTTCTGACAAAATCCGCAGATTAACATCACAGAAATTGTCAACTTCCAACTTAAAATCTTCTAGTGGATGTCCAGTAATATAAATCCCTACAACTTCTTTTTCAAGGTTTAATTTTTGATATGCACTCCATTTTGGTGTTTTAACAGCAACCGGCTCTGGAATTTCAACTTCATCAGAGCCCAACATATCAAACATACTTGTCTGAGAGGAATTTTTATCTTGCTGGTAAGCCTGACCATACTTAAGCGCTTTTTCAATTAAGGTTCTATCCTTTTCATCTTTTGCAAAATACTGTGCTCGGTGCAAATTAGTAAAACGATCAAAGCCACCTCCTTTTGCCAAACTTTCCAAGACACGTTTATTACAATCTTTTAAGCTAACTCTTCGCACCATATCAAAAATGGAAACAAATGGGCCATCTTTTTTACGATGCTGAATCATCGACTTTACCGGACCTTCTCCAACACCTTTCATCCCCCCCATTCCAAAACGCACTTCACCTTTAGCGTTGACAGCAAATTTGTAATAACTCTCATTTACATCAGGACCCAAAACTTTGAGTCCCATACGCTGACACTCCTGCATAAAAAACGAGACAGATTTTATGTCATTCATGTTATTACTCAACACAGCAGCCATATATTCAGCTGGATAATGCGCCTTTAAATAGGCTGTTTGATAGGCTATCCATGCATAACAAGTAGAATGCGATTTGTTAAAGGCATAGGATGCAAATGCTTCCCAATCCGTCCAAACTTTTTCCAATTTCTCTGGATCATGTCCTTTTTCTGCAGCTTGTTTCACAAATTTAGGCTTCATTTTAGCCAAAACCGCAATCTGCTTTTTACCCATCGCTTTCCGCAAAACATCCGCTTCACCTTTTGTAAAGTCTGCTAACTTTTGAGAAAGCAACATTACCTGCTCCTGATAAACTGTAATACCGTAAGTCTCCTTAAGATACTCTTCCATACCTTCTAGATCGTACTCAATTTCTTCCTCACCATGTTTACGACGAATAAAAGAAGGTATATATTCTATTGGACCTGGACGATACAATGCGTTCATGGCAATCAAATCTGAGAACTCAGTTGGTTTCAGATCTTTTAAGTGCTTCTGCATACCTGCAGATTCATACTGAAATACCCCAACCGTTTCACCTTTTTGAAAAAGAGCATAGGTTAAATCATCATCAAGTGGGATTTCCTCAATATCGATATCTACATTGTGCCTTGCTTTTACAATTACCAATGTATCTTTAATCAGTGTTAATGTTTTAAGGCCTAAGAAATCCATTTTAAGCAGTCCAGCATTTTCAACCACAGAGTTATCGAATTGTGTGCTCCACATTTCAGAGTCTTTTGCCAAAGCAACCGGCACATGTTCTCGGATATCACTCGGAGTAATAATTACACCACAGGCATGAATACCCGTATTTCGCATAGAGCCTTCTAATGTTTTGGCTTGACGAAGCACTTCACCTTCCAAACTTGGAGCTTCTATAATACGCTTCAATTCGTCCGCCATTTTTAATTGTTCCGAGTCCAATTTTTGTGCTAATTTCTCTTCCGGCATGTTGAACAACTTGTTCAATTTTATATCTGGAACCAATTTTGCTACCCTGTCTGTATCAGGCAATGGCAAATCCAATACACGACCCGCATCTCGAATAGAGGACTTGGCCGCCATAGTTCCGTAAGTAATAATTTGAGCAACTTGGCTCGCCCCATATTTATCAATTACATATTGAATTACCCGTCCACGGCCTTCATCATCAAAATCAATATCAATATCGGGCATCGATATACGTTCAGGATGTAAGAATCGCTCAAAAAGTAGATTGTATTTAAGTGGATCTATATTGGTAATCCAAGTACAATATGCAACAACTGAACCCGCTGCAGACCCACGACCTGGACCAACAGCAACATCCATTCTTCTCGCTTCTCGAATAAAATCTTCAACAATTAAAAAATAACCTGGGTAACCAGTATTCCGAATTACAGAAAGCTCAAAATCCAATCTTTCTACTATATCTTCAGATAAATCTTCTCCATATCTAATTTTCGCGCCTTTATAGGCAATATGACGTAGATAAGCATTCTCACCATTTTTTAACGTAGCATCCTTTAAATCAGCAGGGTCTCTAAATTCTTCTGGAATATCAAAAGCAGGTAATAAAACATCTCGTGCCAATACATAACTTTCACATTTCGCAACAATCTCTGCAACGTTTTCAATCGCTTCAGGAATATCCGCAAACTCGCGTTTCATCTCCTGCTGTGACTTAAAAAAATAATTATCATTCGGCATTCCGTTCCTAAAACCTCGCCCTCTGCCAATAGATGTAGCTTGTTTTTCTCCTGCCTTAACACACATTAAAATATCATGCGGAACAGAACTTTCTTGCTCTAAATAAAAATTATTGTTTGCTGCAATGCACTTTACACCATATTTCTTAGCAAACTTTATTAAAGTAGCATTGACCAGCTTCTCTTCATCTAAACCATGTCTGTTTAACTCTACATAAAAATCTTCGCCAAATGTTGCATGCCACCAAACAAAAGATTCTTCTGCTTGCTTGACACCAACATTTAAAATCATTTGAGGAATTTCCCCATCTAAACCTCCCGTTAGTACTATTACATCTTCTTTGAATTTTTCAACAACATCTTTATCAATTCGCGGAACATAGTAAAAGCCTTCTACGTGACCCGCAGATGACATTCTTGAAATATTGTGATAACCATTTTTATTCTTGGCTAGCATTGGCACTAAGTACCCATTATCCTTAATACTTTTGTCGTTGTGGTTTTTACAAACATAAAATTCACTTCCAACAATTGGTAAAACGATTTGCTGCTTTAAATCTTCAACATCAAATCTAAAAGAATCTATTTCACTGTCTTTTAAGTCTCTTTCTGTTTCAATCGTTTCACCATTTTCATTTTCCGAAGATTCCGTTATCTTACCGCTTAGCAGCTTTTCTTCTAGTGCTTTAATCTTCCCTTTAATGCCTTTATTATGCTTTGCCCCAGCCGCAACAAAATGAAAAGCAGCCATCATATTTCCTCTATCCGTCATACCAACAGCAGGCATCCTGAATTCGGCAGCTTTGTGAATTAAAGCATCAACTTTAGTAGTTGATTCTAATATGGAAAACTGTGTATGATTATGCAAATGCGAAAAAGTAACATTTTCTAAACCCTTAAGATTTTCTGTTGTATCAACATAAACTTCTCCGCCTCCTTCTTCAGCTTCTTTTCTTTTACGAATTTTTTCGCTTTCTGCCTTTAGATTTAGGTGTTTCAACCCAATTTTATCAAATGAAGAAGTATTTGTCTGCGTAAATTCAGTAAAATATTTTTCATTTTGTTGAAGCTGAGTAGAAGTATAGTTTCTCAATCTAATTAACTCCAAAAAGCAACGGGTAGTAGCTTCTACATCGGCAGTTGCATTATGGGCTTCACCGAATGGCTCATTAAATAGATATTGATGCAACTCTGTTAGGGTTGGCAATTTAAATTTACCTCCTCTACCACCAGGAATTTGACATAACGCAGCTGTATCTTCTGTGCAGGTATCCAAAACTGGCGTCTCTTGCAAATCATTTTCAAGCTCTTCACGAACAAACTCACA
>JAQWQH010000224.1 GCA_029244805.1 Flavobacteriales bacterium
AATTGCAAATGATAAAGAATTAGAGGACGCCTTAAAAAATGCAGCTGAAATGCCCGTAGAACTGGATGATACAACAGAACTAGACCTAGGTCTTGATGACGAAGATTTTGATCCAGAGTCAATGCTTTAAATTTCAACTATGACAAAGAAGAAGAAATGGATTAATGCACTTATTTTTATTGGAGGACTGATTGTGTTTTTGTTTTATTACTATGAGGATAAGACAGATACTGATGTGATAGAAGAAAAGCAGGAAGAAAGTGCTACAGAATCTGCAGATACCGCTTTAAACGACTTGGATAATATTGTTACGGATGATCTGGAACTGAATTAACACCAGATTCAGTTGTGATAGATAGCCTCTCGAAAGAATAGTTAGTACAAAATAAAAAAGGCGTCTTAAAAGACACCTTTTTTATTTTAAAATTTAATATTGGAAGTCTTAGTGACCACCTGACATCATGTTTTCCATTTCTTTAAAAGAGGCACATCCTTTCATTTCCTCTTCCATAGCTTTTAATTCTTCCTCTGATTTACCTTCTCCCATTTTCTCACACTTTTCGGCTTGGGCAGCATACTTTTCAGTAATTTCCATCATTTTCGCCATGTCTTCTATGCCTTTCATTTCATTCATCATTGCAACAGACATGTCTGCACAATCGCATACAGCACTACCACCACCACCGCAAGACGCGAGGAACATTGCAGAAACTACTCCTGCAGATACAAATAATTTTTTCATATGTTTTAATTTAAATTGGTTATGTACAGGCTAATATATGGTTGTTGCGGGAATAATAAAATAAATGGATGGTTATTTTATAACTCTTTAATAGCCATTTGTATGTCATTATCGAATGGAATCGAAATGAAAAAACGAGCTTCCTCATCCCATAAGTAGGTTGCTAACTCTGATTTTAGCTGGTTTTTAATTCTGTTTTTGGATGCATTTATTCCGAATAAATCCTTTGTAACACCGTGGTTTTTGGCTGCATTTTCAACAAAATCATTAAACATTTGTTCAGTAATAGAATACTGCGTGTTAAATGCCTTGACGTCTTGATATATCAATTTTCCTCTATTTTTATCAACATAGTCAAAACAAAAATCTCTATAAGCCGCGGTATAAGCAAGTGAAGATAAATATAAGGAGGAGCCTGAGGTGTCTATAGGAATGAAAATATCAGGCATAATTCCACCACCTCCATATACAGTTCTACCTTCCGGTGTTGTATATTTCTCCGCATTCTCAAATATCACGCTGTCTAGTTCTTGCAGTTCTCCGTTTTCATAACGGTTCATAATATCATTGTAATAATCTATGCCGTTACCATAAGGTTTTTGGATACATCTTCCTGTCGGAGTATAGTAACGTGATACAGTTAACCTCATTTCAGATCCATCTTCTAAATTGATAGGCTGTTGCACCAATCCTTTTCCAAAAGTCCTACGCCCCATTATCAAACCTCTATCATTATCTTGAACAGCACCACTAACAATTTCACTTGCAGAAGCCGTACCGCTATTAACAAGAATAACCAGTTCATTGCTTTCAAAGTTTCCGTATCCAGAAGAAAAATATTCTTTCTTCTGCTGATGCGCTCCTTCAGTATAAACGATGGGCTTTCCTGCAGCTAAAAATTCATCCGCAACACTTGTTGCTCCATGTAAATAACCACCTCCATTATTTCTTAAGTCAAAAACTAATTTAGTCATGCCTTCTGCTTTTAAATTAGCTACAGCATAGGCAAATTCTCTATCAGTATTATTGGAAAAGTTTTTAAGCCTAATATACCCTATACTGTTATTTATCATAAAAGAAGCATCAATTGAAGGTAAAGGTATTGATCCTCTAGTAACTTCTATATCCTCAGGTTTTGAGTCAGATTTATTTAGGATTTTTAACTCAACTTTTGTTCCAAATTCCCCTTTCAAAAGACCATGAACATCTTCAATTTTTAATCCGGTTCCTGCTATTTTATCTCCATCAACTTCAAGTATTCTATCACCCGCTTTTAGACCCGCTATTTCCGAAGGTCCATTGGGAATAATATTGGTTATCATCAAGGTGTCACGAAGAATAATAAACCGAATTCCTACACCTCCAAAGTGACCTTGTAATTCTTCATTTTGCCTTTCTACGTCTTTAGCTGATATATAAGCGGAATGCGGATCTAGTTTCCCGAGCATGCCGGAAATAGATGTTTCAATTAAATCTTTTCTATCTACTGTGTCTACATAATGAGACTCAATCACATCTAAAACATGATTTAATTTTACAACCTGTTCTTCTTGCGTTATTTTTTCTTCAGAACGAAATTGACCTGCGCCAATGAAATAAGTAAATGCAGAGCAAATTCCGATTAATAATGGAGTTAATATAAGTAGCCAATTACCAGAGTTATCCTTCTTGTCAAGCGGGGCTTTTGATTTCGAAATATAATTACTAACTTTTATTTCTTTGTATTCCTCTTCCATTAAAGATTTTCAATTTGAACAATTTCAACGCCAGCTTTTTCTAAAAATTGTAGGCCTGAGCTGTCTTTATATCCTTGAATGTATACCAACCTTTTAATTCCTGACTGGTGAATAAGTTTAGAACATTCTTTGCAAGGAGACAAGGTTAAATAAAGCGTAGCTCCTTCGCAGCTATTAGTGCTATTCGCAACCTTTAAAATAGCATTCGCCTCCGCATGTAAGACGTACCATTGTGTTTTTCCTTCTTCATCTTCACAACAATTTTCAAAACCGGTTGGTGTACCGTTAAAACCATCGGATATAATCATTCTTCCTTTAACGATTATGGCACCTACCTGCTTGCGCTCACAATGAGATAATTTTGCCCACTCTAATGCCATTCGCAAATAAGCTTTGTCAAAGCGTTCTTGCTTTTTTTTCTTGTCTGATATTTTTTCTTGTAACTTCACTGCAGCGAAAATAAATAATTACTCAAAGATGAGCTTGTTTTTAGTTGTAATTTCTTCATTGCATACGTTTTTATTGTAAAAACGGACACAGCTATTTGACCACTTATTGTACGTCTCCTGATTTAAATCAATCGCTTGATTTATGGAGTTTTTAAGTGATAGAGAATCTTGTAAGTTAAAATTCCATCCAAGACATTTAGATTCTAAATCTGACCATGGCGTTTGATCGCTAATTAAAACGGGGCAACCACTGTTCCAAGAATCAACTATTGAATGCGAAAAGCTTTCCCCTTTTGTTGGAAACAACATGAAATGGTATTCAGCTTGCAATTTTATTTTTAGCTCTTCATTGGGGATAGGACCTTTATAATTAACCTTAATGTTACTCGGCAATTGCTTAATTTGTGTTTCAATTTTGTGTAAATACTCCTGTTCTTCTGCGGCTCCAAAGATATCAAACAGAATTTCTCCTTTTGGCTTGAGTTTTAGAAAGCAATCCAAAGCAAAAGAAATGTTTTTATGTTCAGACACTCTTCCAATAAAAAAGAACCTTGCTGCCCCGGGATATTTAGTTATTTTATTCGTTGGGTCAAATTTTGAGGGTATCGAAATAGGGGCACCAACAATTATTTTGGCATTAGAACCAAATATTTTGGAAATAGTATTTTTTTCATCTTCACTAGCTGCGTGCCATTTAATATTTTTGAAAAATTGAAAAAGTTGAGCTGTTTTAAGAAAAACAGCTTTCTTTAAAGACTTGGTTTGTAGAGCCCCTGCACCTAGCATGCCTCTTGGTGCAAGGACTGTTTTTAAACTAGGAAAGTGCTTGTTTCGGATGCGCAGAGGTATAAGCGCATATTGAGACGAGTATAAGCTGTTGAGATACATCACATCATAATTTCGTTCTCCAATTAATGTTTTGATTTTATCTTTGGAATAATTGTCAGTGCTCAAATAATATACATGAGCATTGTATTTTTCGCACCACTTGTTAGGTTCAATATTTTTATATGGCTCGTCATCTGATAAATCCGTATTCCTTGTAACAATATAAAAGTCAAAATCTTCCGAAAGCGCTCGAACCATGTTTGCGACGGAACGAATTGGCCCTCCAGCCTTATATCCAGGCAGAAACCAATCCATAAAAACGAGTATTTTTCTCTTTTTCATTTACTAAAGGGCTATATCCTGCTTCTCTTTGTCTTTTTTATTTTGAGCCGCTTCTAAAAAGCTTAACCTGATAAATAATGAGAATAATGAATTTTTCACAAACTTATTCAGAATCGCTAATTTACTATTTTTTGAGTTGAGAAGATCCAATAGTCTAACGGTCCTGTTTATTGTAATTCTACTTCAGCGATCCTACCGAAGCTACCAACTGCAACCCCATTCAAATCAGGATTAATCTTTATGGCGTTAAAACCGACTGAATCCAGTAACGACCATGATTTTCCGCCATTATAGGATATGTCCGTTCCAGAGGTTCCGGTTGATATGTATGTTTCGTCTTTGAGATAGGTTACGCAGCTTCTAAAATCTTGAACCCCTTCTGATAGAAACCACGTTTTGCCTCCGTTATTGGTATAAATTTTAGAACTGTCACAATTCGGAGTTTCCCAGTTTCCTCCAACCGCAACACCATTTAGTTCGTCTTTAAAAGCTATAGAATAGATTCCTTTTGATCCTGAGCCATGAAGTAATGGGGTTTCAACAACGCTCCAACTGTTGCCATAGTTTCTACTGATTAGAACTCTGGCTTTATCTCCGCCAAGGCCTATATATGCGTTGCCATTTTCCTTGCAAACGATGCCTGTTCCACTAGCGGCAAAACCAGCTTCTATTTGTAGGTTTTCTGGAATGTTTTCTTGTGAGATACGACTCCAGTTTTCTCCACCGTCTGTTGTTTTTAGAATAAAATGAAATCCATTTAATGGATCACCGTAAACAAGCCCAACAGAGTCATTCCAAAAATCCATTCCATCCATAAAAACCAAAGAATCCATGTTGGAATACACCTTGCTCCATTCTTTCTCCCCCTTTTTAATTTTCCATATATGACCAGGAGACGCTATGCCCATTACTAAGATAGAACTGTCGCTTAATACATGTATATCCCTAAGGTCGGTGTATTTCGCTTGAAAGAGTTCAATTTGCTCCAATTGAAATGTTTTAATCAAAATCTTTCCCTTCGTTCCACTAATAAAAAAAGCTTTTCCAAGTTGATTTAATCCTCTGTAATGAGCTAGCGTATCATTCGTTTTTAATGATTTCACGGACAATGAAAAGCTATCAGAGTTTGCTGCAAAACCTGATTTTGCAGGAGTAAAATTACCCTCGGAAACAGAGCTTTCATTTTCCGCACAAGAAATAAACACAACCAATAGTAAGAAAAATAAATAATTGGTTTTTTTCATTTTACAACGATCCAATCATTTTCTTTGGGTCAACCCAGTTGTCATATTCTTCCTCTGGAACATATCCTAAACGAATAGCTTCTTCTTTCAAAGTAGTTCCATTTGCGTGAGCTGTATTTGCAATTTCAGCAGCTTTGTAATAACCAATTTTAGTATTTAAAGCAGTCACTAACATTAGTGAGTTGTTTAACAATTCATCTATTCGAGATTGGTTGGGTTCTATTCCAGCAGCACAATTAACGTCAAAAGAAATACATGCATCACCAATTAATTCGGCACTTTGCAATAGGTTATAAGCCATCATAGGTTTAAATACATTCAACTCATAATGTCCTTGAGTGCCTCCTATTGTAACGGCAACATCATTGCCCATTACCTGAGCACAAACCATTGTTATTGCTTCTGCTTGCGTAGGATTCACTTTCCCTGGCATAATTGAAGACCCAGGCTCGTTTGCTGGAATTGTAATTTCCCCAATTCCTGATCTGGGGCCAGAAGCCATCATTCGAACATCATTGGCAATTTTATTTAAAGAAACGGCTATTTGTTTCAATGCTCCATGTGTTTCCACAATTGCATCATGCGCTGCTAATGCTTCAAATTTGTTTTCCGCAGTGACAAAAGGTAGGCCTGTAAATTCTGCTATTTTCTTCGCAACTAAAACATCATATCCCGCAGGAGTATTGAGTCCTGTGCCAACTGCCGTGCCTCCTAGCGCTAATTCTGATAAGTGAGCTAATGTGTTTTTCAAAGCTTTTAGACCATGGTTTAGTTGGGATACATATCCAGAAAACTCTTGACCTAATGTTAAAGGCGTAGCATCCATTAAATGCGTTCTTCCAATTTTTACAACATCCTTAAATGCTTCTGATTTAGCTTTTAGCGTATCTCTTAATTGTTCAATTCCTGGAATAGTTTTTTCAGAAACCATTTTATAACAAGCTATATGCATTCCTGTAGGAAATGTATCATTACTAGATTGTGATTTGTTTACATCATCATTTGGAGAAAGTGTTTTTTCCCCCTCTCCAATTTTTTTTCCTGCTAATTCGTGTCCTCTATGCGCAACAACCTCATTAACATTCATGTTGCTTTGCGTTCCTGAACCTGTTTGCCATATTACCAGGGGAAATTGGTCATTTAATTTATCCGCAATTATTTCCTCGCAAGCCGCAGAAATTAAATCTCTTTTCTCTTCTGGCAAAACACCTAATTCACAATTTGCATGAGCTGCTGCTTTCTTTAAATAGGCAAATGCATGCACTATTTCAATTGGCATTGAAGCAGATGGGCCTATTTTAAAATTATTCCTTGACCTTTCTGTTTGTGCTCCCCAATATTTATCACTTGGAACTTTTACCTCTCCAATCGTATCTTTTTCAATTCTATAATCCATATATGTAAAATTTATTTTAACTTCGCCTTAAAGTTTTCAAAATTACAAGTTATGTTCATAGGTAGTGCATTATTTATATGTTTTTTCGGTTTAGCATTTTGGGTGCTTATATTTGTTATGAGCTTTGTTGGTTTGTGGGCAAATTGGGGAGCGATTGAAATGGCAAAAGCTAAATTTGCTAAAAAAGGATTTGACGAAGAGGTTTAATCCTCTCCGCTGTATTATATTATTAAGGCTTACCAATGGGTAAGCCTTTTTTGTTCTAAAGAAATATACCCTCAAATAGAATTCTATTTGAGGGTATTGCCTTTTGTTTGATTGGTAATACGCAGGCAAAGCTCCTGTACATCCTGCAGTCAGACTCACATGCCCAATATAACCACTTCATATTGTGTATTAATACTTTAAAGACGTTATATAATTTACGATGGTTGTTTGCCTAACGAAGAAACCGACCAATGGATCATTCCATGAGTTTAACGGACGCTAATAAAACAGAAAAGGGGAGATACGGAATAATCAATGAAGCTCAAATCCATTTGAATTACAATCAAAATATTAATTTAGCCATCTAAAGTTACTTTAAATGGAAATATTTCTTGACCCACAAGCCTGGTTATCTATTTTGACACTTACCTTATTAGAAATAGTATTAGGTATTGATAACATTATTTTTATTTCAATTGTAACGGATGAGTTACCTGAAAAACAGCAACCCAGGGTAAGAAATATTGGATTGTTGCTGGCTATGGGTTTTCGTATAGGTTTATT
>JAQWQH010000238.1 GCA_029244805.1 Flavobacteriales bacterium
GACTATGGAGACACGAATCAATGATTTTTCAAGTGAATCTGATAACAACCGCCAAGAAAATGTTGAGTCCATGGAGGATTACCAGCAAGATGATTATACGGAACAAGAAGAGCGAATGGGTTTTGGAACGGATCGAACCTACGATAATGAATTAGCCAATGAGACTATGGAGACACGAATCAATGATTTTTCAAGCGAATCTGATAACAACCGCCAAGAAAATGTTGAGTCGATGGAAGATTATCAGCAAGGTGATTATGCGGAACAAGAAGAGCGAATGGGCTTTGGAACGGATCGAACGTATGATAATGAATTAGCAAATGAGACTATGGAGACCCGTATCAATGATTTTTCAAGTGAATCGGATAATCACCGACAAGAAAATGTTGTATCGATGGATAACTACCAGCAAGATGATTTTAAGGAACAGGGTGATAGAATCGGTTTTAGTGCAAATAGGACCTACGATAATGAGCTAGCAAACGAAGAAATGGAAACAAGAATTGCCGATTTTTCTGTTGATGGAGATAATACACGGGAGAGAAACGCTGAAGCTCTTGAGACCTATGGAGACGAGTTAAAAAATGAAAGTAGTGATTATTACAATAGGAATAAGGACGTAGGTATCCAAAATGCTGAGGAGATGGATCGGATTAAAAATCAAAGCCCTACTATGTTTGCAGAGGCGAATAGACAAAAGCTAGCGAATCAATATCCGGAAGGAATTACTGAAAAAATGTTCGAAAGAAGAAACGGTAGAGGAGATGTGATTGAAATTACAATATTACGTATTATTATTAAAGGTGTTAAGGGTGACGAGTACAAAAAAGTTTCTGCAAAATGGGGCACCAGTTATTTTAAAAATGGAGGTGTAATATCCGAGTATATTTGGGATACTGAGACCAATTAAATTATTTGGACTTCTTGGTGTCTAAAGCAATCAGTATTATGATCATTCACCATCCCAGTTGCTTGCATGAGCGCATAAACTATAGTTGATCCAATAAATTTAAATCCTCGTTTCTTTAAATCGTTGCTGAGCTTATCCGAAGTGTTCGTTTTAGCTTTAACTTCAGCCATTGACTTGTTGTTATTTTGTATTGGAACGTTATTTACAAACCCCCATATATACTTACTAAAAGAACCGAATTCTGTTTGAATTTCCATGAATGCAATAGCATTTGAAATAGTAGCTTTAACTTTTAGTTTGTTTCTAATGATTCCGGTATCTTGAAGAAGTTCGGTAATTTTCTCTTCGTTATAAAGCGCTATCTTTTTGTAATCAAAATTATCCAATGCTTTTCTAAAGTTTTCTCTTTTTCGAAGAATTGTTATCCAACTTAAGCCAGATTGAAAAGTTTCCAATATTAAAAATTCAAATAACTTTTGCTCATTCCGAAGAGGCACTCCCCATTCTGTATCATGATATTCAACATAAAGAGGGTCCTCTCCACACCACGAGCATCTAGTTATACTTTTCATTTATAGTTTGTATGAATTTTTTATGTTTTCATTGATGAAATAACAATTCTAAACCCGTCTGGATCGATGTAAGTTGTTCCATTGTTCTTCCAGTATGGATTTTTTGATTGAACGGAGCTTAATCCATTTTTGTTGAGGTGTTGCTTAAGAAGAATATACTCTTCTTCCGTGTCGAGGTAAAAGACTAACAAGTCGTCTTTGTCAGTATGATGTTTGGGGCTTTCTTCTGATGTGGTAAATTCTAGGTGCCAATCCAATCCTTCTTTGCCTATAAATACGCCATCATATTTATTATGGTTGGTGAATTCTCCTAAAACTTCCAATCCTAATAAATCGCGGTAAAACTTAATTATTGGTTCTAAATTATCTGTATGTCTGGCAACTCTGAATTTCATTAAGTTTTACGCTTCAATTAACCCGGTTTTAATTAATAAAGCTTTTGTCGAAGGTTCTTTTCCTCTGAATTTCTTATACAAATCCATAGGGTGTTCACTTCCTCCTCTAGAAAGAATATTTTCCAAAAAATTGGTGGCAGTGTCTTGGTTGTATATACCAGTTTCTTTAAACAATTCAAATGTGTCTGCTTCTAATACCTCCGCCCATTTGTAACTGTAGTATCCGGCAGAGTATCCACCTTGAAAAATGTGCGAAAAGGCACAAGATGTTGTAGTTTCCTTTGCCGGAGGAAATAGCTCAGTTCCATTTATAGCATTTTCTTCAAATTCATAAACGGAGTTAGTTGGAATAGAAGTCAAATTGTGCCAAGACATATCAAGTCTTCCCAATCCAACTTGGCGAACCGTTTGATATCCGCTTAAAAAGTTGGCGCTATCTTTAATTTTTTGAACTAGATCAATTGGTATAATTTCGTCCGTTTCATAATGTCTTGCAAAAAGGTCTAAACATTCTTTTTCATAACACCAGTTTTCCATTAATTGCGAGGGAAGTTCCACAAAATCCCAATATACAGAAGTTCCACTTAAGCTTTCATAGTGACCATTTGCCATTATCCCGTGTAACGCATGTCCAAACTCATGGAATAATGTGGTTACCTCTCCAAAAGTCAATAAAGAAGGCTTTGTGTCGGTTGGTTTGGTGAAATTGCAGACAATAGAAACCAATGGTCTTGTATCTACACCATCGTATTTATTTTGACCGCTAAAAGCGGTCATCCAAGCACCATCTCTTTTTCCGGATCTTGGGAAGAAATCTGCATAGAAAACCGAAAGGTGTTTTCCATTTTTATCCTTAACAGCATAAGTAACTACATCTTCATGGTACTTTTGAATGTCATCTACTTTTTCGAAAGTAATTCCATAGAGCTTTTCTGCAGTAATAAAAGCGCCATCAATTACCTTTTCTAATTGGAAATAAGGTTTCAATATTTCGTCATTGATTGCAAATTTCTCGTTTTTTAATTTTTCAGAATAGTAAGAGAAGTCCCATCTTTCTATTGGAGATGGTCCATTCAGTTTATTACTTAATTCTTGAATTTCTTTCATTTCGGTTTTCGCAACCGGTAAAGCATGCTCCAACAGTTCATCTAACAATTGATATACTTTGCTTGGTTTTTCAGCCATTCTTTCTTCTAGTATTAAGTCAGCATGAGAAGCATAACCTAATAAATTGGCTTTTTGATGTCTAATTTTTGCAATTTCCTGAACGTTATTTTCATTGTTGTTTTCATCTTTTTGAAATGCGCGGGATCCAAAAGCTAAGTAGAGTTTTTTTCTTAATTCCCTATTCTCAGAATACTTCATAAAAGGAATGTAGGAAGGATATTCTAGCGTTATTAACCAATTATTTTCTTTGCCTTTAGCTTTTGCTGCCATCGCACAAGCCTCCTTGAATCCTTCAGGTAACCCAGCTAATTCAGCTTCGTTTTCAATCCACATTTCAAATGCATTGGAGGCTTTTAAAAGGTTTTCTCCAAATGTTAAACTTAGTTTGGAAAGCTTTGTATTTAGAGTTTTTAGTGTTTCCTTATCCTCTCCTTTTAGGTTTGCTCCGTTGCGCACAAAACTTTTAAATGTTTTTTTACGTAACATTTTTTGTTCAGTATTCAGGTTATCTTCACTAGAGTTTTCATACGCTTCTTTTATCCGCATAAATAACTCATCATCCATTAAAATGTCGTTAGAATATGCTGTCAACATAGGAGATAGTTCCTGCGCTAATTGTTGCATTTCTTCACTGGTTTCAGAACTGTTTAAATTGAAAAAAACACTGGATACTGTGTCTAATAGTTTTCCACATCTTTCCAATGTTTCAAAAGTATTTTCAAAAGTGGCTGGCAATGGATTGTTTTTAATTGCCGCAATTTCAGCCTTTCCCAATTCAATTCCCTTCTTCATTGCGGGCATATAATGTTCAAGCTTGATTTCTTCAAAAGGAATGGTGTTAAAAGAGGTTTTGAACTCTGAAAGTAGTAGCGGATTACTCATATAATTTTAGATTGGATTAATGTCTTCTCACAAAGTAAATGAATTTTGATTTAGTTGATTATCTTTATTCACAAATAATTTACTCTTACTATATTTTTTGCTAAAATGCCCTACCATAAACATCGGAGAGGCATTAGTATAAGTGTAAATGTTTATTTTTTTTATATGAAAATACCATTCATCCTTTTTCCTTTTTTTATAGGAATATCAATGCAAGCCCAATTAGAAAATAAATCCGCCCTCAGGATTGGTGATATTATGCAAGGGGAAGGGTTTATCGGAAACCTTCCTCACAGTATACAATGGATGCCGAATAATAACGTGCTGTTTAAGCAAGACAAGGACAACGATCGTGTCGATGAATACTATTTGTTAAATGTAGCTACAAATAAGGTGTCGCTCGTTGGAGCAATGGATTTAGCATTGTTGCCAGAGTACGGATTAGTAAAGCATTCCAATGCAAATATTTCTTTTTATATCAATAATTCATCATTGCGCTCTTGGAAAGAAACAGCAGACTCATCTGAATTATTAATGTATGAATTGAATGGGGTCAAAAATGTAAATTCTGTTAGTGATCCAAACGTAATCTATGTTCAGAAGCGTAATAATATCTACAAGTTTCATCTTGATAAGCCTTTGGTCGAGCAAGTCACTAATTTTAAGTCTGGAAGTAAAGAGGTAGACAAACAACTTTCAGAGGAAGAACATTACTTGCAAAATCAACAACTTGAGCTGTTTGACGTTTTGATTGATGCAAAACAAAGAAAGAAAGTGCAAGATACTTTTAATGAAGCCAAGGAAATTAATTCTCCAAAGGAAATATATTTTGGTGATGGTTATTTGAATTCTATAACCGTTTCTCCAGATGAGAAATACATAACCTTTATTGTGTCAAATTATCCGGATACTGAGCCAACTCACGTAGAAGAGCACGTAACAAAATCAGGATGGACGAAGCCTATTTCTGCTCGATCCAAAATTGGCAGAAAAGATGCTACGCATAAAATGGGTATTTTTAATAGGGGAGCCAATGAAGTCGTTTATTGTGCTATAGATAATTTAGAGGGTGTTCTCGATAAGCCAGAATATTTGCAATTGTATGACAAAGAAGATACAAAATATGAATTACCTAAAAATGTAGTATTTCACGGTCCTTATTTCTCAGAAAAAGGGGAAGCGATAATAGAGGTTAAGTCTTACGACAATAAAGATCGTTGGATAGCCCTTTTAGATCTGCAAACAGGAGCTTTAACACAAATAGATCACCAACATGATCAAGCATGGATTGGAGGTCCTGGAATTAGCAGCTGGAAAGGAGTTTCTGGAAATATCGGATGGCTCAAAGATAATAAAACAATCTTTTTTCAATCGGAAGAAACAGGTTATTCGCATTTGTATTTATACGATACGGAGACAAGCAAAAAGATACAGTTAACTGAAGGTAAATTCGAAATACATTCAGCTAAATTGTCCCAAGATGGAAGTAACTTTTATGTATGTGCGAATAAAAATCACGCAGGAAATCGAGAGTTTTATCATTTGCATATAAAATCTAAAAAATGGACATCGATACTTACTGAAGATGGAAATTATGAAGTTGCAGTTTCTACTGATGAAAAGTACTTAGCGTATCGTTATTCCTATAAAAATAAACCTTGGGAGTTGTATGTCACTGAAAATAAAGAAGGAAATATTCCTATTCAAGTAACACATTCTTTGAACCCTATTTTTGAAGATTATCGTTGGAGAGCACCAGAGATTATAAGATTCAAAGCCCAAGATGGATCCAATGTTCCTGCTAGAGTTTATAAGCCAACAGTGGAAAGTAACAATCATGCGGCTGTAATATTTGTTCATGGAGCGGGGTATTTGCAGAATGCGCATAATTGGTGGAGTGGTTATTACCGCGAATATATGTTCCATAATTTACTTGTAGATAACGGTTATACCGTTTTGGATATTGATTATAGAGCATCAAAAGGGTACGGTAGAGACTGGCGGACAGGAATATATAGGTTCATGGGAGGAAAAGATTTATCGGATCAAGTCGATGGACGTAAATACCTGATTGAACAATGTGGTGTGGATTCGAATAGGGTAGGGATGTATGGAGGTTCTTATGGCGGATTTATCTCAATTATGGCAATGCTTACTACCGATAAATTTCCTTGTGCTGCAGCAATCCGTTCTGTTACTGATTGGGCGCACTATAACCATGAGTATACTTCTAATATATTGAATACACCTGTATTGGATAGTATTGCATATAGACGAAGTTCTCCAATATATTTAGCGGAAGATTTACAAGGAAAGCTCCTTATGTTGCACGGGATGGTTGATGATAACGTACAATACCAAGATGTGGTGCGTCTTTCTCAACGCTTTATCGAACTGGGAAAATCGGATTGGGATTTAGTTGGTTATCCTGTCGAACCTCACGGATTTAAGGAGTCTACAAGCTGGACGGATGAGTACAAAAGAATATTTAACTTATTTCAGGAAACTTTACGATAATTTAAATCTATCATCACTGCCATCTAGGAGTTAGAGCCTCAGCGCCTTTCCCTATCTGATTAACTGATAAGTAATGAAACTTCCTAAATAGGCCATTCCTGTAAATACAAAGAATTGTGTAATTGCGAATTTCCATTTACCGGTTTCTTGTTTTACAATTGCTATAGTACTCATGCATTGAAGAGCAAACACATAGAATATTAATAAAGAGAATGCTGTAGGTTTATCAAAATGAATGGATGCTAAGGCTTCTTTGGAGTTCTTGTCGCTACCAACACTGTATATTGTTGTCATTGTTCCAACAAATACTTCCCTAGCAGCTAAAGAGGTAATTAATGCTATTCCTACTTTCCAATCAAATCCAAGTGGTTTAATTACGGGTTCAATTGACTTTCCAATATAGCCAATATAGGAGTATTCTAGTTTTTCAGATGATTTTAATACTTCAATTTCTTCCGGTGTATGCGTTTGAAGTATTGCATCTGCAGTGTATTTGGTATTTATTCTTTCCCTATCTGAAGAGGGGCCGAATGAAGATAAAAACCACAAAACAACAGAGGCGATTATGATTATTTTACCAGCTTCAAAAACAAAGGTTTTCCCTTTATTTATCATGGTAGAAAATACGTTTTTTAGGGAAGGAATAGCATATTTTGGTAACTCCATAATAAAGGAGGAGCGTTCGTTTATTTTTAAAAACTTGTTCATGAAAACAGCAATTATTAAACTAAATACGATTCCTAAAAGATATAGCCCCATCATAAATAAGCCTTGCAGACTAATTATTCCTCCCAACATTTCGTTAGGTACAATAAAAGCAGTAAGAAAAACATAAACAGGCAATCGCGCAGAACAACTCATTAACGGTGTTATAAAGATAGTAATCAAACGCTCCTTCCTGCTTTCAATGCTTCTTGCCGCCATAATAGCTGGGACACTGCAAGCAAAGCCTCCAACAAGGGGAATTATAGACTTGCCATTCATGCCAAACATCCGTAACAATCGATCAGATATAAAGCTAATTCGGGATAAATACCCCGAGTCTTCCAGAACAGTAATCAATCCAAATAGAAGCATAATTTGGGGTAGGAAAACAAGAATGCCACTGATACCTGCAAGCAATCCCTCGGTAATAAAACTGGAGATATAGCCAGCGGGCAGAATATTGGAAATACTATCTGAAAGATAGCCCATGCCGTTTGTAATAATCTCCATTGGAATTTGAGCAAGCGTAAAAACAGATTGAAATAATAAGAAGAATACACCGATAAAAATCAAGAAGCCCCAAACAGGATGTATAACTATTTTATCAATTTTAGTCGTATTGTCATTGTTCTGATTATGAGCATCATTCTGAATTTCTATCTGAACATTAGCCGTAATTAGTTCTTGAATTTTCGCGTAGCGATTATTGATTTCATGCAGTTCTGCTTCATTTCTATTGTAGCTGCTGTTTTGCACGATTAAATTATAAAAATCCTTATCCTTCAACCATGTTAAACTCTCTATGTTATTTAGGCACTTAAAGAGTCGATATAGATTTTCGTTAGGGCACTTTTCAGCCAGTATCCCAAGTGTTTTTCCTCCAATCTTTTTTGAGTCAATTATGGATTCTCCCTTTCTTGAGTGTTCTGCTAATAATTTAGACTTCAGGCTAGTGGACGATTCTTTTTTAGCACTTATCTCAATAATGGGTACGCTTAAAGCGCTTCGTAAACCTTCTATGTTTATTTGTATTTTCTTCTTTTTAGCAATATCCGACATGTTTAATGCTACAATAACGGGAAACCCAAGATCTATGATTTGGGTAACTAAAAACAAATTTCTCTTGAGATTTGTAACATCTGCAATTAGAACAACCGCATCTGGAAAAGATTCATTTTCTGTATTCAAAAGTATATCTTGGACTACTTTTTCATCTGGAGAAGTTGATGATAAACTGTAGGATCCCGGTAAATCAATAATCTCATATTTCTGGCCATCGGCCATCGTGCTTAAACCGGTTTTTTTTTCTACAGTAACTCCCGGAAAATTTCCTACTTTTTGGTTTAACCCGGTTAATTTATTGAATAAGGTAGTTTTACCGCAATTCGGATTCCCAACCAACGCTATCTTTATTTTCTTGCTCAACTAATTGTATTTTGGATTTTACAAATATCTATACTGAATGTAGTTTCTACAATACCTCTTTTAGGGTATTGTTTTTTTTGATTGAAAAGTACAAATAAAAGAAAATTTATCTGTAGTTCAACGCTATAGGTATTTTCAGTGAGTATATTGTTTTTTGAGGACTCAATATACCTTGAAAGGGGTATTGTAAACTTATATTTTCACATCTATTTTTGTAGTGTTAAATTAATTAGATTAATTCTAAATAAGGAGATAAAAACAACTTAAAAAAAGTGTGAAGATTAAATTTATTATTTAGTTCGATAGCTTATAGTTCAGTGAATAAATAGGATATTGATAATTTCATTCTTAGAATTATAATTTGCTTTTACTTCGAATAGATTGAGTTAGAATTGGGATAGCTCCTAAGTTAAAAAACGAATCAATATTGGAAAGCAGCGCAAAATGATTACCAAAGAAACTACATTAACTCAAGCTTTAGCATATAGCTATAAGACTCAAGCTTTACTTTCTAGGTGTGATTATAACTGCTCTGAAAACAGCACTATTTCTCAAATTGCGCAACAAACAAATTTGAATGAAAACTTTTTAGTGGATACTTTGAATCACTTTATTCAATTCCAGTATTTATCTATAGACGAATTTAAGCATTACTCAATTGACACATTGGTGAATTATTTAGAAAGATCTCACAAATACTATTTAGAGAAGAAGCTTCCAGAAATGGAACAGACGATTAACATACTTGTAATTAATAATAAGGTAAATCACCCCGCATTGGAATTATTAAAACTTTTCTTCTTGGAATATAGAAAAGAGCTTGTAAGTCACTTCGAACTAGAAGAAGACCTACTATTTCCCTATGCTTGCTTTCTAGATAAAGCCGCAAAAGGCCCACATTACTTACCCATGATTCTGAAAAATATCCAGAAATTTTCAATTAAACAGTTTGTTCAAGCACATGAAAATAGCAATCAAGAATTATCAAAAGTACGTGAAGCCATTTTAAGCTATAAACCTTCACCTACAGATGCGTCTCCTTATCGCATTTTATTGGAGCAACTAAAACACTTTGAACAAGATTTGAATTTTCACGCTATGATAGAAGATGAGGTTTTAGTTCCTAAACTGGGTAAAATTGAAATGCAGTTAAAGAGTAGTAAATTAAATTAATTCTATCGGCTCTGTTAATTAGATAAAAATAAATCGATTCAAAATGAACTATTTTTTGAGAACAAATAACCGCTCTTATTTCAGATTGTCGACTCTCATTATTAGCCTATCAAATGTAATAAGCATTCGTTTAAATTAGAAGTACAAGATTATGATTAAAAGCAATTTAATACTGTTTTGTTTAATTATTCTCACTAACTATCTTTTTGCACAACAAGATAATGTGTTTTTGAAAAGAGAGTATTGGAAAGAGAAACCAACACTTGAAAAGGTAAAAGAAGATTTTAGTAAAGGAAATAGCCTCTCAGATCTTGACGAACATGACTTCGATGCCGCAGGTTGGGCAATCCTAGAAAATACACAAAATGAGATTATTAAGTTCATTATTCAGCAAGAAGGAAATGATGTAAATAAACTTACTCATGATGGCAGGACCTATATTTTTTGGGCAGCATATAAAAATAATTTGGAACTCATGAATTACTTAATTAATCAGGGAGCTAGAACTGATTTAATTGATAGTCATGGATACAGTTTGGTTAATTTTTGCGCAGTTACAGGGCAGCTAAACACAGAAATATATGATTTGTGTATTGAAAAAGGAAGTGTGATTACAAAGGAATTTAATAAGGATGGAGCAAGCCCATTGTTGTTGCTGATTTCATTCATGGAAACCAAAGATCAAATTACCTATTTTACTGAAAAAGGCTTGAGCCTTAAAAGTTTAGATAACTTGGGGAACAATGCTTTTGTATATGCAGCTAAATCTGGAAATATGACGATGATGAAGTTGCTCTAGAGACCAGAAGTTTTGGTTCTCTTGCCACCATTTAATGGCGCCTTCGCAACGTTCGTCTGGAACTCTTTTATATGTGTTAATTCCTTTTTCTTCAGCAATTACAAAGTCCTTTTTTCTTTTTTCTCGCAGAATTTTATCGTTATTTTGATCATGTACCCATCCTTCATCTCTAATAATGTGCTTATTGCGTCTTAGCGTTATATTGTAATCGCTCCGTTTCGTATATTCTCGCCTCGGCAGTGGGGCATTTGTTTCACTTTCCCAATATGTTTTTCCATCCACATAAACCCAAGATCCATTTCCTTCATACCGGGGGCTATCATCTACCTGATAAACTTTTTGTGTCCAATTTCCTGCGACATCACTTTCATTCTTCTTTAGGAAGTCCCATTTGTTGTCACCATCATAAGAATAGAAATCTTTATTCTCAAATAGCCAATCCTGACGCCAATGTTTAACAATATGAGGATTAGATTCGTCTCCAACTATTAGTAGGTGTTGAATCATTATTAAATCATCTTTTTCTTGAACTAACTGAGCATATTCGAGTGCATGGGCAATTTTATTTTCTGAAGGAACGTATAAACTATCTTCTGAATAGTTAAATGTTTCTGAAAATTTAAATTCAACCTCAAAACAACCGCACATCTTTTTAATGGATTCTCGATCTTTTTCTCTTTTAGCAGTTTGTGAGAATGAAACAAAAGTTAAGCTTAGTATAATTGATATGGATAGTAATATTGATTTTTTCATGAATGCTATTTTCAAGCAAACCTAATGAAGAGAATTATACAAGATGTATCATTATGCGCTTTTTTTGAAATTGTAATAGCAAAATACCTTTTTTAAGGTACAGCAAATAAGACTTGAATAAGGGTAGCTACAAATCGATTTTTTTTGATCTAACCTTCCAAATATTATAATCAAATGATAATCGGATAATTTCGATATTGAGTAAAGATATGTACGGATTTTCCTGAAGCAACAATTTTTTGTATGTCTGTAGTTTCAGTTTGAAAAAATTGACCATTATAATTTATATAACTGAATCAGTCTGGTAAGCTTTGAGGGTTCTAATTTATTTTGTTAATTTGTGCTAATCAGCACCAAAAATCATGACAACACAGGAAGCTAAATTAGTAGAATATTTAAATGGACAATCTGTTGGTATGAATAATACGATTCTAGTTGATAGAAATATCGTAGAAAATTCAATGACGTATTTATTGAAAAATGGAATTTCTATTATATCGTTATCTTTTGCCAGTTTTTCTGATAATGGTGTGGATAAAACTAAAAGTGATTGTATATCCTATTCAGAAAAGCCTGCCTCGATGGATAAAATGCTGAAAGATATTCAATCTGTAACTGCCGAATATTCGCATATTGAGATATCTATTGGATTAAAAAAGATACCTTGAAACTGAAAGAAAAACACTAGGTTAAGGTTTTCTGTCCTTTCCAGAGCAATTTTCCAGGATTTAATTATTTCCCTCCTATTTTCAAAGAATGTCCTAACTTGTCTTTTTTTGCTTTAAGATATGCTTCATTATGTTCATTGTGAGCAACTTCGATAGCAACATTTTCAATTATTTCCAGCCCATAACCAATTAATCCGGTACGCTTTTTTGGATTGTTTGTCATTAAACGCATTTTACGTACTCCGAGGTGTCTTAATATTTGCGCTCCTATTCCGTAATCTCTCTGGTCTGCTTGAAACCCTAGCTTCAGATTGGCTTCTACTGTATCGTAACCCTCTTCTTGAAGCTTATACGCTTTAAGCTTATTGACTAAGCCAATTCCCCTACCTTCTTGATTCATGTATAATACAACCCCTTTTCCTTCTTTTTCTATTTGATCTAAAGCATCGGCTAATTGAGGGCCACAGTCGCATCTTAAAGAATCTAATATATCACCAGTAAAACAAGATGAATGAACTCTAACCAAAACAGCATCATCCTCCGTCCAATTTCCTTTCGTAATTGCAAGGTGTTCTTCTCCAGATGTAGTTTGTTTAAAAGCAGCTAATTTAAAATCACCATGTTTAGTCGGCATATCTACTTCTACTAATTTTTCAATTAATGATTCATGACGTAACCTGTAATTAATTAAATCTTCAATACTTACTAATTTAAGTTTAAACCTTTTTGCAATTTCAATTAACTGCGGCAATCTGGCCATAGATCCATCCTCATTCAATATTTCAACAATTAAACCTGCTGCATTAAACCCTGCTAAACGAGCAAAATCAATAGCTGCTTCTGTATGTCCAGCTCTTCTTAGTACACCTCCAGCTTTTGCTCTCAGCGGAAAAATATGCCCAGGTTTTCCCAATTCATTCGGTTGTGTATTTGGATCGATAAGCGCTTTTACTGTTTCGAATCTATCGCTTGCTGAGATTCCAGTAGTAGTGCCTCGTCCAATTACATCAACAGAAACAGTAAACGGTGTTTCAAATTGAGCACTGTTATTTTGTACCATTAAGTCGAGACCTAATTCATCGCATCTATTTTCTATTAAAGGTGCGCAGATAAGCCCACGGCCATGAGTTGCCATAAAATTGATTATGTCGGGAGTGACGTTTTCTGCGGCAGTTAAGAAATCCCCTTCGTTTTCTCTGTTTTCATCATCTACAACAATAATTACCTTCCCTTGTTTGATGTCTTCTATTGCGTCTTCTATTGAATCTAATTGAAATTCCATGTGCTTTTTTTATGAGGTTGCAAAGATAAGGTTAAATAAAGATGATTCTACGGATTACTTCTTGTTTTCGATTAAATGTATTAATTTTTGTGTTGAAACCTTCCAGTCAAAGGTGTTTTCCACGTATTTCTTTCCAGCTTCTGCTATGGCCTCACTTTTTTCGGTGTCGGAAAGTAAATGAAGTATGAGACGGTTGTATTCTTCTGGAGTATTTCCTATTAAAATTTCTTTTTTATCTGTGGCTTTGAGCGCATTGTTGGCAAGACTGGAGGTAATACAAGGAATTCGCATTGCCATTGCTTCTAATAATTTGTTTTGAAGACCCGTACCTATGTTTAAAGGAGCGAAAAATATTTTTCCTCTCGCGTAAGATTCTTTAATGTCATCTACCCAGCCTGAAACTGTTACATATTTAGAAGCGAGTTCCAATACCGCTTTTGCAGGAGATGATCCTGAAAGTAAAATTCTAATATCAGGTTTTTCTTTGAGAAGAAGAGGTAGGATCTCATTGACAATAAAGAGTGCACTTTCAACATTTGGTGCATAGCGCATGTTGCCAACAAAAACCAGATCATACTGTTTGTCAATTTCTAAAGGTGTAAATTTGGATAAATCTATTCCATTTGGAATAACCGCTATTTTGGATCTATTTGGATGAAATATAAATTCTTGATCTTGTTTGGAAATTATTGTTTTATTTTCAAAATATTCGAAAATTAAATTTTCATATTTCTTAAGCCTTTGGAATTCTATTTTAATGAATGCTTTTTTCCAACCACCATGTTCTATGCGCCTTTCCATTCCTTTTGAGAATGTATCCATATAGTCCAATGTCTTGGGAATAGCATGTTCGTTTTTTACATATTCCGCAGTTCTTAGCAATTGACAGTAGATATGATCAGGTTGAATATTTTTTATTTGTTGCTTTATTTTACGATGTGCGTGGCTTTGGTAGAAATACCATACCTGAAAGGGTAATGAAGAAAATAGTCCAATAAATAGACTCATTGCAATTTGCCATTTTCGCAATTGGATTACGTTTACACTTTTGCAATAGGCTTCCAAATGCTTTATATGTTCGCTTTGCACATTGCTGTCATCTAAACAACACAGGTGAACTTCATGAAGCGCAGATAATTCTTTTATTTGGTAATAAGCACGCAGTTTATCTCCTTTGTCCAAAGGATAAGGAAAACGCGAAAGAAGTACGAAAATTTTCATTTGCCCAAGACTTTAGCGTAAAACGAAAGAAGTTTTTCTGTTATACGTTGATTATTGTAATAGGTCTCTACTAATTTTTTTCCATTTTGACCAATTTCATGCAATTTTTCCGGGTTTGCCTTTAACCATGAAAGTTGCTGTTTAAATTCTTGTGCGCTGTTAGCAATCAAAATGTTTTCACCATCTGTATAATCTATTCCTTCCGCTCCGATTGTTGTAGAAATGATAACGCGTCCTAAAGCCATTCCTTCAATAATTTTAATGCGCATTCCTCCAGCAGATAACAGTGGTACAACCATAATGTCATTTGACAACATGAAATCTTGCGCGTTTTCAACTTCAGTATGATTAGTCATACTTGGTATTTCTTTTTCAATTAACCATTCTGGCATAGACCTTCCGGCAATGTGTAATTCGAAATTTGGGTTTTCTTTTAAAACAAAAGGCCACACTTCCTCTATAAACCAAGAAATTCCTTCCATATTCGGTTTCCAGTCCATAGCTCCTATGTGAAAAAGTTTGAATTCATTTATTTTTTTTGCTTTTAAATCAGTCGCTGTTTTGTATGCTTTTAAGCTTATTCCAAAAGGAAGGGTAATCATCGGTTTTTTACAGCCAAGTTCCATGTATTTATTTTGATCCTGAGAACTTATACTGGCAATTCCATCAATTGAGGAAAATATATTGGTTTCATATTTTTTTAGTTGTTGCGCCAATATTTTTAGGTAAACTTTTTTTGCCGGATTAGCCGGTGCAACTGAAAGCCGTTGCCAAATCATGTATTCTAAATTATGAGAACGAAGAACGATCTTCGCGTTAGAGAACCTCCTTAATGTGTGCACATAAGGAGTCATGAATAGGCTTTCCAAATGGACAATGTCGTATGCGCTTGCTTCCAGTGTTTTCCGCAGAAGAATATCAAAATCTGTCGAGAAAAAACGACTGATATTATACGAGTCCGATGTAACAAGGCTAGAGAATGCGTCTACAAGGTTTATTTTTGTGTCTACAAATACACTCTCAATATTGGTAGCAGATTGGTAATCATTGCTGTAGTGTTTTTTGTCAAAAGGGTGTTTTTTTGTACTAATTGTGAGAACTTTTACGTCAACTCCATTTTCTATAAAGCCTTTTGTTATGTTATTTATTGCGATACACCCTCCGTCAACCGAGGGCTGAGGAGGCTTATGGCATAGTTGTAAGACTTTCATTACTTCTTTTTTCCAAAATTAAATTTAAATAGCTTTTGGTAAAATTCCATATCAAATAATTTTGAGTCATTATTTGCTTTGTAGAAAATAAAAATTGCTATTGGACTCAACACGATTGCACTAAGCCACATCCCTAAGGTAACATTAATTTCTTCAGCCATCGACATTTCGTCTCCCGCTCTTGTAAGTATGAAATAGACTAGGAATAAGAGAATGGCTACAATAACCGGCCAGCCCAAGCCTCCTTTTCGAACTATAGCCCCTAATGGTGCGCCGAGAAAGAATAGCATCATACATGCATAAGCAAGTGTATATTTTCGGTGCCATTCAACATCTAAATTTGATAAATATTGCCGAGTATGCTGAACTCTTCTTTTGTCCATTTCCAGAGTTCTTATTGTGTTTTTAACAGATGCAATGGCACCATGTATATTTCTTTTTTGATTGGGTTTTGAGAGCGACTCAAAATAATTCAAGGTAGGAGTAAAGCTTTTTAATGTTTTACTGGAGTCATTTTTTGTTCTCAGAAAGGTAAGCGTATTGCCAATAAATGTGGTTGTTCTTTGTGTTCTTTTTTCCGCTTCTTTGTACGTGGAGTCTTTTAATTCTTGAATTTGACTGAGGCTTAATAAGTATTCCGGGTTCTCGTATACATCATCTTCGCTTTTTTCGAACTCCATAGAAGTAAGGTTGAAACTTAAGGCAGCTTTATCAAAATAATAGCGCATAAAAGGCATTTCAGAATTAGCAACACTTGCTGGGTCCATTTCTTGAACAATATATCCATCAACCAGATCTAAGAGTAGTTTTTTCTTGTCTTTTGATTGTGATATTCTACCTTGCTGCGAGCGTATTATTCTTTTATAATCTCTAGGGTCTGTGGCAATTTTGTTGGGTTTTAGAGTTCCTGAGTAGTCGTATATTACTAGGTCGTATAAGTCCTTTCCATCTTCACTTTTCTTCCCAACTCGAATGCTGAAATTTTCCATTTCATTGTAAAAAATACCTTCTTTCAAGATGATTCCAGCTTTGGTGTTTTGAATATCGGTAATTAGCACCTGCATTTTAAACTTCGCTAATGGCCATAGGTTATTGGAAAAGAAAAAAGCACCAGCGGAAACAAAAACCATTAAAACGATTAAAGGTTTCATGATTTTTGTTAATGACAGCCCAGAAGCTTTCATTGCTGTTAGTTCATTGTGTTCTCCTAAGTTTCCAAATGCCATAATTGAAGCAAGCAGAATAGAGAGAGGAAGAGCTACCGGAACCCATGTTGCAGAAGCATAAAATAGGAGTTCCAGAATAATGTACCATTCTAGTCCCTTACCCATAAAGTCATCAACATATAACCATACAAATTGGAGGTCTAATATGACCATCCAAATCATAAAATTAAGAATGAAAGGACCTATAAAAGCTTTAAGAACAACCCACCCAAGTTTTTTCAAGACAGAGTGTATTTAATTAGTTTAGAAATATAGAACGGTAAAAAAGGAAGAATGTTATCCGCCAATGACCTGTTTTAATTTAGCAACCGTATTGTCCCAGAGAAGTTTTGCTCCATCCATCTCATCTTCTTCAGCAAAATCGGTAACAATCAAAGCTACTTCTTTTGTAAGAGGATCTATGTTGATTAACATTTCAAAGTAGTAATCTTCACCTTCATCATCTTCCCATTGAAAACGAATAGAATCTCCCTTTTTTTGTTGCATTAATTTTGCAACCTCTTCATCTCCATCCCAAAAAAAAGTATATCGATCATCTTTAATGTTTACATCATCAGCGTACCATTCAGATAGTCCGCTGGGTGTAGTGATACACGTAAATAAGATATTTGGTGAAGTATTGACTATATATTCTAATTCGTATTTAATTTTTTTCATTCTAAAAATCTATTTATTCCAGAATTGGAATGCGCACAATATAACAATAATAATAGGTTTACAATGTCATTTTTGTATGAAAGGTTCTAAAATTTCATTTTCGGTCAATTTTTAAAGAAATAAAAAAGTCTTGTAAAATATCCTTCAAGAAATCTCTTGTAGTTAATCAGAATTTATATATTTGCGCCCTTCTAATCATGGCGCGGTAGCTCAGTTGGTTAGAGCGCAGGATTCATAACCCTGAGGCCGCGAGTTCAAATCTCGCTCGCGCTAC
>JAQWQH010000239.1 GCA_029244805.1 Flavobacteriales bacterium
AGAAACCATAAAAAAGGGTATGGGAATTGAATTAATTGAAGATCTTGTTCAGCAAATTGATGGATCAGTTGAGTTTAATTCAACCTTAGGTGTGGAAGTAATAATCAGGTTTAATTGTTAATCAATGATTTCGTTAAAGCAATGTTATTGCAGGAGCTTTCCATCTTTCCAATTCTTTCTATACATGAACTGCCCATTCTCATGCCATGCTCTCCACAAACCATCTTGCTCACCGTTTTTCCAATTTCCTTCAGCCCCCAATTGACCATTTTTGTAATATTGTTTCCACAAACCATCTTTTTTACCTTCTTTGTAGTTTACTTCAGCCTCTAACTGACCATTTTCGTAATATTGTCTCCATAAACCGTCGAGACCCTTCCCATCACTATAATTAATCTCATTTTTCATATTGCCATTTTTGAAATAGGTCTTTTCTAAAACCCCCTTTCCGTCTTTATAGTGTATTTCGCTTCTCAACTGACCATCATCATACCATCTTCTACCTACACCCTGTCTTTGTCCATCTAGGCAATTCCATTCACAGCTCAGCTGTCCATTGCTGTGCCATTGTCTATGCATCCCATTCGCTTTGCCGAATTTATAATTCAATTCGTAGGTAAGCTGCCCATTTTCAGTCCATTCGCGCCAAAAGCCATTTAAAAAGCCATTTTTAAAAGTTCTTTTGGACTTTAAAGAATCATTCAAATACCTATCTACCACTACGCCCGAAAAACCAGCGGGATTGTTTTTAAGGAAGGCACGTTCACCAACCATCGTAATCATATCACTGGAAAAAACTTCTTGTTTTAGCTTCTTTTTTTCTACAGAATTACTTGACATATTTCCACAACCAACCATTAATCCAAGTAAGAAAAACAGGAATAGATATTTCATAATAGATGTTTTATACTGACCCAAAAAAATGTATTACCGTTATACTCATTTGGGTTAATTCTTTAAAAATTAAAAAAGACAATGTAATGATAAGGAAAACATAAGATAAACTAACCAAACGGCTTTAATTCGTTTTGAGTAATTGTGCTTTGACTCTCTTCTGTTTTTATATTCAAAAACATCAATGAAGACAAGAATTTAACCTCCTTTAAAGATATATGACAGCAATGTGCTTCATTGTTCTTCCGACAATTCATTTATTTTTTCTTTCACGAAAAAGGTTAGAGTACGTTGATCGCTTGAAGAGGGCGAAAAACTCAAGGCCATGCAGCCAGCACAAATACGACATCATAAACGTAAATTGAAGAAACGCCAAAGGGAAAATCAATAAACCTAAGCTACCAGCTGGCACATTTATAAGCAGTAATGTAATTGGAATAATTGCAGGAAATGCCGCAAAACTTCTCAAAAATGGTACTTCACCAAATTTAATTCTACATATAGGAGCTGTAATCCACCACCCACTTATTAAACCACTACAAAATGACAAAAACAATTTGCCAGATAAGGTAATCTTTTCGCTCTTGAGTTCTGTGCTATACATAAAAAGGTAAAATAATAAACTGACGGAAACTGATATTAGAACATACAAAACCCCGATTTTTAATGCCTTATTTTTCATATAAATGCTTTTATATATCTTTAAAAATTATCTTTATTTCATGCAAGTTGATTCTATTTGTTTGTTAACAAGCGGATAAAACACATATGTGTGTTATCTGCACTGTGGCTTTACCGTAAATATAGAGAATCTATTGAATATTTAGTTGATGGAAGAAGTCAGTTGACTTCAGAATAAAGTCGAGTACTTGATTATTTAGATTTCTTTTAAATTAAAACCTATTCATTTTAAATTCAGGTGCTTCTGCTAAATTAATCTCAGTAACTGCTTCGTCCTCACAACGCATAGTTCTGGATGGAAAACGTTGCATCATATCGTAGTCATGTGTAGCCATCAATATTGTTTTGCCTGTGCCACTTATTTCGAAAAGCAAACGCATAATTTCCTCGGTTGTCTCTGGGTCTAAGTTCCCAGTTGGTTCATCCGCCAAAATAATTTCAGGATCATTAATCAAAGCTCTTGCAATGGCAATTCTTTGTTGTTCACCCCCAGATATTTGATGTGGGAACTTAAAGCCCTTTTCTGCCATTCCAACTTTTTCCAATAATTCAGAGGTTCGTGCTTTTACCTTCTTTTTGTCTTTCCAGCCAGTAGCGCGCATTACGAATTTTAAATTTTCTTCAACAGTTCGGTCAGTAAGTAGTTGGAAGTCTTGAAAAACAATTCCTAATTTTCTTCTTAAAGCTAGAATTTTTCTTTTTCTGAGTTTGATTAAGTTAAAACCAGCAACAGTAGCATTTCCTTCTTTTAGCCTTAATTCCCCGTATAGTATTTTAAGTAAACTACTTTTTCCACTACCCGTTTTACCAATTAAGTAGACAAACTCTCCTCTTTGGAGGGTTAACTCTACGTTTTTGAGTACCAATAATTCACGTTGAAATACATTGATATTACTGATAGATATGCTGTTCTCTGCTGAAGTCAAAATTCAAATATATTGTGTTTATTGCGTATAAAGATGACAATTTATTTTTCTTCGATGTTGATTTACATGCAATAGTTTTAACAGAAACGCGTTAACAATTAATCAAATCAACGCAAACAGCACCCTTACACCTTATTATCTTTAACCTTTAAATTATGATGGACAAGTTATGTCCTG